>PMLK01000035.1:0-131 GCA_003158875.1 Chloroflexota bacterium
GGCCGCGGACGCACGACTAGGCCGAGCACGCCCGACGCCGCGCCAGCCCCGCTCCACCCGCGCCCGCGCCCCACTCCGGTCGCCTCAGCCCGCCCCGCTCCTTGGCGCGTGGTTTGGTACCGTTAGCGGCG
>PMLK01000035.1:184-58055 GCA_003158875.1 Chloroflexota bacterium
GATGGTCCAGTTCAAGGACGTCCTTACCGGTCGGGAGAGGCGCAGCTACGTGCGGGCGACGGACTACCAGCGTTGCCTGCGCGTCGCCGGCAAGCACAACGACTTCGAGGAAGTCGGCCGCACGCCGCGCCATCACACCATGTTCGAGATGCTCGGCAACTGGAGCTTCGGCGATTACTTCAAGCGCGAAGCGATCCACTGGGCGTGGGAACTGCTAACCGAGGTCTTCAAGATTCCGGCCGACAGGCTGGGTGCCACCGTCTACACGGACGACGACGACGCCTACAAGATCTGGGCCGATGAGATAGGCCTGCCCAAGGACCGAATTGCGCGCTGGGGCAACATCGCGAAGGGCGACGACGCCAACTTCTGGCGAATGGCCGAAACGGGGCCGTGCGGCCCCTGTTCGGAAATCCATTTCGATCGCGGGCCGGAATTCAGCGAAGGGCCCGACTGCGTTCCGGACCACTCCCACACGTGTCCGCGCTGGCTCGAGATCTGGAACCTGGTCTTCATGGAGTTCGACCAGCGCGCCGACGGCACGCGCGTGCCGCTGCCGATGAAGTCGGTCGACACGGGCATGGGCCTCGAGCGGTTGACTAGCGTCATCCAGCAGGTCAAGACCAACTACGACACGGACCTGTTCACGCCGATCCACGCCGCCATGCGGCAGCTGCTCGGCCACGACCCCGAATCCTTCGAGGCGGAGCGGTTCAGCTACCAGGTAATCGCCGATCACTCTCGAGCCGTGACGTTCCTCGTAGCCGACGGCGTCGCACCGTCCAACGAGGGTCGCGGCTACGTTCTCCGCCGCATCCTGCGCCGCGCGGTTCGCCATGGCCGCTTGCTTGGCCGGACGGAGCCGTTCATGGACGTGACCGCCGCGGCCGTGATCGACATCATGAAGGGTGCTTACCCGTACCTCGACACACAGCGCGAGAAGATCCTCAAGGTCATCCGCCAGGAAGAGGCCCAGTTCGCGCGCACTCTCGAAACGGGTACGAGTCATCTGGAAGCCGCGCTGGCGCCGCTCTCCGCACAGGAGCGGGTCATCGGCCGGCTGCCCGACAGCCTTCCAGACAATGCGCCGGTTCTCGCCGGCGAGGTTGCATTCCGGCTCCACGACACATACGGCTTCCCGGTCGACCTGACAGTGGACATGGCCGCGGAGTACGGCGTGCGAGTGGATCGCGGCGGATTTGCTGCCGCCATGGCCGAGCAAAAAGAGCGGAGCCGCAAGGGCACGAAGGCCGAGCTATCACGGCAGGCGGGACTCGGCGAGATCTACCAGGACATTCTTCGCCGGGTGGGCGAAACGAAGTTCCTGGGCTACGACGGCACCGAAGCCAACGCCAAGGTCGTGGCCATTCTGCGCGACGGCACCGAATACCAGGAGCTGACCGGCCACGGAGCGGCCGAAATCGTGCTGGCCGCGACGCCGTTCTACGGCGAGGGCGGCGGGCAGGTCGGCGATCACGGTGAACTAATGGAGCAGGGCGGCGGCTCGACGCTCTTCAAAGTGGAAGACACGCAGAAGCCGATCGCAGGCCTGTTCGTGCATCGGGGCACGCTCCAGGGCCGGATCAAGGTCGGCGAGATGGTGACCGCCCGTGTCGACGCCGATCGCCGGGCTCGCATCATGCGCAATCACACCGCCACGCATCTGCTCCACCGGGCGCTGCGCAACGTCGTCGGTCCGGATGCCCATCAGGCCGGTTCGCTGGTTGCGCCGGACTACCTCCGCTTCGACTATCCGCTGGATCGGGCCCTGACCGCCGACGAGAAGCGTGCCATCGAGGACGAAGTCCGCGGCGTCGTGCGCTTGAACCGGCCGGTCACGACCACGATCCAGGCGATGGCCGATGCCGTCGCCGCGGGCGCCGACGCGTTCTTCGACGAGAAGTACGGCGAGACGGTCCGAACCGTGCGCGTCGAGGGCTACTCGCTCGAGTTGTGCGGCGGAACGCACTGCACCGCTTCGGGGCAGATCGGCAGCTTCGTGATTACCTCCGACCGCAGCATCGGCGCCGGCACGCGGCGTGTCGAGGCGATGACCGGCGACGGCGCCGACGCCTACCTGCGCGAACGACTGGCACTGCTCGACCGGGTCTCCGACACACTCGGCGTGACGTCCGTCGATGCCGCACCTGATCGAGTGGCCGCCCTACAGGATGAGCTTCGCGAGATGAAGCGCCGGCTCAAGGCCGCCGGCACGGGCCTGGCCAAGGCGAGCGAAGTCGCCGCGGCGGCCACCGAACCGGTTCCGGGCGTGAAGCTGGTCGCGCATTCGGCCGCGTTCGACTCGCCGGATCAGTGGAAGGCGTATGTCAAGGAGATCCGCGCCGCTCTCGGCTCGGGTGTCATAGCCCTGGCGTACGACGCGGACGCGCCCCAGATCTTCGTGACCGTCAGTCCGGAACTCGTAGTCCGGGGCGTCTCCGCCGGCGAGCTGGTCAAAGCGGCCATGGTTTCGATGGCCGGCCGTGGCGGCGGCAGGCCGGAGATGGCTCAGGGCATGGGCACGAACCGAGACGGCATTCCGGCGGCTATGGCCGCGATCGAGGCTACACTTAAGGCGGCGGGCAAATAGCGGACAGATAGGGGAGTGGCCGTGGCGTTCTGGCGCAGGATCTGGGGCCGCGAGGAAGATTCTGCCCTGGCGGCCTGCACCGCGCTGGATATCGGCACCGAGTTCGTCAAGGCTCTCGTGTTCGAGATGGACGATGACGCCGTCGGCACCGTCCGGGGCGTCGGGCGCAAGCGCCAGGGTCTTGCCCACATGCAATCCGGGACCGTGACGGACATCAACGCGGTGGTGGACAACTGCTCCGTGGCCTTGCAAGAGGCGGAGGAGATGGCCGGGTTCCGCCCGACGCAATGCGTCATCGGTATCGCCGGCGAACTGGTGAAGGGCTTCACCACCACGCACTCGCAGGAGCGGCGCCACTCAGATGTCCCGATCAGCGATGCGGAGCTGCAGAAGCTGATCGACGGCGTTCAGCAGGAAGCCCTGCGCGAAGCGGAGCGGGCGATCACCTGGGAGACCGGCCTCGGCCAGGTCGACGTGCGGCTCGTCCACGCCGCCGTCACCGGTGCCCAGATCGACGGCTATCCCGTCACCAACCCGGTTGGGTTCCGCGGCCGGCACGTCAAGATCAGCGTCTTCAACGCCTTCGCGCCGCTCGTTCATCTCGGCGCACTGCAGACCGTGGCCCAGCAACTCGAACTTGAGTTGCTGGAGGTCGTCGCCGAACCATATGCGGTGGCTCGCGTCCTGGCCAACGAGCAGGTGCAGCAGTCGGGTGCGCTCTTCGTCGACATCGGCGGCGGTACCACCGATGTGGCCCTGGTTCGCAACGGCGGCATCGAGGGAACCCGGATGTTCGCGCTGGGCGGTCGGGCATTTACCAAATCGATCGCCGATCGCCTGGATCTGCCGTTCCCGCGCGCCGAGGAGCTCAAGCTGGACTACGCGCGTGGCCTGGCCGTCGAGCGGCGAGCCGAAATCGCCGGGATCGTGTCCGACGACGTCGCCATCTGGGCGGCGGGCGTGGAACTGGTTCTCGATGAACTGGCCAGCGGCGATCTTCTGCCGGGCCGGATCTACATCTGTGGAGGCGGTTCGCATCTGCCCGAAATCGGCGGCATCCTGCGCGAGGAGTCGTTCTGGCGGCGCCTGCCGTTCAGCCGCCCGCCGGAACTTGTCGTAATGGCCCCGAGCCAGGTGGAGCGCATTCACGACGCCACGCANNGAAGATGTAGCCGATGGCCATCTATTACCTCGACGTCGACGACGAGATCACTTCCGCGGCCGCGCGACTGCGCGACTCTTCGGACAGCCGAATTGCGCTCGTACTTTCGGCCGGCTCGCGAGTGGCCACGTCGCGAATCAACTTCCGGCTGCTTGCCCGGGAGGCCAAGAAGCGGAACAAGCGGCTGGCGATCGTCGCCGCCGATCCATCAGTTCAGTCCGTGGCCCGCTCCGCCGAGCTGCCCGTGTACGCCAGCGTCGGAGATTACGAGCGGGCGGAAGCCGTTGTAGCGGCCCATGGAGCAGGTGGAGTCAGCGACGCCCTGGACGAACTGGCCCTGACGGTTAAGCCCGGAATGCCCGGGTTGATCGGGCGGGGCGGATCCACACGCGTCACCACAGGACGGCAGCCGGCGGGCACGGGTACGAGCCGCGTACCGCCGAAGTCGGTGGCGATCGGAGTTGGTCTGGCGGTCGTCGTGGCACTTGCGTTCGCGGGACTCGTGCTGCTGCCTGCTGCGACTGTGGTTGTCACTTTGCGCGAGCAGCCGCTGGCGCCCATGGCGCTCAACCTGACCGTGGATCCGGCCGTGAAGGCGGCGAACGATCAGTCCTCCACAGTGCCTGGTGTCGTTGTCTCGTTTGCGGTCGATGCGGCCGGTACATTCGACGCCACTGGCGAGAAGTCGGTCGACACCGCGGCCACCGGAACGGTCACCTTCACTTCGGCGGACACCGGCGCCCCTGTGACGATAGCGTCGGGCACGGTCATTTCGACGTCCGCAGGAGTGGTGTTCACCACGACGTCGGCCGTCACGGTAAAGCAGGCGGGGCTGTCGGGCCTGACGGTCAGCCCGACCAAGGCGGACGCGCCGGTTCAGGCCGCCAAGAAGGGCGTGGCCGGTAACGTCGCATCCGGCACGATAGTCAACGTGCCGTCGTGGCTGGCGAAGATCAACGTTTCCGTCACCAACAAAGCCGCGACCACTGGCGGGACCCACAACGTGGCTCCGGAGATCGTGCAGGCGGACGTGGACACGGCGGTGGCGGGTCTGCAACAGCAGCTGCGGACTCAATTCGCCGCCGACGTCTCCGGACCGGACGCCCTGAACGCCGTCCAGACACAGCCCGATGGGCAGTCCGACGCCGCCTCGGCGCCCGTTGCGCCACCTTCGGGACTCACGATCATCTCGGAGTCGGCGCAACTCGGCGACGTGACCTGCAACCCCGATCCGGCCTCGGTCGTAGGAACCGACAACCAGACCTTCGACCTCGACTGCAAAGCGACCGGCACGGCGATGGCCGTCGATATGGCGGATGTCGCCGAAATCGCCATGAAGCGTGCGTCGGCGGGAGTCAAGACCGGCTATGCCCTAGTGGATAGTTCGGTCGCCACGGTCGTCGGCAAGGCGGTGTCCCACGACGGCACCGTAACCCTGCCGTTGACCGTTACCGCCGGCGAGGCTGCGGCAGTGGACGTGGCCGATATTCGGGCGCAGATCAAGGGCAAGTCGCTTGCCGAGGCCAAGTCGCTGCTGGCGAAGCTCGGACAGGTCGACGTGTCTCTATGGCCGTTCTGGGTCACCGACGTTCCCGGCTTCGACTTCCGCATCGACATCAAGATTGTCGACGTATCGACCACTTCAACCGGCAGCTCGCAGCCGGCGACTCACCGGAATGGCTCGCCGCCGACCGCGCCCGCGACGACGCCGTCGCCCTCGGATGCCTCAACCGCGAATCCCGAGCCCACGGACACCACGGGGCCGACCGATACACCGTCGGCCACCGATACGCCGGCGGCGGATTTCCCTTCGCCCACGCCGCCGCCGGTTTGACCTTCGTGACCGACAACGGGGCGACTGACTTCTCCGGCCGGGTGGTAGGGATCGATCTTGGTGAGCGTCGGATCGGCGTCGCGATCGGCGAGCGGGCCACGCGCACGGCCACTCCATTCACTACGCTGCGGCGCGGCAGGCGCGTCGCAGACGACGTCGCCGCGGTCGTGAATATCGCCACCGAGCAGCGAGCGGGCGAGATCGTCGTAGGATTGCCACTGAACATGGACGGTACGGAAGGCCCGCAGGCCGCTCAGACTCGAGAATGGGCACAGCAATTGGCGGCCACCACGGGACTACCGGTAACGTTCCGCGACGAGCGATTGACCAGCGAACGGGCCGAGCGTCGCATCGGCGGCGCTCCTCGCGGCAAGTCCGGAGGACCACCCAGCCCGGGTCAGAGAGACGCATATCGTGCCCGCGTCGACCGTGAAGCGGCGGCGCTGATACTTCAGGACGCGTTCGACGCGAGCGCGAACGCAGACTCGGATCGGAGGCCGACATGACGCAAGGAGGCGGCTACAAGCCGCGCGGAGACAGTGGGCCACGAGTCCGTCGCACTTCGGCCAACCAACCCCCACGCCGGGCCGTGGACCAGGGTTGGGACGACTATCCGCCGACCTCGCCTGAGAACGAGGAATACCGGCGTCCGTGGCGCGCCACCGGCAATGAATCCAGCCGCGAATACGGTAAGACCGAGCGCGGCGGGGCCTGGCGCCTTCTTCGTTTCGCGGTCTTTGCCTTGGTCATCGGCGGTCTCGTCCTGGGCGCCTTGAACTTCGTGGCCAAACCGATGGTCGTAAACGGGATCGTCGACTGGGCATCCGGCAACTCGACCGCGCTGCAGGTGCCGTTCGTTTCGGACATCGTTCGCGGGGCGCTGTGGAGCGACATCAGTCAGCCCGTGGATGCCACCGATACGAGCGGCGTCGTGATCATCGTGGGACCAGGTTCCACGCCCCAATCGATTGGGGATCAGCTGGTGACGGCCAATGTCATTACGGACAAGAGGGCCTTCGTCTTCGAGTCGATTCGCCTCAAGGTTGATCAAGACTTCCAGGTGGGTCGCCATATGGTGGCCAAATCCATGACAATGGACGAGGTGATCGCCGCCCTGGTGAGTGCGCCGGTGGCGCCGCCGAAGGTTCGCATCACCTTCCGCGAGGGTTTGAGGATCGAGCAAATGGTCGCCAAGCTGGAGGTGCTGGAGGCCACTCCGGCAGATCCTACGGCGCCTCTCACCATGAACGTTCAGCAGTTCTACGACCTGGCCGAACACCCCACGGCCGATTTCCTGGCTCAGTATCCGTGGCTCAAACTGCCCAGCGGAGCATCTCTGGAAGGCTTCCTCTACCCGGCCACCTACAACGTCGCTCCGGACACGACGCCCAGTGCGCTGTTGGGCATGCTTGTCGACGGTTTCGTGCTGAACGCGCCCAAGGGTTTGTTCGACCTGCCCTCGGATCAGATATACAAGACCGTCCAGATCGCGGCATTGGTTGAGATGGAGGCCAAGGTCGACACCGACCGGCCCCTCATCGCCGGCGTCTACACCAACCGACTCAATCCTAAGATGTGGCCGACGGCATTGCTCAACGCCGATCCGACGCTCAACTACGCCAACGACTCGGTCTGGTTGCGGGCGAACCCCGACATCACCGGCTGGGTCGACTATTCGTTCTGGAACTCGATCAAGACTAGTGGGCCACTGAGCCAGGTGGTCTTCCCCGACGACCTGGCCTCATACAACACCTATCACAGCCACGGCCTGCCGATCTATCCGATTTGCTCGCCCAGTGCGCCTTCGCTGGCGGCAGCCATGGGTCCGGACACCAAGGACGGATACCTCTACTTCCTGGCCAAGAACGACGGCAGCGGCACGCATGCCTTCGCCAAGACGCAGGCGGAGCAGGACGCTAACGCGAAGTTGTACGGGTATACGCAGTAGGGTTTGAAAACCGGAGGGGAACAATGAAGGCGCGAATGTTCTTATGCGGCGTTGCCGTGGTGGCAGTCGTGGCCGGCTGCACCGCGTCGGGGACCGCCGTGCCGAAAACCGGAATCCCGGCCGTTTCTGGGGCGATCTCGGCATCGCCGTCGGATGCCGCGACCTCGGCGGCGAGGCCGTCGATGACGCCCGGAACCTTCATGGAGATCGGGACAGTTACCGGCTGCCCTTCTGCGTATGTCGTCGCCGCCCTGGCCGGTGACGGCAAGCTGATCGCGGCCGGCTGCGGCCAGTACAACAGCACCAAGCAATTCGATCCGTTGACCGGGAAGGTTTCCGAGGTCGACGCCGACACCGAGGCCGCAATTCGGGCGGTGACGCTCCAGGATGGTCGAGTCTTCGTGGTGATCGAAATGGACGATGGCGCGCTTGTGGTGGACTCCAGGTCGGGCAAGTGCGGCGAGCTGATTGCCTCTCCAGGAAACGAGGATTCGCCGGCGATCGGCGCGAACGACGCCACGTTGCTGCTGAACGACGGACGCGTGCTCATAGTTGGTGGCGAACACGACGGTCAAGACTACTCGGCCGCTTACCCATACGCCGAGCTGTTCGATCCCACCGCAGGCAAGATATCGAGAACCGGCTCGATGAAGACCGCACGCGCGTCTTTCACCGCAGTGAAGCTCGCCGACGGCCGTGTTCTCGTGGCGGGTGGCGAGACAGGCAGCGACCTGAATTCGGTCACTTCGAAGGCTGAGATATACGACCCGGCGACGGGGAAGTTCGCTGCCACGGGATCGTTGCGGAAGGCGCGCTACTCGGCCGTCGGGGCCCTTCTGCCGGGTGGCAAGGTCCTCGTCGTGGGCGGCGGGGATCAGGATGTGAACCCCCTGTCGTCGGCCGAAGTGTTCGATCCGCAGACCGGCAAGTTCGCAGCAACCGGCTCGATGAGCGCGGCCCGGGGCGACGACGACGGCGAGCCGCCGCTTGCCGTGGCGATGCCCGATGGCCGGGTGGTCGTCATGGGCGGCCAGGACGATGACTTGAACCTGATTCCGAGCGTAGAGATCTACGACCCCACAACCGGAAAGTTCACGACCGGCGGCGAGATAGGTGGGCCGATCGACCACCTGGCCGGGGCGTTCGTCCAAGCCGATGGGACCCTGCTCGTGGTGGGTGGTAACGAGGGCGGAAGCGCCACAGTGTGGCGTTATCAGCCTTAGCCCGCGGCCGCTACCATGACGCCATGACGAACCTCGTTCGAGGGCTGCCGCATCCGGCCGACTTTCCGGCGCCGCCGACCGACGCCGACCGGACTCGCTGGGCCGAGGCCGACAGCCGCGCCAGACCGCAACGCCTGGCGCGGCTGCGGGCGCGTATGGCCGCCGAAGGCGTCGACGTGTACTTCGGCGTGCGGTCGGAGCACATGCGCTACCTCACCGGCTTCACCCTCGACGACAACGAGGACAAGGTTGCCGGCAATTCCGGGCGGTTCTTCGTTTCGGCTGATCGGGTTCTGGTCCTGGCCGACAGCCGCTATCGGTTGCAGGCGGCTGCTCAGGCCGCCGAGGCGCGGGTCGAAGACACCACACACGAACTGTCCGCCGGCTGGCGCCGCTGGCTGGATAGTCTCGGTGCGCGGCGAGTGGCCATGGAGTCCGGCTTCATCAGCCATCTGGTCTGGAACCAGCTCGCCGCGGCGGCGCCGGAAGTCGAACTCGTCGAAGCGGCGGCCTGGGTCGAAACCGACCGGGCCGTGAAGGAGCCGGCCGAAGTCGAGCGCATCAAGGCAGCCTGTGCCGTCGCCGATAGATCGCTGGCCTCGCTGCTGCGTCGCATCAAGCCCGGCTGCACGGAACGCGATCTGGCGATGCAACTCGAATGGGAAATGCGCACGGGCGGGGCGGACGCACTGGCATTTGGGATTGCTTGCCTGTCCGGCCACAACGCGGCGTTGCCCCACGGCTCGCCCTCGGCGCGGGAGGTCCGCATCGGGGAGGTCCTGTTGTTCGACTTCGGCGCCTCCGTCGACGGTTATCGGAGCGACATGACTCGGACGCTGTTCGTCGGCCAGCCTTCCGAACGCGACGTGGCCGTCTATGAAACCGTCGCTCGGGCCCAGGCCGCGGCCATGGAGTTGTTGCGAGGAGCGCTGGCGGCCGGCACTCCGGGCCCGAGCGGTCTTGCGGTGGACGCCGCCGCTCGAGCGGTTATAGATGCCGCCGGCCACGGCGACCATTTTGGCCACGGTCTAGGCCACGGCATCGGCCTGGCCACGCACGAGCTTCCGTCGTTGAGCCGGGCGGCGTCTGAGGAGCCCCTGCCGAGCCCGACGGTCTTCAGCGTGGAACCGGGCATCTACCTGGACAACGAGACCGGCGTACGCATCGAAGACCTTGTTCTGTTCGATCGCAGCCGGGAAGATCTGCTGGTTCTGACTGGTTTTCCACGTGACGAGCTGGTCGTCGGCGTTTAGTCTTTCACGCCGCGTGCCGGGCCACGTCGGCTGGCGGTTCCGCTCGTCCGGTACAATCCACGTTCAGCAAGCAAGCCGCGCCCGTTAGCGATCAACCTGAGGAGCTCTCCGCGACCATGATTTCGACCAGCGACCTGCACAAGGGGGTGTGTATCGAGCTCGACGGAGAGCTTTGGCAGATCCTCGACTACCACCACATCAAGATGGGGCGCGGCTCGGCCCAGGTGAAGATCAAGCTTCGCAACGTCAAGCGCGGGCAGACGGTCGAACGCTCATTCCAGGCCGGTGACAAGTGGCCCCGAGTCCAGCTGGATCATCGCCAGGTGCAGTTCATGTACCAGGACGGCGACGACTTCCACTTCATGGAAACCGAGAGCTACGAGCAGTTCAGCATTCGCCGCGAGCAGCTCGAGGACGCCACCTCGTTTCTCAAGGACGGCATGCTTCTTGATCGGACGAGCTACGACGGCGAAACGATCGGCGTAGAACTGCCCGTCACGGTGGATCTGAAGGTCACCGAGACCGAGCCGGGGTTCGCCGGCGATACTCAGAGCGGGGCTCGGAAACCGGCCACGGTGGAAACCGGCTATATCGTCCAGGTCCCGATCTTCGTCAGCGAAGGCGATACGATCCGGATCGACACCCGAACCGGCGAGTACCAGACCCGGCTGTAGTCGAGGCCGCATCGCGGCGGCGGCCGCGCCCAGGAGGTACCGTCCGTGACTCGTAAGGGTTCTCCGGATAGCGACCCGCTGTGGGGTGACCTGCCGCTCCAGCCCGATCCGGCTCAGAAGAAGAGCGAACCACCGGACTGGGCCCTGCCGTCCTGGGATTCCATCGAAGGAACGGAGCCGGAGGTCGCGGCGCCTCGTATCGCCACGCCCCCGAGCGTGGATGCGGTGCTGGCCGCAACGGAGGTCATGCTCAAGATCCTGGGCGTCAGCGAGGTCACGCGCGCCGTCCGCGACGCGATTCGTGCAGATGCGAGCCTGCGCGATGTCTGGGTCGAGGGCGAGGTCGGTCGCGTCACAGTTTCGTCGGCAGGGCACTGTTACTTCACCCTCAAGGACGAACGCAGCCAGCTGGCGTGCGTCTTCTTCCGCGACGATCGGCTGGCGTCCCCGTTCGAGGCCCGAACCGGCTTGCGGGTAGTTGCCCACGGCCGCGTGGATCTGTTCGAGTCGCAGGGCGTCTACCAGCTGTACGTTTCCTCGATTCAGCCGGCCGGGTTCGGCGATCTCGCCCTGCAATTCGAGATGCTCAAAGCCCGCCTCGCCGGCGAGGGGTTGTTCGACTCCGGCCGTAAGCGGACACTGCCGTATAGGCCGGCCGTCATCGGCGTGGTCACGAGCGCTACCGGCGCCGTGTGGCACGACATCTGCCACGTGGTTAGCCGTCGCTGGCCCCTGGCTCGACTCGTGCTGGCACCCTGCCAGGTCCAGGGGGAGGGTTCGGCCGCGAGCGTAGTCACCGCCCTGGCTCGACTGGCGCGCTGGGGCGAGCAATGCCGGAGCGACGGCCATCCCGAAGACGCTCCGGCGGTCGTCATCCTCGCCCGCGGCGGCGGCTCTCTCGAGGATCTGTGGTCTTTCAACGACGAGCGGGTGGTCCGTGCCGTAGTGGCTCATCCGGTGCCGGTGGTATGTGGAGTGGGGCATGAAGTGGACGTGACACTGGCCGATTTCGCGGCAGACGTGCGCGCGCCGACGCCCTCCGCGGCCGCCGAACTCGTCGTGCCGGACCGCGTCGAGGTGGCGTCGGCTGTCGCCGACCTGGCTCGTCGAAGCCGTTCCAGGGCCGCCGCCGCGTTGCTCGGCGGCCGCACGGGACTAGCCGCTGAGAGTCGCGCGCTTGCCGGGCTTCATCCAGCGGCCCAGCTCGCCCAGGCGCGCGAACGGGCCGGCTATCTACTGGACCGAGCCACTCGCTGCGTGCGGGATGAAGTGGCGCGGCGCCGTTCGGATGGCAGCCGTCTGGCTGCCCACCTGGCGCCGGCTGTAGAGGCTTACCTGGCGGCGGCGAGGATGGAGTTGGGTCAGAGCCAGGCCGCACTGGTGGCCCTTGGGCCTCAGGCGACTCTGGATCGGGGCTACGCCATAGTGCGTCGCGCCGCCGACGGCGTCGTCGTCCGCGACCCGTCCGAGACGCCCGAAGGCACGGAGCTCGCCATTCGTGTGGCCCATGGGGAGCTATCGGCACGGGCGGCCGGCGACTCGGAGGCGCCGCGATGATCGGCCTCGTCGCGCTGGCTGCGGCTTTGCTGGTGGTGGCCGTCATCGCGTTCGTGGCATCAGTAAGGGTTGGTATTCTCGTGGGACGACGACTAGACGGCGCCCTGGAAGCGCACGCGGCGAGCGTTGACGAGGAGTCAACTCGATCGCGGCAATCAAGCGGAGACGGCCGATCCGGCCGGGAGGAGAACCGGTGAGCGATCAGGCGGGAGCTGAGGTCTCAGTCGATGTCTCGGTGCTTACCTTCGACGAGGCCCTTCTGGAGCTGCAGCGAACGGTGGCCACGCTGGAGCAGGGCGGTCTGCCGCTGGAGCGGTCGATCTCGTTATATGAGCGTGGCGTTGATCTCCAGGAGCGCTGCGGTTCCCTGTTGAGCGAGGCCGAACTTCGCGTTCAGAAGCTCCTGGAGCGCTCGTCGGGGACGCTGGAAGTGGCCGACATAAGGGCCGGCGACCCCTCCGAACAGGACTAGCGGTAGACTGCCTCCCGGACCAATCGAATACCGAGCGGATGGGGGATCCGCCGAGGAGTATGTGACTTGGCAATCCTGCCGACGCTTCAGAATCCCAGTGAACTGCGCGGCCTGAGCGACGCGGAGCTCGAGGGACTGGCCGCCGAGATACGAGAATGCATCATCTCGACGGTCGCCAAGACCGGCGGTCATCTGGGCTCCTCCCTCGGCGTTGTCGAGGTGACGCTGGCCCTGCACCGCGTCCTGGAGTCGCCGCGCGACAGGATCGTCTGGGACACCGGCCATCAGGCCTACGCCCACAAGTTGCTGACCGGCCGCTACGACAAGTTCGGCACTTTGCGCCAGCTGGGTGGCATGGGCGGCTTTCCGCGACGGGTCGAGTCCGAGCACGATGTGATGGACGGCGGCCACGCCGGCACGGGCCTCTCGATCGCCCAGGGCCTGGCCACGGCCCGCGACATGCGCCACTCGATGGAACGAATCGCGGTCGTGGTCGGCGACGCGGCGCTGATCAGCGGCCTGTCGCTCGAGGCACTAAATGACATCGGCCACCGCCAGACCCAGCTGCTGATCGTCCTCAACGACAACGCCATGTCCATCAGCCCAACGGTCGGAGCGTTCAGCCAGTACTTCTCCACTCTCAAGCTGTCGAGCGCGTGGAAGCAGAGCAAGACGGCCTACGACCGCGTCGTGGAGTCGCTGCCCGTCGTCGGTGAGCCGGCGCTGAAGTTGTCGCGCCGGATTCGACGGATGGTCGTCAACTTCGCACAGCCGGGTCAACTCTTCGAGGATTTGGGGATCACCTACCTGGGCGTTATCCCGGGGCACAATTTGCGCGGCCTCGAGCACATCTTCCGCGCCGCCCTGGAAGTGCCGGGGCCGGTCCTGGTCCACGTTAGAACTCGCAAGGGTCGCGGCTACCGGCCGGCGGAGCGCGACCAGATAGGTTTCCACGGCGCCGCTCTGCCACCCATGCCGGGTCTCGAAGACGGCCGCCCCACCCCGGAGATCCACACGACGGGCCACGCCGCGATGACCGGCGCCGCTCTGGCACGCCTGGAGAGCGTCATGCCCAAGCCGGGCCAGATCGACGAGGCGCCGGTGGAACCTTCCGCAAGCGGCGACGTGGGTGGCACGGCCGACATGGGTACGCCCTCCGATGCTTCGCGAGTGGCTTCCTCCCGACGGCCCCCCAATTACACCCACCACTTCGCACTGGAGCTGATCGAGCTGGCGAAAAAGGACCGCCGGATCGTGGCCGTGACGGCGGGAATGCCCACCGGCACCGGCCTGCACCTGTTCCAGGAGGAATTCCCGGACCGCTTCATCGACGTCGGGATCGCCGAGCAGCATGCCGTCGCCATGTCCGCGGGCATGGCCCTGGCAGGGGAGCGGCCCGTCGTGGCGCTCTACTCCACGTTCCTGCAGCGGGCTTTCGATCAGGAAGTCCATGATGTCTGCCAGAACGATCTGCCCGTGCTGATCGCGGTCGATCGGGCAGGGCTCGTGGGCGAAGACGGGACGAGCCACCAGGGCATGTTTACCCTGCCGACACAGCGCCAGCTGCCCCACATGGTCATCGCGAGTCCCAAGGATGAGCAGGAGCTGCGGTCGCTCGTCATGACGGCCTTCGCTCAGGACCACCCATTTGCGCTCCACTACCCCCGCGACCCGGGATTCGGGGTGCCGGTCGTAGAACCGAAGGTCCTGCCCATCGGCATCGGTGAGGTTCTGCGCGAGGGCAGGCAGGTTCTGATCGTGGGCTTCGGCCCCATCGTCGATCGTGGTCGCGTCGCGGCCGACATTCTCGAGACCGAGGGCTGGTCGGTAGGACTCATCAACGCTCGGTTCGCCAAGCCGCTCGATCGCCAGCTCATCCTGGATGCGGCCCGGGGCAAGACTCTGGTCGTGACATTGGAGGAGAGCGTCGTCACGGGCGGCTTCGGTTCCGGAGTCCTGGATCTCATGGAAGAGGCTCGCGTATCCGACCCGGCTTATCGGGACGTCACCGTTCGCATCATCGGCATTCCTGCCGAGCAGTTCGTCGACCACGGATCCGTCGATCAGCTGCGTCACCTGATGCGCTTGGACGCAGAGGGAATCGCCGGTCAGATTCGAGAGACATTGCACCGGCTTCGTGCCGTTCCGGGTGCCACGAAGGCTGCTTCCGGGACCTCGACGAAGGATTCGGCGAGCTGATTTCTGCCTCGACGGGCGCTGCTGGCGGTCGCCTGACGGCGCAGTGCAGCACGAGACAAGCAGTCTGTGCCACGATTGAGGTATGAGTGCAGCCCCCGATCGACCGAGCCGTCAGCGCCTGGACCAACTTCTGGTTGAGCGAGGCCTCGTAGAGACGCGCACCCGCGCCCAGGCCCTCATCCTGGCCGGCCATGTGAGAACGGGCGAGGGGCCGTCGTCGCGCACGGATCGCAAGCCGGGAGACCAGGTCGAAACGACCATCGCCCTGGAAGTCGAGGCGCCACCGCCCTTCGTGTCGCGAGGCGGATTGAAGCTGCGGGCCGCGCTGGACGACTTCGGGGTCGAGCCGGTGGGCCTCGTGTGTTTGGACGTCGGTTCGTCGACTGGCGGTTTCACCGACCTGCTCTTGCAGCGCGACGCCGTGCGGGTGTATTCCGTGGACGTCGGCCGTGGCCAGCTGGCGGAGACGCTGCGTCACGATCCGCGTGTCGTGTCCATGGAGCGGACGAATGCCCGCGATCTCGGCCCGGGCTTCCTGCCGGAGCCGATCGGCATGGCCGTCGTCGACGTGTCGTTCATTTCGCTCGATCGCATCCTCGGACCGGTGGCGGAGTGCTTCGGCCCGCTCGGCGGCCGCATCGTGGCCCTGGTGAAACCGCAGTTCGAGGCCGGCCGCAAGCAGGTACGCGACGGTGTCGTGCGGGACCCGCAGATCCACCGCCAGACCCTCGAGACGGTCGCTCGCTACGCCATCGGTATCGGGCTGAAGCTGCGCAACGCCGTCGCTTCGCCGCTCACCGGTCCGGCAGGTAACCGCGAGTTCTTCCTCGAGCTGGAGGTTCCGGCCGGCTTCAAGGTTTCGACCGGTGGACCCGGTGAACTCACCAACGAGTGGATTAGCAAGTTCGTGGAGCTGGCGGGGGCATGAGCCTGGACCGTATCGGGTTCGCCTACAACCCAACCAAGGAAGCGGCGCTGGCACTCCGAGATCGCGCCGAGACGTGGTGCGAGGCGCGTCACGTTGAGCATTGGGCGGTCGCCGCTGGCGAGTGCGCGTCGGTCGTGAAGGAGCTCCCGGGCACGGGTGCACTCGTCGTGCTCGGCGGCGACGGCACGTTCTTGCGGGCGGCGCGCGCGGTCGCCGAAGTCGACGTCCCGTTGCTCGGTGTGAACCTGGGCAAGGTGGGATTCCTCTCGAAGGTGGAGACCCCGGATCTGGAGACCGTTCTGGGGCAGCTCGTCGCCGGCGAATTCGACATCGAGGACCGGATGGCACTGCAGGCGACGATCGATCCGGGCGGTAGAGGCGAGGCCACTGAGATGTTCTTCGCCCTGAACGAAATCGCCATCGCTCGCGGCTCGCTGGCGAGGGTCTGCCGCCTGGAAGTTGAGATCGGCGGATCGCATCTCGCCACGTTCACGGCCGACGGTCTGGTCGTGTCGAGCCCGACGGGTTCCACGGGCTACTCGTTCTCGGCCGGCGGCCCGATAGCGGACCCAACGAGCCGGAATTTCATCGTCACGCCGATCGCGGGCTACTTAACCGCGATCCGTTCCGTGGTGGTGAGTCCCCGCCATACCGTGCGGGTTCGAGTGGCGGATGCGTATGACGTTCTCATGAGCGCCGACGGCCGCGAAGACCGCCGGCTTGCGATTGGCGACGTGGTGGAGGTGTGCGAGTTCCGCCGGCCCATCCGCCTGATCGAGCCTCGCGGCGCCGTCCCGTTCTGGGACCTGCTCCGCAAGAAGTCGGAACTGCTGCCCTCATGACAGACGTCAAGGAACTCGAGGCGGCGATCGAGTCCGAGAGTCCCATGGCCGCGGGTCGTCTCGCCGAACTCACCGTACGTGATCTGGCGCTGATCGAGAAGTTGCGAATCCAGTTCGAACCTGGACTCAACGTCCTCACCGGTGAGACGGGTGCCGGCAAGAGTCTGCTGATCGACGCCCTGGGTCTGGCGGTCGGTGCGCGAGCGGACACCTCACTGGTGCGCCACGAGACCGATTCGGCTCGCGTGGAGGCGCTTTTCGATCGTCTCCCGGAGCCGCTCATCTGCGTCCGCGAAGTCTCCGCCGCCGGCCGGTCGACGGCGCGCATAGACGACGAAACCGCCACTGCCGCGCGCCTGGCGGAGGTCGCGGGCCGGCTGGTCGAGATCCACGGCCAGCACGACCAGCAGCGCCTCCTGGACGAGCGCTGGCAGCGGGTCCTGCTCGATGCGTTCGGGCGGTTGGATGCCGGTCGCGAAGCCGTGGCCGCGGCCGTGGCGGCGTGGCGCGCCAACCAGGCGGCCCTGGCGGAACTCTCGCTCGATCCCCGGGAACTCGCCCGGCGCCTGGAATTGCAGGAGCACCAGGCCGCCGAGATCGACGCCGCGGGGCTGCGGGACGGCGAGGCGGCGGAGCTGGCCGGCAAGCTGGCGGCGGCCCAGCATGCGGAGACGATTGCCCGAGTCAGCGTCGAGATACACGAGGCCCTGGCCGGGGAGGGGAGCGGCGCGCGAGAAGCCACGGCCGGCGCCGCGCAGCGAGCCCGGGACCTCGCCCGGATGGACGAACGCTACACGCCGGTCGCAGAGCGATTGCTGGGCCTGGCCGCTGAGCTGGAAGACGCCGCATCGGAAGTCAACGCTCTGGCGGACAGCGTTGAACACGACCTCTCGGCGATCGTGGCGATGGAGGAGCGGCTGTCCCTGATCTATTCGCTCAAGCGCAAGTACGGCGAGACAGAAGCCGCCGTACTTGCCTACGGCGAGCGAGCGGCCGCCGAATCGGATCGTCTGCGAGCGCTGGAAACGTCACGGGACATACGAGAAGCCGAGGCGGAACGGCTGCTTGCGCACGTTGGAGTGGTTGCGGCGGACCTGTCCGCGCAGCGCAGCGCCGTGGCAGGGCAGCTGGGCGGCGCCGTCGAGTCGGCGCTGGGCGGACTCGGTTTTCGCCAGACTACGTTCAGTGTCGACGTGCGGCAGCGCGAGGCGGGCCCGGCCGAGCCGGCGGTGGTCATCGACGGCCGGCGCCTGGCGTTCGACGCGACGGGCATCGACGCGGTCACGTTCCTGATCGCACCAAACCCCGGTGAACCGGCCCGACCGCTGGCTCGCATCGCCTCCGGCGGCGAGTTGTCGCGAGTGGCTCTGGCGATCAAGCAGATTCTCGCCGAAGCGGATCGGACGCCCACACTCGTTTTCGACGAGATCGACACGGGCATCGGTGGCCGCAGTGCGGAGCCGGTCGGTCGCTCGCTATGGCAACTCGCTCGCAGCCATCAGGTCCTCTGCGTGACTCATCTTGGCCAGATCGCCGCATATGCCGATGCCCAATTCAGGATCGAGAAGACGACGCGCGACGGGCGAACCGTCACGGACGTGCATAGGGTCGAGGGACCGGAACGCGTCGAGGAAATCGCTCAGATGCTGGCCGGCGCGGAGGGCGGTGCAGCTGCGCGAGCCAGTGCTGAAGAACTGATGGAGCGGGCCGCGGCCTGGCGGCTGTCTCCCGAACGCGGCTAGCGTGGCGGACCAGGCGGCCGGCGGAACTGGCCACGGAGCCGGAGTTGGTAGCGCGGCCGGCGCCGGTCGCCTCAGTGGAGCCATCGACAGCTACTTCACATACCTGCGCGTAGAGCGCGGGCTGTCGGAGGCCACGCTGCGCGCTTATCGCGCCGACCTGCTCGACTATGCCGCGAGTCGTGGTGCCGCGGCCAACTGGGACACGACCGTGGATACGCCGGTCCACTACCTGTCGATGCTGGCTTCAGCGGGTCGCGGACCTGCCGGGTCGGGCGGGGCGGCCGCGAGAGAGGGCGTCGCCCGTGGCATTTTGGCGGCTGCCGCGCTGCGACCCACCACCCTTCGGCGCCGCGCCGCATCGCTACGTGGCTTCTACCGGTTCTGCTATGCGGAGGGTCTCATCGAGACGGACCTGGCGAGCCGTTTCGACCTGCCCCGTCAGACCCGGCTTCTACCCGAGGTTCTGTCGGTCGCCGAAGTGGAGCGGTTGCTCGAGACCAAGACGGCCGATACGCCCCTCGGGATCAGGGATCGAGCCCTGCTGGAACTCCTCTACGCGGCGGGTCTGCGGATCTCAGAGGCGGTCGGGCTGGACATGGACGACATCGATCTGGACGAAGCGGTTGTGCGTGTGATCGGCAAGGGCGATCGCGAGCGCCAGGTGCCGATCGGGGACGTGGCGGTCGTGTGGCTGACTCTATATGCGGCCGAAGTACGGCCCGTCTGGTTGGAGCGGCGGGTCGGTGAGAAGCCGGGTGGCTCGAATCGGCACGGCGGGCCGTTGTTCGTCTCGGTTCGAGGAGATCGCCTCGATCGGCGCCGCGCGTGGGAGATGCTGACCCGCGCCGCGCGGGAGGCGGGCCTCAAAGGCGGAATCAGCCCACATACATTGCGTCATTCATTCGCGACGCATCTGCTCGAAGGCGGCGCCGACCTGCGCATAGTTCAGGAGTTACTCGGACATGCGAGCATCAACACGACGCAGCTGTACACACATCTGACTGGCGAACGGATCAAAGACGTATATGCTCGTGCACACCCACGAGCTTGATGAAAGGGAGATGAGGATGAGCTACGCACAATCGTTGCTGGCCAAGGACGAGCAGATCCTCTACGAGGCCCGACAGCACTGGCTTGCGCCGCTGTCCGACAGCCTGAGGCCGATAGTCCTGGTGCTGATCGGCCTGTTAATCTTCACGGCGTCCATGATCTGGAGCCTGGCTGATGCCATCGCTCTGATCGAGCGCGTCGTCGCGGGCGCCTTCCTGGTGGTGGGTCTCGTCTGGATCTTCATCATTTGCGCCACCTGGCGGTCTCAGGGCTACATCGTCACCAATCGACGCGTTCTCAAGATCGAGGGGCTCTTCGACAAGAAGACCGGCGACAGCTCGCTGGACAAGATCAACGACGCAGTTCTCAAACAGGGTATCTGGGCTCGCATCTTCCACTACGGCGACCTGGACATTCTCACCGCCAATGACGATCAGATCGATCACTACCAGATGCTGGCCGATGTGGTCAATTTCAAGAAGGCGATGCTGAACGCCAAGAACGCCCTGGAAGACGGCTACCGGCGACCCGTGGACGCTCCAGCGACTCCGGCGAAGGGCGCCAAGAACGGCAGCACGGACGATGCGGCAGCGACTCTCTCCAAGCTCGCCGATCTGCGCGACAAGGGCGCCATTACGCCGGCGGAGTACGAAGCCAAGAAGGCCGAGCTGCTGGGCCGGATGTAACTTGGGCTCCACGGCGTCGGGATGGCAAAGACGCATGCGCTCGGGCAGGCCGTGACAGCTGAGAATCGAGGAAGCCTTTGAACTCGCTCAACCTGGCCCAGGCGGTCATCTGGATAGTCCTTTTCCTGCTGATCAGCGGGCCGGTACACGAGTGCGCCCACGCGTTCGTGGCCTGGAAATTGGGCGACGGGACCGCCAAGCTGTTCGGTCGGGTGACGCTCGATCCCATCAAGCATTTCGACCCGGTGGGTGGCACGTTGCTGGCGGTGAGTGTCCTGCTGAACGCTTTCGGCGGTTCGCCAGTCGGATTCGGTTGGGCCAAACCCACGCCGGTGAACCCGTCCAACCTGCGGGGCCGTTACGCGGATTCGCTCGTCGCGGCGGCCGGGCCGATATCGAACCTGGCATTGGCTGCCATCTTCGGCATCGGTTTCCGACTCCTGGGCGGCGCCTGGTTCAACACGGACAACACCTCGGTTGAAAACATGCTTCGCCTGGTATGTCTTGAAGGCATCGAGCTGAACGTGGTGCTGTGCCTATTCAACCTGATCCCCATCGCCCCACTGGACGGATCGCACGTTCTTCTCGATTTCCTCAGTCCGCGCACCGCCATGGAAGTCCGGGGCTTCATGAACCAGTTCGGGCTGATGTTGCTCGTCGTGGTCATCTTCTTCGCGGGCAGGGTCATCGTGCCGGTGATGGTGCCCATGGTTAATTTCCTGGCGGGCGTGCCGATCCTGCTGTCGTAGCGACCTTGGCGCGAAGTTGGTGGTCGGGCAAAGTCCGGCGAACGCTGAAGTACCTTCGACCGAGGGTTTCGGCGGCGGATCGGGCTGCGCTGGCCGGCTGGCTGACGCCCGCGCAGCTGGCCCTGTACGATGCGCAGCCGGCGGGAGACCGCCGCCACGGCCTGGATGTCGTGGCCTGGCTTCAGGCCGCCGGCGTGGGGGACACGGATCTCCTCGTCGCGGGGCTCCTGCACGACTGCGGCAAAGGACCCCATGTCCGGCTGGCGCATCGAGTCGTCTGGTCGCTGGGCGGCCGCTACGGAAAATGGATCTGGAGCGTTTGCCGGCACTTGCCGACCTTCGAAGCAGGTCTGACGCGAATGAGAGACCACCCGAAGCGATCGGCCGAACTGGCCGCTGAGGCCGGCTGCAGCGCCCGAACAGTGGATTTGATAAGCAATCAGGAGACTCCCACGGACGACTCCGCACGACTGCTCATGGCCGCGGACGAGGCCAACTGATGCCGATGAAGGCGACCATCGCGGTCGGAGCTGCGGGCGCGGGACGCATCGACGCGATGCCAAGGCCAGGGGCCTTTCGCGAGGTCGGCTTCGACGCGGGTCTGGCCGAGAGCGTCACCCATGTTCGGCTCGAAGACTTCGACGGGCCGCTGGCATTGCTTCTGGCGGTCATCGAG
The DNA here is from genome assembly GCA_003158875.1 of Chloroflexota bacterium. Lineage (GTDB taxonomy): Bacteria > Chloroflexota > Limnocylindria > Limnocylindrales > CSP1-4 > Fen-1039. Next base: position 21,770 of record PMLK01000035.1, read on the forward strand.
GCGCGCCAGCTCGACGTTCTCACGGTTCCGCTCGGCGGCCTGGCGGAGGCGTATCTGGACGCGCTCGCCACTCTCGAGGGCGACCGGCTGGGGAACGTGTCTTCGTTCGTGGCCGTGGCCGCGCAGCTGATCCTGATCAAGAGCCGGGCAATCCTGCCCCGGCCGCCCAAGGTCGCGGCGATTCCGCTCGACGAGGAGCCGGACCCGGAGGCGGAACTGCGGGCCCGCCTCCTGGAGTACAAGCGCTTCCGCGACGCCGGTGCCGCTCTCGGGGAGATGCTGGACGTCGGCCGGCTGTTCCGCCGCGACGCGGAGGTTGCCGCCAGCGCGGGCCGGGCGAACGCGCGACCGCCGGAGAGTCCGCCACTTCCGGCCGGGGTGCTGGCCGGGGCACTGGCTCGTCTGGCGACTGTCGTGCCGATTACGCCGGCTCCGGCCGAGATGGTGGCCAGAACCATTACCCTGGCCGACAGAACCGCGATAATCCGTGAGGCTCTTCGAGTCGCCGACACGGTTGTGTTGCAGGACCTGCTGGGCGGGGTCCACGACCGTGTCGTGGTAGCGATTACGTTCCTGGCAATGCTCGAGTTGTCCAAGCGGCGCGAGATAACGCTCGAGCAAGCCGAACCATGGGGACCGATCATCGCCCGCCGCCTCGTGGAAGCCCCCGCGGATGCCACCGAAATCGATGAGAGCCTGGAGTCCTTCGCTTGAGTTCAGACTTCGACCAGACGAGCTTCATGACCGTCGATGACGAGGCCGCGGTTGAGCCCGTGGCGCCCCAGAGAACGTTGACGGGCGACGTAGCGGCCGAAGAGGCCGACGACATCGCGGCGGACGCGGCGGCGGATGTGCCCGGCGAACTGACAGAGGGGCAGCTCGAGGCGCTGCTGTTTGTCGCGGAGCGGCCTCTGGCGAGATCTGAGATCGCGAGTCTCACGGGCGTGGACCGCGAGACCGTGGACGCCAGAATCGGCGACCTGCAGGTGAGTCTTGCGGAACGCGGCATCCGGCTCGTCGAGTCGGGTGAGCGAGTGGAACTGGGCACGGCGCCGGAGGCGGGCCGGCTCATCGCCCGCTACGTCGGCGCGGACGCTCCAAAGCTGTCCGGGCCGTCGCTCGAAACGCTGGCGATCGTCGCCTACCGCCAGCCCTGCACCCGCGCGACCGTGGAGCGGATCCGGGGCGTGGATTCGGACTACACCCTGCGGACATTGCTGCACCGCCGTCTCGTCGTGGAACTCGGCCGCTCCGATGCTCCGGGACGGCCCACGATCTTCGGCACGGGCTTCGACTTCCTGGAGCGGTTCGGGATTACAAGCCTGGACGAATTGCCGCCTCTCGAGGTCGAGGTCGCGGAACGGCTGTTCGCGGAGCCGGACGAAGCGCTCGCCGACGCCGACGCCGAGACCCTCAGCCTGGGCTTCGGTCTGGACGCGCCCGCCGCGGCCGACGCGGGTGACGTTGTCGGATCCGCGGATCAGACAACCCGGGACGAATAGTGGTCCGCGAGCGCATCCAGAAGGTCCTCGCCAATTCGGGCGTCGCTTCGCGCCGCGGCGGCGAGGATCTGGTGAGGGCCGGACGGGTTACCGTCGACGGTCGAGGCGCTGTCATCGGCGAGTCTGTCGACCCGGAGATGCAGAAGGTTCTGGTCGACGGCAAGACCCTGCCCGAGGCGCCGGCAAAGCGGTCGTACTGGCTGCTTAACAAACCGTCCGGAGTCGTGTCGACGGTGCGCGACCGCCATGCCGAACGCACCGTGATGGAGCTGCTGCCGCCGGACGTGAGACGCAGGGCGCGCCTGTATCCGGTGGGTCGGCTGGACGAGGATTCGGAGGGGCTTCTTCTCCTCACCGACGACGGAACATGGGCCGACCTGCTTCTGCATCCGCGCTACGGCGTGGAGCGTGAATATTTCGTGGGGCTCGAGCGGTCGGTCATGAAGGAGCAGAAGCTCGCCCTGCGAAACGGTATCGAGCTGGCGGAGGGCACGGCGCGGTTAGACCACCTCGATGACGTGACGCCGGCCCAGGTTCGTAACCTGATGCTCCTCCTGGATCCGCCGCATCCGGAATATCGCTGGTATCGAGTCGTTCTGGCTCAGGGTTGGAAGCGCCAGATCAGGCGCATGTTCGATGCCGTCGGAATGCCTGTGCAGCGTCTTGTCCGAGTTCGAGTCGGGAGTCTGAAGCTGACCGATCTGCCTGCCGGCCAGGCTCGCCGGCTGACTCATCAGGAAGTCACGATGCTGGCCTCTACGGCCCGCGCCGCTCAACCAAACCGGCCGATCAAGGCGCCGGTGGCCGGATCCGGGCAGGCTGCCCAACCGGGTTCGACGACCGCTGCCGCCAGAGTCGCCCGACCTCGGCCGCCGATCGTGGCGCTCGACGGGCCAAGCTCGAGCGGCAAGAGCACCGTAGGCGCGGATGTCGCCAAACGGCTCGGATTCCGCTTCTGCGATACGGGTCTTCTATATCGCGCCGTCGCGTGGTTGGCCGTGGAGCGCGGCATCGGACCGTCGGAGATCGAGCCACTCGTGGGTCTGGCCGGCGAGGTGGAACTGGTGGCGGACAAGCGAGGCCGGCTGCGACACGTACATGCCGGCGGCCGCGACGTGACTGCGGAAGTGCACGGCGCGGCGGTCGATCGCGCCGTTTCCGACTACTCGAAGGTGCCCCAGTTGCGGGCCGCCCTCGTGACGCGCCAGAGGACGCTGGCGTCCAAGGGAGCGATCATCATGGCCGGCCGGGACATCGGCACGGTCATCCTTCCGGACGCGGACGTGAAGATATACCTGAACGCCTCGGCCGAGGAACGCGCCCGTCGCCGAGCCGCGGAACGCAAAGTCAGTGACGACTCGCATGCGAGCCAGATTCTCGATGAGCTGCGGCGCCGCGACACGATCGACTCGAGCCGCGAGACGGCTCCACTTCGGACGGCGGAGGACGCGGTGGTGATCGACACGGACGGAATGAGCTTCGACGAGACGGTGGCGGCCGTGCTGCGGGCCGTCGCCGACGCCACAGGAGCCGTTCCTGCGGCGAGTGGGGCCGCCAAGTCGGGAGGGGCTCATGCCGGTTAGGAGTCTCCCGTTCTTTTCGCGTTTCAGCGGAGCCGTGTTGCGCGTGGCCGCGGCCTTGCTGTCGCGGACAACCGTCGAAGGATTGGCCAACGTCCCCGAGTCCGGGCCGCTGCTGGTTATCTGCAATCACTGTTCCAACGTCGACGGAATGCTGCTGATGGCCTTCATAGTGCCGGAACTCGGACGGCCGATGACCTGGCTGGGCAAGGAAGAAGCAACTCGCTGGCCGGTCGTCGGTTGGGCGATGCGCCAGAACGGCGTGGTCGGTGTGAGACGTGGCGCCGGCGATCTCGAGGCCTTCAAGCTCGCCCGGTCGGTTCTGGACGGTGGCCGCGTCCTGACGATCTTCCCGGAAGGAACTCGTTCGCCCAGCGGAGCACTGCAGGTCGCCAAAGAGGGCGCGACCGTCCTGGCACTCAGGAGCGGCGCGCCGATACTCCCACTCGCGATCGTTGGTAGCCAGCGCTTCTGGCCGAAGGGCAAGATGTTGCCCCGACCGCGCCGCCGCATGGCTGTGAAAGTGGGGAAGACATTTACTCTCACCGCGCCCAGCGGCGGCGATCGCCACGAGTCACTCCGACTCGCGACCGTGGAGTTGATGAGTCGCATCGCCGAGCTTCTGCCGGCCGAGCAACGCGGCGTCTACGGTGAGACAACCGAGACGTCGGGCGTGTCGTGACCCGATCTAGTGGGACAATCGCCGGGATGGGAACCGTTCGTGAAGTTCGAATTGCTCGTCGCACCGGATTCTGCTACGGCGTCCGCGAGGCGATCGACAAGGCGAAGGAAGCGGCCGCCGAGGGCAAGCGAACCCATACGCTCGGGCAGGTCGTCCACAACGAGGGCGTGATTGCCCAGCTCCAGGCCCAGGGTATCGAGACGGTCGACAGCCTTGACGAGGTTACGGAAGGCACGGCCGTCGTCATAAGGGCCCACGGCGTTCGGCCGGAGGTGCTCGCCCGCGCCGAGACGCGGGGCCTCGACGTGATCGACGGCACGTGCACCTGGGTGATTCAGGAACAGCGGGAAATCACCAAGCTGGTGGACGAGGGCTATTCGATTGTGCTCCTGGGAACACCCAGACACCCGGAAGTAGTAGGCCTGCTCGGCTTCGCCCCGGAAGCTATCGTCGTCGACGAGGAAGAGACCTGGACTCAGATTCCGCGGCGCAAGAAGATGGCGCTGCTCAGCCAGTCGACTCAGCCGCCCTGGAAGTTCGAGAAACTCGCCGCGTTCATGGTGGCCCGCTGCCACGAGCTCAAGATAGTCAACACCGTCTGCCCGGTCACGATCCGGCGCCAGGAAGACACGATTGAGGCTGCCCGTGAGGTGGACCTGATGGTCGTTGTGGGCGGGCGATCGAGCGCCAACACCAAGGAATTGACCCGGCTGTGCGGCATCGTGGGCACGCCCGCGATCCAGATCGAGTCGGAGGAAGACCTGACCGACAGGTCTGTGTTCGGGGCGGCTCAGATCGTGGGCGTCACCGGCGGAACCTCGACGCCGATCGAGGATCTGCGCTGCGTGGCCGAGCGAATACTGCGTCTGGCGGGTACGCCCGAAGCGGCGTCTCGCGCCGAGGAGCTGGCTACGGCCGCTCTCGCCGCTGCCGCCACCCCCGCCGGCAGGACCACCTCACTACCCGGAATCGCGCCCCAGCCGACCTCCAGCGCGGCTCGCTAGAGCGAGGTTACGGCGGGCAAGGCGCGATGCCCCATAATCCCTCGGTGACTCCACTTCCAATCGTTGCCATTGTCGGTCGACCAAACGTCGGCAAGAGCACTCTGTTCAATCGAATCGTTGGCCATCGCACGGCCATCGTCGAAGACCGCGCTCGCACCACTCGAGACCGGATCTACGGCGACGCAGAGTGGAACGGACGGCGCTTCATCGTCGTCGATACCGGCGGCCTCGAGATACACCCCGGCGACCCGATCGAGGAGAAGGTTCAGGAGCAGGCCAGGCTTGCGATCGGCGAAGCCGACCTGATCGTGCTGGTGGTCGACTCGATAGCCGGCCTTACGCCCGCCGACCTGGAAGCGGCCGACCTGCTGCGTGTCGCCAAGGCGCCGGTGCTGGTGGCGGCCAACAAGGCGGACAACGACAAGCGCGAACTGGAAGCGGCCGAGTTCTTCTCCCTCGGCTGGGAAGAGACGTATCCGATCAGCGCCGCCCACGGGCGCGGTGTGGCGGATCTGCTGGATGCCATGGTTTGGGCACTGCCGCCTGAGAGCGAGAAGGAAATTGCCCGCAAGAAACGTCAGGCCGACGCCGACGAATGGGCTCGCGATATGGCCTCGGGCCGGCTGTCGCGGCTAGGCGAGGGCGACGATGCGGCCATCGAGATGGCGGCCGAGGGCGGCGCCGACCTCGATCTGGCCTTCGAGGACGAGGACGCCGAGGTTTCTCTTGCGCTGGTCGGGCGGCCGAACGTGGGGAAGTCGAGCCTGCTCAACGCTCTGCTCGGCGAGGATCGCGCCATCGTCAGCGCGATCCCTGGCACAACCCGCGACGCCATCGACACCCACCTGACCTGGGGTCGCAGCGAGATCGTGATCATCGACACCGCCGGGATCAAGAGACCGGGCAAGGTCGCCGGTGGTCCGCCCGCCGAACGCTACTCGACGATGCGGGCTCTCAAGGCCGTGGAGCGAGCCGACGTCGCCGTCCTGGTCATCGACGCGTTCGAGGGCCTGACGGCCCAGGACGCCCACGTCGCCGGATTCGTCGCCGAGGAAGGACGTGGCCTGGTCATCGCCCTGAACAAGTGGGATCTGCTCGCCGAGAAGACGGATCGCACCTTCGACGAATACGTGACCAGCATGCGCCGTGAGGTGCCGTTCCTCGACTTCGCGCCCTTCCTGTCGATCAGCGCCAAGACGGGGCAACGGGTCGGCCGAGTACTCGAGCTGGCCGTCGACGTCTGGGGAGAGCGCCGCAAGCGCATCGCCACTCCGGAACTCAACCGCGTGGTGCGGGCCGCGCAACTACGCCAGGCGCCGCCCGCCGGCAAGCTCGGACCGCCCAAGATCTTCTACGCCACTCAGGTGGCCGTGGCGCCGCCTACGTTCGTCTTCTTCGCCCGCCACGCCGCCGGGGTCCACTTCAGCTACAAGCGCTTCCTGGAGAATCAGCTGCGCGACGAGTTCGGGTTCGACGGCACGCCAATTCGGCTCATCTTCCGCGAACGGGCGAGTGGCCGGATCGGCAACAACCCGGGTAGGGCACGCGGCGGCAGCGGTGCGGTGTTGAAGCGTTCGATGGGCGCGACGCCGGGGGGCGTCCGTGCCGTGCGCAAGGGTACGAGCGGTTCCAAGCGCAGCGTCGGTGGCAAGCGCAACCCGCAGCGCTAGGGCACCGCGGCGGTCGCTCGCTGTTGGTCGAGGGTCGTACGTCTGGTATTCTTCGCAGCGATCGGGGCGTGGCGCAGCCTGGTAGCGCACCTGAATGGGGTTCAGGAGGCCGAGCGTTCGAATCGCTCCGCCCCGACCAACTTCTGAAGTGTGAAGACGGCCTCGGGGAATTTTCCTCGGGCCCATTTGCATTGGCCGAACTCCGTTGACGATCCCCACCCGCATGGCCCCGCCGCAGTACGAGTGGACTCCCTCCGGCGCAGGTGCTCATCCACTGGAATTTGCACCGACGTGCCCAGCGCTACGCTTGCCGCGTGAATTCGCGCTCCGGGTCACCCGAATCTGCTTCAGGCTCCCTCTGTAAGTGGTAAGGCGCAACGGAGGGAGAAGGTTGGTGACTGTCGCATTCGCCGAAGAGGGAGCCGATTCCTCGTTCGGCGACGCGCTCGCAAGGCATGGCGCCGTTCTTCTGGCCGCTGCGCGCCTAATAACGCTCGACGAAGCCGAAGCCCAGGATGTCGTCCAGGCCACGTACGAGATCGCTCTCAGGCGCCGGAATACTCTTCGCGAGCGCGACTCGCTGCGAGCGTGGCTTCTCGTTATCGAAACGCGAGAAGCGATCCGCCGCGTGGGGCTGATGCGCCGCTTCCTGTCGTTGAACCCGCTGATCCACGACACGGCGTCCATCGACCCGTGCCCGGACGACGCGCTCGTACTCAAGGCCGGCATGCGTGCGCTGCCGCGCAGGGTGCGCGCCGCGATCGCTCTGCACTACCTGGAGGGCTATTCCGTCCGGGAGACGGCGGCGGTCCTCGGCGTGAGCGAGAACACGATCAAGACGCAGATCAAGAAGGGCCTTGCCCGTCTGCGGGAGGAACTCGGAGATGAATGACTGGCCGGCCGATCCCAAGCTGGACGCGAGTCTGCGGCGTGTGGTCGATGCGGAACTCGCCGCGGCCAAAACAGATGGAGCAGTCCCGCTGCGAGGCGTCTCGCAACGCGTGCGGCACACGCGGATGTTCTCGGATCTCGGCTTCGCCGGCGCCGTGGCCGTCGTGCTCGTGATCGTGGCCGCGCTTGTCCTGAGGGGGACGACCACGGGACCCGGCACTGGATCCGGCACGTCCCCCTCCGCGGTCGAGTCTGCGTTGCCGTCTGTTTCGAGCCAGGCCACGTCTCAACCGACTGAGTCGGCCGCCCCGTCGCCGGCGCTCGCGTCCCTGCCGCCGGGTGCCGGCAAATTCGTGCCCACCGGCAGCCCGATCGGCAACCTGGGCCTCGACGTGCGCCTCGCCGACGGACGGGTCCTGTTCATCGACAACCCCGGCGCGGAGATCTACGACCCCGCCACAGGAAAGTTCACCGAGGCAGGCGACCCGGCGGCGATTCACTTGGGCGGGACCGCCACCCTGCTCGCCGACGGCCGCGTCCTGCTGGCGGGCGGCTACGACACAATATCGGCGACCGTTTCCGTGGAGTCGAAGAAGGCCGAACTGTACGACCCGTCAACGGGCAAGTTCACCAGCACCGGCTCCATGACCACGGGTCGCAGCGGTCACACCGCTACTCTCCTGACCGACGGCCGGGTGCTGATCGCCGGCGGTGGCGTTGAGCACGCGGGTGTTCAGAACACGGGCGGGGCGGGCGACATCCGCCACACGCAATGGTTCGCCGACGTCCGCCGCGGACCCACCGACCCGAGGATCGCGGGTCCCACCGCGACCCTGGAGATGATCGCCACGGCGGAGCTGTACGACCCCAAGACCGGGACATTTCACGCGACGGGTTCGATGACGGTGGGCCGTGACGAGGCTTCCGCCACCAGACTCGAGGACGGACGCGTGCTGATCGCCGGGGGCGGCGACGAGGGTAATGCGGCCGACGCTTCGGCCGATCTATACGACCCAACCACGGGCAAGTTCAGCGCGACCGGCTCGATGAACACCGCTCGGTACGGACATAGCGCCACGTTGCTTCCTGACGGGCGGGTTCTGATGTCGGGCGGCACTGACGGCACGGGCGACCTCAGCAGCCTCGAAACGTACGATCCTGCGAAGGGACGCTTCGAGGGTGCCGGGTCCACCGGAATTCGTGGCTGGGCCTCCGCGGCGATTCTTCGGGACGGTCGGGTGCTGATCGTCGTGGACAGCTACCCTTCCAAGACCTCGGAGCCGATCTGGGAATACGAGTTCTTCGATTTCGCGACCGACAAGCTGAGTCCGGCGGCATCGCTTGCTGCCAAGGGCGATGCTTTCATCGGGGCCGTGGTCCCGTTGTTCGACGGACGCCTGCTCGTGCTTCAAACCACCAAAACCGCCACACAAACCACAGCGGCCGAGTTATTCGTGCCCTGAAGCGCGGGCTCTGTTGCTATGCGGACTTGATGGCGACGTTGTAGCCGGCCGGAATGGGCTCGACTCGCCATTCCTCCTGGGAAACGGCCATAATCGGCGCATGACAACCCAGTGCCCTCGTTGCGGGTCCCCTCGTTTGGGCGAGGCCCCCTTCTGCCACAACTGCGGACTGGATTTCCGCGCGGCCGGGGCGCCCCAGATGCCGCCGGAGCAGACTCTTCCGGCGAGCCAGTCCGTGTACGGCGCACCACCGCCGCCACCCACGGGCTTCTATCAGGCACCGGGCTATCCTCCGCAGCCGGGCTACTTCTACCCACCGGCGTGGCAATACGGTCAGCCCTCTGCGCCGCCGCCCTCCGGCCAGGCGCCCGCCCCATGGGGCGCCACACCGCAATACCAGCCGCAATACCAGCCGCCGCAAGTCCCGGCGCCGCAGATGCCGCCGCCAACTCCGGTGGCGGCCACGTCCGACTCGACCGCCGTCACCGCCGACGAAGGAAGCTCCGGATTTGCTGTCGTGCCGGCGACCGCACCGCTTGCCGCACCGACCGTATGCCTGCGCTGCTATTCGCAGCTTCCGGCGGGCTATACCAGCTGCGCCAACTGCGGCTTCGACAACGGCTCGGTCTTCGCCGCAAGCACGCTCGCGCCGGCGCGAATCCCGATGCTGGCCGTGGCTCTCGCGCTGCTCGGGGCCGGCCTGCTCATCACCGCGGCGGCGCTCGTCTTCGTCGCGCAGGCCGCCGGCTGACAGGCCGCCGGCTCACCGTCGACCCGCAACTCGGGGCAGCGCTCGGCGACCGGCGGTAAACTCGGTTCGGGATCCGCAGCCCGCAAATGGCGGCCGGATCAGTCCATCCCGGACGAGTGATACATGACCCGCGAACGCACGCTTCCTTCTGCCGACGACTCCGGCCATTCCTCCGACCTTGACACTGCTCAAATCGACGGCCTGTATGACATGGACGCGGACAGTTTCCGCGCCGCCGCCCATGCCGCCGTCGACGTCATGGCCGATTATCTAGAAGGCGTTCGCGATCGACCCGTGATGCCGAACGTGGAACCTGGGACTATCGGGCCGCTGTTCGAGCAGGCGCCGCCGGAGAAGCCCGAAGCGATGGCCGCGATCCTGGCCGACTACCAGCGCCTCTTCGAGCCCAACGTTACTCACTGGCAGCACCCCCGCTTCCTGGCCTACTTCGGCAGTTCGGCGTCCGGGCCTGGGATTGTCGGCGAGATGCTGACCTCGGTCCTCAACTCGAATCCCATGCTGTGGCGGACGAGCCCCGCCGGCACGGAGCTGGAGCAGGTCGTCATCGACTGGATCCGCCAGGCTCTGGGCCTGCCGGACGATTTCGACGGGTTGATCAACGACACGGCCTCCACATCGTCGATGCTGGCGATTGCCGCCGCACGTCAGGCCGCCGGCCTGGACGTGGCCGCGCAAGGTCTGCCAGCTCGCAAGGACGTGCCGGCGCTGCGGGTCTATTGCTCGGAGGAAGCTCACTCGTCCATTGAGAAGGGCGCCATGACCCTGGGTCTGGGTCGCGCCGCAGTCCGCAAGATCGCGACCAACGAGCGCTTCGAGCTGCGCATCGACGCCCTGGAGGCGGCCATCGCCGCGGACAAGGCCGCCGGCATTCGGCCGATCGCTCTGGTCGGAACTATCGGGACCACGTCCACAACCTCGGCGGACCCCATTCGCGAAATGGCCCGCATCGCCCGTCGCGAAGGCATGTGGCTGCACGTCGACGCCGCCTATGCCGGCGTGGTGGCGATCATTCCGGAACGGCGGGCCCCGTTCGACGGCTGGGAACTCGCCGACTCGATCGTGACGAACGCCCACAAGTGGTGGTTCGTCCCGGTCGACGCCTCGATACTGCTGACCCGCCGCATGCCCGTCCTGCGCGACGCATTCAGCCTCGTGCCGGAGTACCTTCGCACTCTGGATCGTGAGGGTCCGATCCGGGACTACAACGAATACACCCCCACGCTGGGCCGCCGGCTACGGTCGCTCAAGCTGTGGATACATTTGCGCTACTTCGGTCTCGAGGGACTGCGGCGCCGTGTCGAACACCACATCGCGATGGCAGGTCGTCTAGCCGGGTGGGTCGATGCCGAGCCCGACTTCGAGCGGATGGCGCCCGTTCCCTTCTCCACGGTTTGCCTGCGCTACAGGCCCGCGGAGTTCGCCGGCCGCGATGGTGAGCCCGGCGTCGATGAGCAGGTAGACGACCTCAACGTTCGCCTGATGGATGCCGTCAATCGGACCGGCAAAGCGTTCCTATCGCATACCAAAGTCAACGGCCATATCGTTATTCGGGTCGCGATCTCCAACCTCCGCACGGAAGACGCGGACCTTGAGTTGGTCTGGGATGTCATCCGCCGGGAGGCCGCGGCACTGACGACCCGATAGCGCGCGACCCGGAAGCGGCTGTGTCGTCCGCAGGCGGTACGATTAACGGGTGAACCTAACCCTCGCTCAACGACTTGTCGGCACCGTGGCCGTCGTTACGACGCCATGCGTTGCGATCCTGATTGCCACGCTGCTCTTCCTCAACCCCGTCTGGGTGGCCTTTGACCAGGACCGGAGCGACGTTTCCGGCATCACCGGATATACCCCGGCCGAAGTCAACGCCGTAACTGGCAGCATCCTCTCTGACCTTGTGTTCGGGCCGCCGAACTTCGACGTGGCTGTCAACGGAACCCCGGTGCTGGACTCGAGGGAGCAGGCCCACATGCGAGACGTCCGGAGCGTGCTCTCGGGCCTCGGCCTGGTCGCCCTCATCGCGGTGCTGCTGCTGGTGGTCGTCGGCATAGCGGCTCGTGGCTCGCGCTGGTTCTGGCGGGCGGTTGCTCTTGGTGGGCGCGTTCTGGTCGTCGGCGTGATCGTGGTTGGGGTTGGCTTCGCCCTATTCTTCGACCAGGCTTTCGAGCTATTCCACGAGATCTTCTTTCCGCCGGGCACCTACATGTTCGATATTCGAACGGAGAAGCTCGTGCAGCTATTCCCGGATCAGTTCTGGTCGGAAACGAGTGTCGCTTTGTGCGCGGCGATCCTGGGTCTGGGGATCCTGACGGCAGTCGTTGCGGCGCGCTTGGGTCGCGAACCGGACCAATCGGACGGCTCGCATTCTTCCGACACGGTCAGCAGGCCCGCCGCCGCCGGTAATCGCTGATGGGCATCACCGTCGGCCGCATCTTCCAGACCGAGGTCCGAGTCCACTGGACGTGGGTTCCGATCATGGCATTCATCAGCGTGATCTTCGGCATCGAGCTCACAGACGGGACCTCGACTGGTCTGCCGGCCGGTTTGGCGTGGGCGTCGTCAATCTCCTGCGCTGTCCTCGTCTTCGTGTCGGTCGCCGCTCACGAACTCGCTCACGTATGGGTCGCGCGGCGTTTTGGCCAATCGAATCCAACGGTCGTGGTCCAGCTCTTGGGCGGGCCGTATGTGATGGAGACCGATCCCAAGTCGGCGGGTGAGGAACTCCGAATCGCCATCGCAGGCTCCTTGTTGAGTGGCGTAGTCGCGATCGTGTTTGCCATCCCGGCGCTCGTGATCGACTTCGGGCCGCTGGCTGCCGCGCCGGATCCGGTGCAGGCTGTGGGCTTCGTGGCCACGATGGTGGCCATATTCAACGCCATGCTGGGCTTGATAAACCTGGTTCCCGGATACCCGATGGACGGGGCGCGCGTTCTGCATGCCGTTGCCTGGAGCCGCACCGGCAGCCAGCAAGCCGCGGCCGCGGTTGCGATTCGAGTCGGCCGCTATGTGGGCTACTGTCTCATCGGCGTCGGCCTCGTGGCGATGACCTTCACCGACGCTCTGGCGGGCTTCTCGCTGGTGATTGCCGGCTGGCTGGTAATGAACTCCAGCAAGTTCCTCGACCGTCGCTCCGGCCTCGAGGAGTTGCTCGCCGGAGTGAAGGTCGGCGACGTGGAAGATCCGGATCCCGGCCGAGTGCCGCCGCAGCTGACGCTGGACGTATATGCGGCCTCGTACCTCGCGGAGCGGAATGGGGCCGCGGCCCTGGTGGAACGTGGCGACAATCTGATCGGGCTCATCGGGTCGGCGCAGATCCGTCGCATTCCGGGCCGCTTGTGGCCGACGACGCACACCGAGCAGGCCATGATGCCCATCGCGGACGTGCCGAGGGTGAGCCGTGAATCCGATCTGTGGCCCGCGCTCGAGACGCTGGAACGGCGGCATCTGGACGCGCTGGTCATCGACGGCGGTCAGGGCCCGACGGCGCTGCTAACCCGACGCTCGGCGGCCAAGCTTATCCAGGAACGAGCGGCGGCGCGGCAGATTCAGCTTGCGGCGTCGGCTCAGCTTCGCAAGACTCGCTTCCGCGACCGCTGAAGGGTAGGGGAGGCGCTCGCCGTGGCCAGCAACGGAAAGCCCGATATTCCCGGAAGGCCGGGCGAATCCGGGGTATTCGATGAGGGCACTCGGGCCGAGAAGCGCCGCGCCGCACATTTTGACCGCACGAGGAGGCCGCGCATGGCCGATCTGAGCGACACGCAGTTCACGCTCCACCACGCCGAAGCCGAAGCCGAAGTGGAGATGTCGCAGGAAACGTTGAGCGCCGTCATCGACGGAGCTGTGGCCAAAGGCGACGTTCTGAGCGTGGCCGAGCTGGCCGGCGTCATGGCCGGCAAGCGCACCGCGGACCTCATACCGCTCGTTCACCCTGCGAACCTGACTCACCTCCTGGTCAACGCCAGCCCGGATCGCGCCGCCGGAGCCGTTCGAATTCGGACTGAAGCTGCGGCTGTGGGGCCGGCCGGTGTCGAAGTGGAGGCACTGACCGCGGCTTCGGTGGCTGCCCTCACCGTATACGACATGATTCGCGACCTGGAGCCGGGTGCGGTTCTTCGGGCGGTCAGATTGATCTCCTCATCGGACGGCGCCGACGGAGAGTGGCGCCGCGCCGGCGACGGGCTCGATGGCCAGCGGCCGGCCAGGAGCATTCGAACTGCCGGCCGCATCGTTGCCAATCCGCCGGGCAGCCGGCCGCCGCTCGGCTCACCGTCCCGACGCCACGGTCGGTAACCCCAGTCCGGGCTCGTCGCCTCTTGGCGGAGCCGTTAGAGTGGCGTTGTCGCCGCGTGGCGATCTCGGAGTTGGTCCCGGTTCTGAGGTAGCGGGCTGTGTCGTCCGGTGTGCTTCTGCCGCTGCTCGCGTTCTTCGCCCTGGGCGTGCCCATCGTCGTTCTGCTGTGGCGAGTGCTGATAGTCGGCGGGGAGTTGCGGCGTGATGCGCAGCACGGTGGCGCGGCCAGGGACATTGCGCGGCGGGCGGCGGCATCGCTGAGCGAGTTGGCCGCGGCCGTGGACGATCTACGCCGCGGCAAGTCCCAACCCGATGAACTGGCCGGTCCTATCGCCGAAGCGACTAACGCTCTGGGGCGGTACGCCACTGACGCGGCGATCGTGGATACGCACGCGGCTCGTGACGGCCACGCCACGGTGGGTAGTCTGGTTGAAGCGATAGGGCGGGCACAGCGGGCCGTGGAACTGATCGAGCACGGTCGCGGGCTGATGCTGAGTGGCGCCGTGGAGCTTGTCGGCGAAGGTGAAACGGCCGTCAAGCGCGGATACCTGAACCTATTGCATGCCCGCGACGCCATCAGGGCCACGGCGGACGATCTGGCAGCCGCCTGGGCGGGACCGAGCAGCGGCCACCAGGGAGGGAGCGGCTAGCGGCTTGGGCCGCGGGTGATATTCTCGCCGAGGCGGGGCAATGACTTGGAGGCTGGCCGATGCGTTGTCCGCGGTGCGGCGAACGAGAGACGCGGGTCGTCGACTCGCGCGATCTCGACGAGGCCAGCATTCGGCGACGGCGCGAATGCGAGAACTGCGGCGCCCGCTTCACGACGTATGAGCGCATCGAGGCGCCGCGGCTCGTAGTGGTCAAGCGCGACGGCGTCCGCCAGGAATTCGACCGCGAGAAACTCACGTCGGGCTTTCGCAAGGCCCTGACTCGCCGGCCCGTTCCGGAAGACGCAGCCGAGCAGGCCGCCGATCAGATCGAGGCCCAGCTGCGAGCCGGGGGCGCGACCGAGGTCGACTCCTCGGAGGTCGGCCGATTGGCTATGGAGAAGCTGCGGGCGATAGACCAGATCGCCTACATTCGATTTGCGAGCGTCTATCAGAGCTTCGAAGACCTTGAAACCCTGAAGCGTGAGGTAGACAACCTGTACGCCCAGCGCGAGAGCGGAGCCACCGTCAAATGAGCGTCCTGTCCGATCGCGACATCGCCGTCGCGCTGGCGGCTGGTCGGGTGCGGGTCGAGCCGTACGATGCCGCCGACCTGCAGCCGTCCTCGATAGACCTCCACCTCGACCGCAGCTTCCGCGTCTTTCGCAACAACCGCTATCCGTTCATCGACGTCCGTTCGCCCCAGCCGGATCTGACTGAGCTGCTGAGCGTCAAGGACGATGAGCCGTTCGTGCTTCACCCGGGCGAGTTCGTGCTCGGTCAGACGATCGAATGGGTGGAGTTGCCGGATGACCTTGTCGCCCGCCTCGAGGGCAAGTCTTCGCTGGGGCGACTCGGCCTGCTGATCCACTCGACGGCCGGATACGTCGATCCCGGCTGGAAGGGCAAGCTCACGCTGGAACTCTCGAATGTCGCCAACCTGCCGATTGCGTTGTTCTTCGGCATGAAGATCGGTCAGATCAGCTTCTTCGAAATGTCCAGCCCGGTGGATCGGCCGTACGGCTCGGCCGGACTCGGATCGAAGTATCAGAACCAGGCCGAACCGACCGCGTCGGCGTTCTTCCAGGACTTCCACGGGAAAGCCAAATGACTACGATGAACGATGCCGTCCACTGGTCAGCCGAACTGGGCGGCGGCACGCGCGTCGCGCTGATCCAGGCCGGACGGTTCCGCTCCGACGCTGGCGCTCTACTCGGCGTCGTGCCCCGCATGATGTGGCAGGGACTGGTCGCCGACGAGATCGACGCCGACCATCGATTGCTGCAGGCCCTCAACTGCCTGCTCATCGAGACGCCTTCTGGACGCGTGCTGGTCGAGACCGGCATCGGCGATCGCATCAGCGACAAGGGTCGGGCAATGCGCCGCTACGAAGGGCCATGGATCGTGCCGGCCCTTGAGGCCGCCGGCTTTACGCCCGATTCCGTCGACGCCATTGCCGTGAGCCACCTCCACTACGACCATGCCGGCGGCGTCCTGCTCGCGTCCGGAGCGCGGGCGTTCCCGCGTGCCAGATTCATCGCTCAGCGCGCCGAATGGGAGATCGCCATGGGCGAGAACCAGCGGCTCGTGGCGAGTTACGACCAGCCGGAGTTGCGCCTAATTCGCGATCTGGGCCTGGAGTCCGCCGCGGATGGTGAAGTCGAAATCGTGCCGGGCGTCTCCGTCTTCCCGACGGGCGGCCACTCCAAGGGCCACCAGGGAATCGTGGTGCGCGGCCGAGATCGGACCGTGGGCTTCTTCGGCGATCTCGCGATGCGGCCGTGGAGCGCCAATCCCAAGTGGGTTACGGCGTTCGACGACTTCCCGCTCGATTCGGTGGCGGTGAAGGCAGAGCTGTTCGCCCGTGCCGTGGACGAGAAGTGGACCGTGGTCCTGTCGCACGAACCGCTCCATCCGGTAGGCCGCCTCGTTCGCGATCGGGACCGCTTCACCTACGAGGCGGGGGAGTAGCGCTCCGCCTCGTGCGCCCGACGCGGTAACATGCGCGCCGAGCCCCCGTAGCTCAGTGGAATAGAGCGCCGCCGTCCTAAGGCGGGCGTCGTCGGTTCGAATCCGGCCGGGGGCGCCACCTCTCACGGGCGTGGGCCGGGCATCTGTCGTAGGCTCGGGACGCAAGTCCGCAGCCGGAGGTGACAGATGCGTTTTCGCAGCACGGCTCTGACCGTCGCAGCTTTCGCCACGGCCATGGCCTACCTGGAATCGGCCGTGGTGGTGTACCTGCAGCGCGCCCTCTCGATATCCCCGGATCGGCTCTTTCCACTGGCCGGGCCGGAGATCGCCGGCAACCTGGCCGCGATCGAGGTCGGCAGGGAATTCGCGACGTTGGTCATGCTGGCCGGCATCGGCTGTCTGGTGGGTCGCCGCTGGACCGACAGGCTGGCCTGGGCCGCGGTCGCCTTCGGCATCTGGGACATCTTCTACTACGTGTGGCTGTGGGTCTTCATCGGCTGGCCACATGGGCCGGGCACGTGGGACGTGCTGTTCCTGATCCCGGTGCCCTGGTCCGGTCCGGTTGCGGCGCCGATTGCCGTCAGCGCGGCTCTCGTCGGGTTCGGGCTTGCGGCTGCGCGGCAGGCTGGCCGTGAACGTGGCTTCGCAGTCGGCACGACCCGTGCTGCGCTGGCTCTCATTGGCGGCGCGATCGTCGTCGCGAGCTTCGTGGCGAACGCCCCGGCCCTGCTGACCGGAGGAGTGCCGGGCTGGTTCCCGTGGCCGCTGTTCGTCGCCGGAATGGCGGTGGCTGCCTGGGCCGCGGCTTCCGTGTTGGCCGCCAGGGACTGTGAAACGCCCCGCAACGATCAGAACGGCGACTGAGCGCACCGACAATACGATCGTCTTGTGCGGATGGGCTAACGCTCCGCCGCTGTTGACCCGAACCCTAGCTGGAACGCGGCATTGGCCGCAGCTGGGCGGACGGCAGCGGAGAGCGAATGGAAACTGAGATTCGCACCGACTTCAGCGATCTGGTTGCGCCAATTCTGGGATTGGCCGAACGGATGCTTGAACGGGAAGGAGAGTTTCAGCCCTTCGGCGCGCGCCTGGCCGCCGGCGGTCAGCTGGCGCTCATAGACGTAGCCCCGAGCCTGGATGAGCCGACGAACCCGTTGATCGTGGATGCGTTGTACGCCACGTTCCGCGTCGAGGCGAAGGCGGGCACGATCCGCGCCTGCGCCGTGTGCTGGGATGCCCTGGTGCCTCGTACCGAGGGCGGCGGCTTGATGGACGCGATCGCAATCGGGCTCGAGCACCGGGACGGCGACCCAACCATCGTCTTGTGCGGCTACGAGCGCGACTTGTACGGCGACTACCGCTTCGAGGATCCGATTACGGCAGTTGGCCGGCGCCACGTATTCGGCCACGTGCTCATGTGCTGAGCGGCGGCACGGCGGGAGCCGGTCAGTCGTGGCAGCCCTGGCAGTGACCGGAAATCGTTACGTGCGACAGATCCACTTCGAAGCCCAGGTCGGCGGCGAGGGCGTCCACGATCGCCGCGCCGGTCTCGGGCCGTATCTCCCACTGCCGTCCGCACGCCTCGCAGTAGAGGTGGCCGTGCGTTTCGCCGGGTAGAACGTGGTATTCCTCGCGACCGTCGTGGCCGTGGCCGTGGGCAACGAGTCCGAATTCCTCCAGTACGTCCAGGGTCCGGTATACCGTGGAGGGCGTCGTCGTCTGGTCGCGTTCACGGCAGCGGGAAATCAGCTCCGTGGCGGTGACGTGGCCTTGATGCTCGCGTAGAACGTCAACCAGCGTGCGGCGCTGAGGGGTCCAACGGAGTCCGGCGGCACGCAGCCGAATCGGCACGCCATCCCATGCGCTTGTGTCGATGTCGTCGTCTATCAAGTGCTCGTCAACTTGTGGCATCTGGCGGTCCTTAAGAGCTCCAGCTTGGGCCCGGTCCCAGCCGCAGTGTAGAGTGTCGGTCGAACGCAACACGTTGCAATAGCAATACGTAGCGTCAGGCGACCCCTTGAGGAGTCGGATGCACATTCCGGACGGCTACCTGGCACCCGCGGTTTCCCTCGCTCTCGCCGTGCCCACAATTCCCGTCTGGGCCGTCGCTACCCAGAAGGTGAAGAAGGTCCTCAACAATCGCACCGTGCCGCTGCTGGCCATTTTCTCGGCGCTCAGCTTCACGGTGATGATGTTCAACGTGCCGGTTCCCGGCGGCACCACGGCGCATGCGGTCGGTGGGACGCTTATCGCGGTGGTCCTGGGTCCGTGGGCCGCCGCGATCGCCGTCAGCGTCGCGCTCATTCTTCAGGCGCTGTTCTTTGGCGATGGCGGTGTGCTGGCGATCTTCGCCAACTGCCTGAACATGGCGATCATCCTGCCGTTCGTAGGATATGGAACGTATCGGCTGGTGGCGGCGGGCTCGCCGATTCTCTCGACGCGTCGCGCGGTGGCCGCGGGCATTGGCGCCTACGTGGGTATCACGGTGGCCGCGCTGGCGGTCGGTATTGAACTCGGTATCGAACCCGTGCTCTTCTCGCAGAACGGCCACGCTCTCTATAGCCCGTACGGACTTCGTGAGGCCATTCCGGCGATGCTGCTGGCCCACGCCTTCGGGGCGTCGATCGTCGAGGGCCTCGTGACAGGCCTCGGGGTCGCGTATCTGCAGCGCCGCCACCCGGAATACCTGACCAGCTTGCGCCGCATCTTTGCCCCTGAAGCGGCCGCTGACGGTGTTGTCGCGCGGCGCCCCCTGTGGCAGCTCGTCGCCGCTTCGGTGGGGGCTGCGGCTGCGGCGCTGGCGGTAGTCGGACTCGTCGAGGGCGGTGGCGACCCCGGACGCATGTTCGGCTCGGATTGGGCCCGGGTCGATTGGGCCGCCGTGGCTACGATGCTCCTCGTGACGGCCGTGGTTGGGCTAATCCTCATTCCCGTGGTCTACCTTGTCTTGCCGGCTCGTATGAAGCGGATCGGGACAGCCTTTGCGGCGGTTGCTGTCGTGGCGCCGCTCGGATTGGTTGCGCCCGGCTTTGCTTACGGCGAGGGCTCGACCGCGGAGGTCCAATCGGCCTTCGGCTACGTTCCGTCCGGCATGAGGGATGTCTCGGGCGTCTTCAGCGCGCCTCTGGCGGGCTACAACCTGCCCCTGCCATTCTTCAACGAGGCGAACGCGCCACTGTGGCACGCGGCGCTCGGCTACGAGCTGGCGGGTATCGTCGGCATGCTTGTGGTGGGCGGAGCCGTGTTCGCCATCGCGACCCTGCTGCGCCGGGGTTTCTCGAATGATGCCGGAACAGGCGGCGCCGCCGACCGGCGATCAGAAGGAACGGTCGCGTGACTGCCGCGGCGCGGAACATCGGCGGTCGCCGAGCTCATGACGGACGCATCGGCTGGCTCGAGCAGACCGTCGGCGGCATTACGGCCAATATCGAGCATGCCATCTTCACCGAGCGACACGCCCGGTCGGCCGGCTGGCTGCAGCGACGCGACCCGCGTCTCAAGGTTGTGTCCGGATTGGTGGCCATATTGGCGGCGAGTCTGGCTACGTCGGTGGTGGGACTCGGTGTCCTCTATGTGGGAACACTCGCAGTTGCCGCGGCGAGTCGGGTCCCGTTCGGATTCTTCGTCAAACGCGTCTGGCTGGGCATCCCGTTCTTCGCCGGGATTGTGGTCGTGCCGGCGATCTTCTTCGTTCCGGGCCCGCGCTTGTTCGACATCGGAATCGGGGCGGTACACCTGGCCCCGTCCATCAACGGCCTGTTCGGCGCGATCCTGTTCGTTAGCCGTGTGGCGGTTTCGGTTTCGGTCGCCGTACTGCTGGTCGTGACCACTCCCTGGGCGGATGTGCTCAAGAGCCTGCGGGCATTGCGCGTGCCGCAGGTCTTCGTGCTGGTGCTGGCCATGACTTATCGCTATCTATTCCTCTTCCTGCACACCGCCAACGGCATTCTTCTCGCGCGCAAGAGCCGCGTGGTGGGTCGGTCGACCGGCGGTGAGCAGAGGCGCTGGATCACAGGCACCATGGGGAATCTGATGAGCAGAGCGTTCAAGATGAGCGGCGACGTCTACTCGGCCATGCTGGCCCGCGGCTTCGGCGGCGAAGTTCGGACGTACTCCACGTACCGCGCCGGCTGGCTGGATTGGGCGATGCTGGCCTCGACGCTGATCGTGGCCGTGGTCGCCGTCGCGGTCGGGAACTTCGCCTCATGACGAGCCATGCCGTCGTAGAGGCTGTGCCGATGCCCGAGATTGGCGTCACTAGTGAGTCTGTCGCCGCTGGTCCACTGTTCGAGCTGCGCGGCGTCGGCTACAGCTACTCGGGCCGGCGGGTCGCGTTGGACGGCATCGATCTCGTGATCCGACCGGGCGAGCGCATAGTCTTGCTCGGCGCAAATGGCAGCGGCAAGTCGACGCTTCTCAAGCTTCTCGACGGCATCGTCGCTCCGACCTCCGGCGCGATCACGGCCCTTGGTCGAGACGTGGCCGCCGTAGCGGCCGGCGAGGACAGTTTCCAATTTCATCGCGAGGTGGGACTGGTCTTCCAGGATCCTGACATCCAGCTGTTCAGCGCCACGGTCATGGACGACGTCGCCTTCGGCCCGCTGCAACTCGGCTTGTCGGCGAGTGAGGTAGGGGAGCGGTGCGCCGAGGCGTTGGCGGAAATGGACATACCCCATATCGCCGATCGCGCCCCGTTCGAACTTTCGGGCGGTGAGAAGAAGCGGGCCGCCATCGCCTCGGTGCTATCGCTGCGGCCGCAAGTGATCCTGCTGGACGAACCCACGGCGTCGCTGGATCCGCGGACCAAGTGGGTGCTGGTGGACCTCATTCAGAGGCTGGCCGCGGCCGGCCGTACCTTGATAGTCGCCACGCACGAGCTGGACGTGGTGCCGTTGATCTCCGACAGGGTCATCGTTCTCAGCGAGGGTGGACGCATCGTTGGCGACGGAACCCCAGACGAGATACTCGGCGACCGTGACCTACTCGTAGCCGCGAACCTCATTCACGAGCACTTGCATGAGCACGGCGTCGTAGCCCATTCGCATCCCCATGACCCGGAAGATGGACACCATCCCGCTTAGACGCATGTGACATTGCTGCGGCCGGCGCTATTGGCACCGCGGTTGGGGTCCGGGCCTGGGCCAACCCTCTCGACCCCCCTCGCATGTGGACGATGCCAATGTGTAGCGCGTGGCGCACAATTGGCGGGCGATGGTGATCCGTCATTCGGGCAGTGAGTCTGGCGGGGAGTCGGCTGGCGCGGCTGAAGAGGCCGGCGCTGCCGCAACTCCAGAAGTGCCGCGCGCTGCCGTCGAGCTTCTGGACAGCGAGGCGGAGAGTTCGGCGCGGCGGCGGCTCTTCGACGAGGTCCTGGCTTCGGTCGAGCTCGTGCTCGTGGCGGACGGAACCGCCTTCTGGCGCGAAGAGCCCGACCACACACTCGTCCTGACCGCCAGCCGGTCCCTGTCGCCGGAAATTCTCGATGCCTTCGATAGGAACGTAACTGCTCCGCTGCAGTCGATCATGCAGCGCTGGCCCGAGAGCCCGCTCGTCGCCGTACCGCTCAACGACCCTACGAACGCCATTGCCGAAGAGATACGCCAGTTCACCGACCGTGAAGGGATAGTGGGCCTGGCCGGCGTCCCGTGCAGGGTCCCGGGCGAGATGCTCGGCGTGCTCATCGTGGTTCACCGTCGCCCGCGTCCGTGGACGGTTCGGGATCTGGGCCTTGCCACGGGTTTGGCAGGGCAGCTTGCGACGGCTATGCAGAACGCTCGCCTGTATGCCTCCGTTCGTTCGCTCGCCAATCGTCTTGCCGCAATTCACGAGCTGAGTCTGAGGCTGAACCAGCTCCGCGACGTGGAGGCGATCGGTGAAGCGATAGTTTCGGAGGTCGGCAGGCTGGTCGACTGCGACACCGTCCGGGTGTATCGGGTCGATCCCGGTGGCACGTTCCGGCCCGTGGCAGTCTCGGGGTCCTTCGTGGGTATCGACACTCCGCCCCTGGAGGCGCTTACCCACGGCCACACGGAGACTCTGCCCGCCTGGGTGGCCCGGCGCAATGAGCCGCTCATCATCGCCGACGCGTCCGTCGAACGGCGCTCGATACTCCGGTCTACGTTCGGCCCAGAGTCTCTGCTGCTCGCTCCGATGTCTTACGGCGACAGTGTTGAGGGCGTTCTCGTCGTATCCAAGGAAGGAGCCGGTCAGTACGGCACCGACGACGAACGTGCGCTGTCGATCTTCGCTCGCTACGCGGGTCAGGCAATGGCCAATGCGGGCAACATCGCCGAACTGGGTCGCCAGCATGCCCTGCTCGAACAGCAAGTCGCGGCAGCGAGGCAGCTCCTGGTTCTGAGCGAACAGCTCGTTTCCACACTCGATCCTCGCCGCGTGCTAGACCAGATAGCCGAGACCATCGGAACCGTGGTTCCTTACGACCGGCTGACGATCTACACGTGCACCGGCCCCGACGGGGGCATCGAGCCGGTACTGTCACGGCGTGGGTCGGCTGAGGGCGACGACGCCCAGATCGTGGACCAGTCGTTCGATGAGGGCTTGACGAGCTGGGTCATCGGTCGCGGCGACGCCGTGCGGGCCAACGACGTGCGAGACGAGGTCCTGGCCGTGGGGCCCGACGCCGTCGAGGTCGGCTCGGATGACGACTCTTCGTCTCATGTCGCCAGGGAAGCACGCCCGACGCAAAGCATCATCGTCGTGCCGCTCCGTGTTCGCGGCGAGGTAGTGGGCAGCCTGAATCTGGCGAGAATCGGCGGCACCGAGGCGCGTTTCGGGGATCACGAATTCGAGCTGGCAAAGCTGTTCGCCGGCCAGGCGTCGATCGCGCTCCAGAACGCCGAAGCGCACGTCACGGTTGCTCATCGCGCCGATCTCGACTCACTCACGGGCCTCCGGAATCACGGCACATTCCAGCGCGATCTGGCGGCCATGATCGAGGCCGGGGAACCGTTCTCGTTGTTGATGATGGATCTCGACTCGTTCAAGTCGTTCAACGACACCTACGGGCACCCGGCCGGCGACATGCTCCTGGCAACCGTGGCACGGGCGATCGTCAGCGCCACGCGCCAGCGCGATAGGGCGTATCGCTACGGCGGCGACGAGTTCGCCGTTCTTCTCTACGGGGCCGCGCACGCGCATGCCGGCGAGGTTTCGAATCGAATTCGAGCCGCGGTCGCGGCCGGAGTCCAGACCACCTTCACCGAAAGCGGGGACGTCACCGTCACCGCTTCCGTCGGGGCCGCGCATTGGCCCGCCGACGGAGGCACTCAAGAAGGGCTGGTGGAAGCGGCCGACGCGGCCCTATACCGCGCCAAGCGAAGACGAACCGAGACTCACGGGCTGGACGTCAGGGAGTCCCCGCCGTCCCCGCATAGTGGGGCGTCGTCTATTGGCCTGGCCGACGCGGCTCGAGACCTCATCCTGGCGAACTCGCCGGAACGAGTCGCCGCGGCGATGGTCTGTGCCGTGGTCGGGCTGTGTCCGGGCTCAGATGCCTTCGTGGCCCTGGCCGACGATCTCGGCGTCCAGGCTGAGGCGGTTCTGGTGCCCAGCGCGAGCAAGACCGCGTCCGGGGCCCTGGCCGTTGGGACGAGCAGTCTCGTGCAGGTGGCGGCCAGTGGCGCATTCGTGGGCAAATCCCAATCGGTGCGTCGGGGCGGCGGGCTGTGGGGTCGGGTCTGGCAGGGCGCGAAGCTTGCCTCTGAGGACGACGGCAATGCGGTGCGGATCGGCGCCCCTCTCCTTGTATCCGGTGTGGTCATCGGAATTCTCGGAGTAGTTGAGCCTAGCCAGACCAAACGGCTGAACCACTCAGGGGCGATCGCGCAGGTCGCTGACCTCGGTTCCGCGGCGTTGCAGCGGATGGTCGGCCCGGCCGACTAGGCGGATCGGGTCCCGCGTCGGGCGCGAATCCGGTCGTCGCCCCGTATACTCCGGCCATGTCCCAGCCAACGGATTTCGGGCCTGGAAGATCCCCCGTCCATTTCACATACATTGCGCGCCGGGATAGAAGCCGGCGGATGCTCGTGGCCGGCTCGTTTTTGCTGCTGGCGTTTGTCACTGCCGCAGTCGCGGTCTGGCATCCCCTGACCGCCGCCTCGTCTCGGCAAGATGTCACGGTGTACGGTACGGCCGTAGAGTCGCTCGATCCGGCGGTCCAGTCGGATGCGGGAAGCGCGCAGGTTGTGACCCAGCTGTTTGAGTCGTTGACCCAGATTGACTCGCAGTCTCAGGTCAGGCCGGCCCTCGCGTCGTCATGGGACACGACAAATGACGGCAAGCGGATCGTCTTTCATCTTCGCTCCGGGTTGACTTTCTCAGACGGGTCGGCACTCCGGGCTGGCGACGTGGTCGCCAGCTGGCTGCGCGTGCTCTCGCCGTCGAAGCCGAGCCAGCTGGCTCCTCTGCTCGACGATGTCGTGGGAGCGAAGGCATACCGCGAGGGCAGCGGCTCCAGTTCGGGTGTGGGAATTCGAGCCTCCGGCGATGCGGACGTCGAGGTGGACATGGTCAGCGCGGCATCCGATTTCCCCGCGATCGTGTCAAGCCCCAGTCTCGCGGTCGTGCCCGGCGCTATTGATTCGAACCCGAGGCTCCTGGAGGCGGGCAGCTTCGTGGGAAGCGGCGCGTACGTCCTCTCTGCCGAGACCGTCGACGAGATGACTCTCACGGCTAACACCCACTACTGGGCCGGAACGCCGGCCATTAGTACAGTTCATCTGGCCACGTCCGCAGGCTCGAACGGCGAGATAGCCGCGTTTCAATCCGGAACTCTCGATTACACGCCCATCAGCGCTGGCGATGCCACGTGGATTGCCTACGACGCGACTCTCGGACCATCTCTTCGTCTGGAGCCCTCGCCGTCGGTGGAGTACTACGGCTTCGATACGTCCCGACCGCCCTTCGACAACGTTCATGTCAGGCGTGCCTTCGCGGCCGGCATCGACTGGCGTCGCATCGTGGCCCTCGAGTCCACTCCCGGAGTGACCGCCGCCACGGGCATGGTCCCGGTCGGCGTACCAGGCCACTCGACGACCGACTTCCTGCCCGCTTTCGACGTGGCGACGGCCAAATCCGAGCTAGCTTCTGCCGGATACCCCAACGGCACCGCTTTCCCGACGGTGATTCTCGTCACACCGGGCGGCGACGGCGGCCAGATGGAGGGCGCGATCATTCGTCAGTTGCACGACAACCTGGGCATCGATATCAGCTATCGGTCGGAAGACTGGACCGCCTACAACGACGATCTACAGAATAATCCTCCGGCGATGTGGGAGATGGACTGGGTGGCAGACTATCCCGGCGCCAACGACTTCCTGGGACTGCTGCTCGGCAGCGGACAGCCCAACAACTACGGCCTTTGGTCGGACAAAGACTTCGACACGGCAATCTCTCAGGCGTTGAGCAGCACAGACGCTGCCACGGTCCAGCGCGCGTTCGATTCGGCTCAGGGAATCGTCAAGGACCAGGCGCCGGTCGTACCCGTGGACTACGGCTCCGATTACTCGCTGGTGGCGAAGGGCTTGCTCGGAGCCATGCCGAACGGCCAGGGCCTCGTACGCTACGCCGACATGTCTTGGGCGGCCGGCTCGTGAGGCGCTTCGCGCAAACCCGCAGCGTGCGGCGGCTATCGGCCGCGCTGGTTGGTGCCGCGCTTGTCCTGGGGCCCCTGGCCCAGCCGGCGGCAGCCGACTCAGGCGTGTTCGGCAGTGGATCGGGGACATCGGAATTCGGTCAGGACATCATCTTCAGCCAAGCCGTGAGCGGCTCGATCAAGTCGGCGAGCATCCTGATCCGGATTCCCAACGACTCGATCAGCCTGCCCGGAATCGTCGGCCCGGCGATGGCGGCGGTCGGCGCTCCAGCGGACGGTGAGTTGACTTACTCGCTGGACACCTCGACGGCTTCTGTGCCGCCATTTGCGCCCGTGGAGGCTCAGTTCGAGGTAGTGCTGCCAGACGGCACGGTGTCGGACGGGCCCGAAATCAAGGTGATCTACGCCGACGACCGCTTCACATGGCAGATCAAGGTCGGCAAGGTCGTTCGGCTCCACTACATCGACGCTTCGGACTCTTTCGCCCAAACGATGCTCGACCTGGCAGACGGCGGCGTCACGAAGGCGGCGAGTCTGTTCGGCGTGACGGAGACGAAGCCTATCGACTACTACGTGTACCCGAGCCAGTCGTCCTTCCAGCAGGGCTTGTCCGAGCCGGGCACGGTCGGCGGCGTGGCACTGCCTTCGTATCGGACCTGCTTCGCCATCGTGCAGCCGGACGACGACAGCTATGCCGCGGACGTCATGCCGCACGAACCGACCCATATCGTCTTCTCTGACGCGACCGGAAATCCGTATCACGATCCGCCACGGTGGCTCAACGAGGGCTTTGCCCAGTACGTGGCCCAGGGCTACGACAGCAGCAGCCGTTTGCTTGTCGAACAGAGCGCAAGGGACGGCACCATGCCGTCGCTGCTGGCCCTGACGAACTACTTTCCGCTCGATTCGGATCGCATCTATCTCGCCTACGCCGAGTCGGTTGCGGCGGTTGATCTGCTGGTGAGCAAATTCGGCCGTCCGGCAGTTCTCAAGCTCGTGGCGGCATACGGCAAGGGGGACTCCGATGACGAGGCGTTCAAGGCCGCCCTCGGCGTGGATGTAGCTGGCTTCGCCGCCGACTTCATGGCCGCCAATGACGCCACATCTCAGACATACGGACCTCAGCCCGAACCCGCCAGTCCCGGCACCGCGAGTTCCGACGGCAGCGGTTCTTCGGGGCCCGGTGGGCTGTATCTCCTGGCCGCACTTATGGCCGTTTCGGGGTTGATCCTGCTCATGGCGGCCGCGCGGATCGCCGTTTCGGCACGCGGTCGCGCGGCTCGATGACGGCGACTCGGCGGGGTTGAGCCGCCGATCGGAGGGGCGTCGGCGTCGCCACGAATGTCGCGGGCTCTGATAGAGTCGGAGGCCGCCATGAGTGTCGCGACCGCGTTCCAGCTATATCGGCGTCCGAATTGACGCCAGATCACGGCGGTGTCGTCGATTTCCGATTGGGCGACGTCATCGTCCTGCGGAGGGTTCATCCCTGCGGTGGGGACGAGTGGCTGATCGATCGCCTCGGCGCAGACCTGGGTCTGCGCTGCCGAACGTGCGGTCGTCACGTCATGATCGACCGCCGAACCGTGGAGCGGCGAATCAAGTCATTCATAGTGCGAGGTGACAGCGCAATGAGCATGGCCGTGCGGCCCACGCCCCGTGACGCGGCCTCGACTAGCGAGGACGTCGGGTGAATGTGAACCTGCCGCCCCGCGTTCGGCGCAATCCCAAGCCGGACGCGCGGCCCATCAAGCCCGAGTCGACTGAGGATCAGTCGGTCACGGCGGTTCTGCAAAACCGTCCATTCCTGCTCCTCTGGCTGGCCCAGCTGGCGACGCAAGTCGGCGGCAACATGGTCATCTATGGCCTGACCATCATCATCACTGCCGCCTACGCGTCCAGCAGCGCGGTGAGCGCCCTGCTTCTCAGCTTTCTGTTGCCGGCGATCGTCTTCTCGGCCATGGCGGGAGTGCTCGTCGATCAGGTCGACAAGCGTCAGTTGCTGGTCGTCACGAACATTCTGCGGGGAGTGGCTTTCCTGGCCATCTTCTTCGGCGGCAACAACTTGCTGCTGCTGTACCCGCTGATGGTGTTCGTTTCTACGGTCACCACCTTCTTCGGTCCGGCCGAGGCGTCGATGATCCCCACGCTGGTCCCGCGCCGACAGCTCCTCGCGGCCAACGGTCTCTTTACGTTGACGATGAACGTGGCCTTCGCCCTTGGGTTCGCCCTGTTCGGCCC
Organism: Chloroflexota bacterium; assembly: GCA_003158875.1. Lineage (GTDB taxonomy): Bacteria > Chloroflexota > Limnocylindria > Limnocylindrales > CSP1-4 > Fen-1039. The sequence continues at coordinate 50,090 of PMLK01000035.1, forward strand.
CTTCGTGGTGGCCATCGCGAACGCGGAATTCCTCATCGTGATCGTAGCGGCGCTGTACTTCGTGGCCGCCGCGTTCTGCTTCACGTTGCCGTCTTCCAGTCGAGTCGATGAGGCGGCCGTTACGGCGGGTCAAACGGTCGCCGACGCGGAACGAGCCGTCGGCAACATGTTCAGCCAGTTCGTGGATGGGATCAAATACATACGAGACCATCGCAACGTCGGCTGGTCGCTGTCCTATCTAGGGATAACCGGCGCTCTCGTGGGGATCCTGGGCGTCCTGGGTCCAGGCTTTGCCAAGTCCACTCTGGCGCTGGGCGAGAAGGACTTCGCCCTGATCGTTCTGCCGTTGGGCATGGGCATCGCCATGGGCATCCTCTTCCTCAACTCGTACGGTCGGTATCTACCGCGCCGGCGGACGATCGAGTTCGGGATGATCGGAACCGGCGTCTTGCTGGTGCTTCTGGCATGTTCGGGACCGATTGCGACGTTCCTCCAATCGAGGGCGACTTCCAGCGGTATAGGCGACGCGAGCCGCGTCGTGTCGTTGCTGTCGCTCGTGATGGGCATCGCCTTCCTGATCGGCGCCGGATACGCGGTGGTGGCAATCTCGGCCCAGACGCAGTTGCAGGAAGAGCTCCCTGAGGACGTCCGCGGCCGGGTGTTCGGTGTCCTCAACATGCTTGTATCCATCGCCAGTCTTGCCCCGATTATCGTCGTTGGTCCGGTGGCGGATGTGTTCGGACGTGAGCCGGTCATTGCGGTCGTAGGCGGTTTCGTCTGCCTGTGGGGTCTGGCGAGTGTCATGAGCCATCGCAGGTCGCTCCTTGCGGACGTCGCCCGGGCGCCGTCCATTCCGAGCGGCGCTCCTGTCGATCCGATGACGGCCGCGCTGACTCCCAGCGACCCCGTTTCGGGCGTGGAGAGCGGCAGCCTTGACCAATCCGAGCTCGAGCCCGGCTCGATGCGTGCGACCCGCGCACGCCGGGGCAAGCGGCCTGCCAAGGACAGCGAGAATCTCTGATGCCGGACGCCGACGGGGCGACGCCGCAAAGCTGGCGCATCGCGGCCGGAGCCATCCTGGTCGGCGGATTCGGACTCGGTATGGTCGCGGGACGGAGACGCCTGAGCGGACTCATTCCCATGGCAACTGCCGGGATCGCGCTGGGTTGCGCTGTGCCGGTGGCCCTGGCATCGCGGCGTCCTCCAATCACTCCAGAGCGAGCCGCGGTGGCCCTGGGTGCTGTGGTCACCAAGCCGAGTTTCAGCGTTGTCGTCGGAGCCAGGAATGAAGCTCCGGTGCTGAGGCAACTCGTGCTGGACATGAGCATGCAGGACTATCGCGAGACGGATGGGACGCCGCTGTTCGAGGTGATCGTCGTAGATGACAGGTCCACGGACGGGACCGCCGACGTTGTCGCGGAGGCTGCCGCTGAGCGGGGAATCGCCTCGGTGACGCGGATCGTGCGCCGAGAGGGCGAGGATCTCGCAGACGGAAAAGGCGCTGCGCTGACGGCGGCCCAGCCCGATATCTGCCGGGGCGACGTAGTTCTCGTTCTGGATGCCGACGCGCGTATTCAGCCTTGGTTCCTCCGCCGGGCCGCCGGTTACTTCGCCGCCGGCGCGAATGCCGTGACGGCGCGGCGCCGCATCTTGCAGGCACAGGACGGCTGGCTCACTGGCGCCCAAGCGGACGAGCAGACACTCGACGGTGAGCTGAACCGGGGCCGCTGGGCGATGGGTGGCTGCTCCGAATTCCGAGGCAACGGGATCATGGTCAGACGCGACCTGCTGGCCGAGGTCGGCGGCTGGCACGCCTCGGCATTGACGGAGGACATAGACCTGTCGAGCCGCGTCGCGGCTCGCACCGGGCAGACGGTGGCCTGGGCCCTGGACGTCGAAGTCTGGGAGGAGCCGGTCCGCGGCCTGGACAATCTCTGGCGGCAGCGCCTTCGCTGGGCGGAAGGAGCCTTTCGGCGCGCCTTCGAACACGGCCCCGCCGTCCTACGTAGCAAGGAACTCGCTCTTGGCGCCCGGTTGGATTTCACGGCCTATGTTTGTCAGCTGGCGGTGCCGCCAGTGGTTGCCGGTGCGGCGGTTGCCGCAGCCGTCAGTGGCCGGCGCCGCGGCCTGGTGTGGATGATTGCCGGGTATCTGGGCGTCAGCGCTCTGCTTGGCTGGGACTCGTTGCGGTGGGAACGGGATGCGCAGGGCGGGTGCCTCGGTGTCCTTGAGAGGACGGGTCGGGCGCTCCGGGTCTCCCTGTTCAACGGCCTGTGGCTGTTCGTTGTCCCTCGTGCGCTGCTGGATCTGGCATTGCGCCGCGGGCCAATCCGCTACGTGAAGATGGACCACGACGGAACGGGGGCTCCGGACTCCCCGAGATAAGCGCCAGATAAGCGGCGACACATACCTTCTCCCCGGCGCGTTCGACGGCACCGTCTCCTATCTGGTCCGTCGAACCACCGGCGCGGACAGCCGCCAGGTGCTGTGCGACTGGGAGGGAGGGCCGATCCAGAGGGTCTTGATCACGCCACGACGCCTCGTCAATTGCCGATGACCGGCGCCGCGGAACTACTATCGCCCGCCTCAACCTGCACACGCCCGCCTCCAAGGAGGATCCATGAAGCGAGCGAAAGTTCTGCTCGTTTCGGCCCTGCTAGCTACTTCATCGTTGTCCGGAGTAGCCCAAAACGCCGCGGCCTACGGCGGAGCCGTCTGGACGAATTCGGACAGCTTCACGACACGGTGTCTGGGCGTTTCAGACACCTATCCGAGTCAGATGTACTCACTAGCGAAGGCGCAATTCGCGGCTCTCGGCTACAGCCCGCTCAAGGGGGCTATCGGTTCCTCGTTCACGCGATCGGCCTTCCTCAATGAGGTTCTGTCGGACTGGGGCGTTTACGTCCACAGCCACGGCGACAACTATTACGCCGCTTCGGGTCGACCGGCCATCGATTCGGCGTTCTTGCAAGATCCGGGCTCGACCGCCTGCTCAGATAAGAACCGCGACATCGTTCGCTCGAGCGCGATCAAGGCTGCGACCTGGACGACTCCATACAACCTGGTGATCATGTCGACCTGCTACTTGGGCTCCAGCTCGAGCACCATGCCGGCGGCCTTCTCCATCGAGAAGGTGAAGAACAGCTCGGACCGCGAGTTCTATCTCGGCTACGTCTACTCGACCTACGACAGCGCCCAACTGCGCTTCGAGAAGGCCTTCTGGAGCTATCTGAACGGCGGCGCCCGGACGGCTCTCCAGGCGTATACGTACGCATCGTCCATCGGCGGATACAGCTCGCCAGACTCCGCCGACCCGTTCCAGGCGAACTGGTGGGGCAACCCCAACTTCAACGGAAGGCCGGCATGAAGACAGTGAAGCAACCACTGATAGGCATCGCAAAGACCGCGGGGCCCGCTGCGTTAGTGATCGCGGGTCTCATCTTCTCGGCTGGCCAGATGAGTGCGGCCGGCCACCCGACCCCGAAGGCGACCAGCGAACTCCAGGAGGCACCGATCGCCCAGTCGGCAGTCGGCGCCATTCACGAAACACCGCTGCTTGCAGACGATCGGCCGGACGTGTTCGCCCGCGAAGACACTGCTCGAGCGGCTCTCGGCTTCACGAAGGGCGCCAAACGATCGGGGCGGCATGTCCACGATGGTCTGCAAGCTTCGGACTACGACGAGATCTCGGAGCTGGACGCCAAGGGACAGCCTTCGTCTTTGGTCCAATTCGATACGAAGGGTGACCTTGTCGCAGCCGTTCGCTTCGACATCCCTGTGAGTAGTTCAGGTGTTGTTTCTGCCGATTCGGCAACCAAGACCGCCCGGAAGAGTCTTCAGGGCGTGGGCCTCGCCTCCGATGGCAACCCTCAGACCAGGCGCGACGATGCATCCGGCGGTTGGGCTGTGCAGTGGCAGCGGACCTCGGCCGGTCATACCGTGCGTGGCGATGAGACCCTGGTGCGCCTCGGCGCCGATGGTCGCATCCAGAGCGTCGCAGCGGTGCAGCACGGACTGGCGGCAGTGCCCGCAAGCCCACTGGCTCAGGCCGACGCCCGGGCCGTCGTGGCACGCCAATGCGATGCCTGGTTCTCCGGCAAGGGTTCCGGCTACAACGTGGGCGCAATGGATCTCCAGTGGGTTGGTCCTAACGCCGCGTTCGACGGGATGAAGCTCGACTCGGAGTCGGATCCGTACCGGCTGGCCTGGGTTGTAAACGTGGTGCCGACCGGTGCTGCCGCCGACTCCACGCGGCTGGTGACTCTGTTCGTCGATGCCGGCAGCGGTGCCGTAATCGGCGGCGACGTCGTCGAGTAAGCGCGGCCCTTTGCCGCTTAGCAGGCGTCCGTGGGCCGGATACGGCCACGGACGCCTAACCGAAAGGGGAGGAACGTGCCAGGTATGAGGTCTGTCGCGAAGTCCTGGGCGGCAAGCGTCGCTCTGATCGTGGTGGCAAGCGCGTGTTCCGCGGGATCCTCGACAAGACCCAGCACCGGAACTCTGGAGACTGGTGTGGCTCCGGGCTCACCGTCGCTTGCCGAATCGGCAACGCTGCCCACTCGGCCAGAGAGCACCGCGGCGACCCCGTCGGCGGTCGGCGGCGGGACTCCGATCGTTCTGGCTACCGATGAGTCCGGTAGCAGCGCGCTTTGGACGTATTCGGCGCGTGGTGGCTGGGTGCGGACAGCTTCGACAAGCGGTGAGACGGCGCTGGGGCGCACGCCAGACGGTATCGCCGTTGCCGCAGGGCAGAGTGTGGAAACACGAACCGGTTCCAATCCGAGCGCAATCGTGCGTAGTGTCGCGCTGAAGTTGGACAAGCCCATGGGTGGAATGCCGGTCGTGGGCGTGGATGTGTCCGCCGCCGGCCGTATCGCTTTCGCGACGTCCGATGGGCAGAACATCGTGTTCGGAGTAGCCGGCTCGGATGGCACGGTAGCGGCGCTGGACTCGGCACCAAACGATCCCTTCGCTCCGGATATCGCCTGGCTGGACGAGACGCACTTGCTGGTAATGTCCACCGACAAATTCCAGGTGTCGCGGCTCGCCATCGTGGACATCGCGGCAAAGAAGCTCACGGTGTCGGCGACGCTCGCGGGTGTTCACGAGTTTGCGGTCTCGGGTGATCGGAGCGTTGTCGTCGCGTCGACCGAGAGTGGCGTCTTCGTAACGAGCCCCGCCGACATCGCCAGGGGCGCGGCCGCGAAGCACGTCTTGACGCAGGAACCTGGCGCCGTAGTGTGGGCCCTGGCCTCGAATCGTGACGGCTCAGCGGTGTTCATGATGACCGGCACGGAAGCGTCCGACGGTTCCATATCGAACATGCGAGACGTGGGCTATACAGTCGCCGGCGGTGGTTGGAGCAAGTCCCTCGAAGTCGCGGCTCCGTTCCGAAATGTAACTTCTCAAGTGAGCGGTTCCTGACGGCAGGAGTAGTGTCCCCAGCGGTGGCCGCGCGGCAGATACACGTTCGCCTGTGCTACGATCCGCCGCGCANNGCATGCTTGACATGCATGAGGTCACAGGTTCGAGTCCTGTACCGCCCACCACAAACGCGTCGCCATTGATGGCGCCTCCAAAATTTCAGATCTAATGCTTTGAGCGGGGCACTCGGGGCCGCGAAGATCGCAGAGAGCCGTCGTCACGGAAACGTGGCTGAGAGCGACGGTGACCACCCAGGCACCGATGACCACCCGCGAGCGGCCGACAACCGGCCCGGGATCCGCCCGTTAGAGCGGTCAAGAGCGCGTTGCGTATCGGCCGTGCCGATCGTAGCGAAGGCGGGTGGAACCGCGAGAGACACCTCTCGTCCTGTCGGACGGGAGGTTTTGTGTTTTCTGGGAACGACCAGGTACGACACGCGGCCGCGGCAACGTGGGCTATGGACGAACGGGAGTGAGACGACATGGGCGATAGAGACGAGAGTCAGAAGCAGGCGGCCGACGCCAAAGCTGCGGTCTCGAGCGCGGTCGATGCCGACGAGGCGCCGCTATTCTTCGAGACCCTGGTTCGTGGCTCGGCCGAAGAGCTGCTCGATGCCGGCGCCCACGGCGATCTGGACTCGATGCGTCACTCCTCGGCTCATGTCATGGCCGAGGCGGTTCAAAGCATCTTCCCGGGCGCTCAGCTGGGGATCGGGCCCGCCATCGAAGACGGCTTCTACTACGACTTCCTGCTGCCGCGGCCGCTCACCCCTGACGACCTGGCCGCAATAGAGACAGGCATGCGGGCTTCGATAGCGGCGGACCACCCGTTCGTGCGGAACGAAGTGTCGTTCCACGAGGGCAAGGAACTCTTCGAGAAGATGGGCCAGCCATTCAAGGTCGAGATCCTCGACGACCTCGCGGCGAAGGCGATGGCTGCCGGCACGCCGCTGCCGCCCACCACGACATATCGGCATGGAACCTTTGTTGACCTGTGCAAGGGCCCACATGTGGCCAGTACGGGCAAGATCGGCCCGTTCAAGTTGATGACCGTAGCCGGTGCCTACTGGCGCGGCTCCGAGAAGCGGCCGATGCTGCAGCGCATCTACGGCACGGTCTGGTCCACGCAGGAAGACCTGGACGCATACCTCGCCCGCCTGGAGGAAGCCAAGCGGCGCGACCATCGCCGCCTCGGAGTGCAGCTCGACCTGTTCAGTTTCCACGACGTGAGCCCCGGCTCGGCCTTCTGGCATCCCAAGGGTCAGCGTCTCTGGCGCACCCTGGAGACGGCGATCCGCGAAGTTCAGGACAAGCGTGGCTATCAGGAAGTCTCAACGCCCATGCTCGTGCACAAGAAGTTGTGGGAGCAGTCCGGACATTGGGCCAACTACCAGGACAACATGTTCGTGATGGAGTCCGAGGGCCAGACGTTCAGCCTCAAGCCGATGAACTGCCCGCTGAGCACGTTCATCTACAAGAGCAAGCTGCGGTCGTACCGGGATCTTCCACTGCGGCTTTCCGACTTCGGCCGACTCCATCGGAATGAGCGCTCCGGCACCCTGTCGGGGCTGACTCGGGTTCGGCATTTCGTCCAGGACGACGCCCACATCTACCTGCGCCCGGATCAGCTGCAGGGGGAGATCAAGGCACTTCTCGGCGAGGTATACGAGGTCTACGGCTGGTTCGGGCTTGATCCCAAGTTCACCTTCGGAACCAGGCCCGACAAGGCCCTTGGAGCGCAGGAGCTGTGGGACACCGCCGAGACCCAGATCAAGGCCGCGCTGGACGAGCTGGGCAAGCCGTATCGCATCAAGCCCAAGGACGGTGCGTTCTACGCGCCCAAGATCGACATTCAAATCGAAGACGCGCTTGGCCGCGAGTGGCAGACGGCCACTATTCAAGTCGACCTTGTGATGCTGCCGGAGCGGTTCGACTGCACCTACATCGACGAGAACGGCGAAGCCGTCCGGCCGATGACGATCCACCGCGCCGTCTACGGTTCCCTCGAACGGTTCATCGGCGTCCTGACGGAGCACTTCGCCGGTGCGTTCCCGGTTTGGTGCGCTCCGGTGCAGGCGGTCGTGATCCCGATCGCGGACCGGCACGTCGATGGCGCGCGCGAACTCGAAGCGTTGTTGAAAGCCCGCAAGCTGCGTGTCGAAGTCGACGCGTCCGACAACCGGATGCAGAACAAGATCCGCCTGGCGCAGGAGCAGAAGGTCCCCTACATGCTCGTGCTGGGCGATCGCGAGATCGAGGCGAAGACCGTCGCCATCCGAAATCGAGCCGGCGAGCAGGAGAACGGCGTGACCTGGGATGCCTTCGTAGAACGTCTGGCCGACGAGACGGCCGCGAGACGTCCATAGCCCGGGACGAACGGGGCTGGTCGGTTTGCCGCCCCGGAAACGCCTGTGCTATAGTCCCGCGGGCGACCGCCCGGCGCAGTCGTGTGCTGGATGGGCCGCTCGCCTGATTTCTGGGTGAGAATTGCCCGGGATGGGCAATCGGAATACGCTTTCAAGGGGTTCGCCATTAGCCGAGAC
>PMLK01000054.1 GCA_003158875.1 Chloroflexota bacterium
TCCACTTGAGCCGCCGACCTCAACGTCCCAAATCGCACGCGCGACTCCGGGTTTTCCGTCAACCAACCTGCTGACTTACCGGGGCCGCGGGTCTACAATCTTCATCGCCATGATCAAGATTCCGGCCGGGTCCCACGGCATCGTCTACGTTCGAGTGTCAACGGCACATCAAGCTGAGGATGAGCTCCCGGTCGACTCTCAGATCGCCGAGTTGACGCGAGCGGTCGCTGACGCCGGGGCCACATGTGAGGTCGTCAAGGAACTAGGCATCAGCGGCACCGACTTCGAGGGTCGCGCGGGGCTGCAGAGCATTGCCTCCAGGGCTCGCGAGACTCATCCGGACTTCTCGTGGGTGCTCGTTTGGAAGCTCAGTCGGTTCGGCCGGAACATGGAAGAGGGGCTCGTCTACCGGGCGCTGCTTCGCAAGCGTGGCATCGACCTCCTGAGCCTAAGGGAGCCGATCCCAGAGGGTCCACTCGGGAGCTTGATTACCCACATTCTCATGGCAGTCGATGAGTTCTACGCGGCGGCGACTGCGGCCGACGTCCTGCGATCGCAGAAGGAACTCGCCCGGTTGGGCTTTTCCGCAGGCGGCCGTCCGCCAGTTGGCTACCGCCGCGAGCCTGTCGTTATTGGCGCCAGATACGACGGCTCCCCGCTCACCAGGATTCGCTGGGTACCCGACGCGGCCGCAGCTCCACGGGTCGTGCAGGCGTTCCAGATGGCGGCCGAGGGAGCGACCTACGACGAGATCGTCGCGGCCACCACGATCTGCCGCAACAAGTCGAGCCTCGCCACGATACTGGCGAACCCCATCTATCGCGGTGTCAAAATGTTCAATCGCGAGGCCAGGGTCGAGGGCGAGCATGGACGGAAGCGTCGTCGCAACCCGGAGGCCGACATCGTGGCCAGCGAGGTCGAGGCGATCGTTCCAGAGCATCTTTGGGAGCGAGTCCAGTCAGCGCTGGTCGAGCGGCGCGCGAACCGCCTGCCACCACAGCGATTGGCCGGGCGGTACGTCCTGACCGACGTCCTCCAGTGTGCGTGCGGCGGAAAGATGGCAGGCACGAATTCGCGCTCCTACCGCTACTACCGCTGCACCAGCAAATGCGGACAGCCGCACGTTCGGGCAGATGACCTCGAGGACGAGATCTTCAAGCTGATCCGCGGGACACTCGTGACAGAGGACTCGATCCGGCAGATGGTCGAGATGCTCAACGAGGACATTCGGATGAGGTCCGAGCGGCGCGAGCCCGCGGTGGAGAAAGCCCGGGCTGAGGTCCGTAGTCTCGAAAAGCAGGAGGCCAATGTCCGACGCGCGCTCCGCTCAGCCGGGCCGCGCGCCACGGAGCGGATCGCGCTGGAGATCGAAGCGGTCGCGCAGGAGCTGGAAGCTGCTCGTGGTCGTTTCCAGGAACTCGGTCGCGAATACACCCAGCTGACCATAACGCCCGCGCTCATCCGGGAAACGATGGACGAGATGACCGGAATTCTGGAGAACACCGCGCTCGAGACGAGAGTCGCCTGGATTCGCGACCTCTTCGAGCGGATCGAGGTCGACGCCCAGGAGAGGCACGTCGTCCCCGTGTGGCGGAATACAACCGATCAGGATGTTGATCGGTTGGATTCAGTAACAGATTGGCTCCGGCGGTAGGACTCGAACCTACGACCAAGCGGTTAACAGCCGCCCGCTCTACCACTGAGCTACGCCGGAGCGAGTGACCGACGGGGCGATCGACATGTCGACCGCTCGCGATCATGGCGCCGTGGCAGGCACCGCGCGACAGAATATCACGGCGCGACAAGCCCGCGCCGTGACTACTGATTCTCGACCGGGAGCTCCGGGCGATTCCCCCACTCTTCCCACGAACCGGCGTAGTTGCGAACCTGGTCCAATCCGGCAACCTCGTGCAGAACGAACCACGCCAGCGCAGCGCGGATGCCGCCCTGGCAGTAAGTGGCCCTAACCTCGTCCGCGTGAACGCCCGTCCCCTCCAGAAGCGCCAGCGTTTCGGCTGCGGCGCGAAGACGGCCGTTCGGGGCCACGAAATCCGAAAAGACCCGTTGCCGCGCCCCGGGGATTCTGCCGCCGCGCCGGGCACGGACGTCGGTGCCGAGGAACTCGTCCGGGAGGCGCACGTCCAGCAGCCGCGTCGGGCCGCCCGGCGCGGCTGCTTCCCGACTCCACTCCAGCACCTGCTCGGCCGTGGCGATCAGCGACTCGTCACGCTCGTGGAGCGGTTCCGTGGTTTCGACCGGCGCGGCCACGGTCTCAGTGTTCGTCACGGGCCGCCCGTCCGCCTGCCATGCCGCGAGCCCGCCATCGAGGACGTGGACTCGTTCCGGCGGAAATCCATAGAGGCGGAGCAGCCAGTAGCCACGGGCCGCCCAGCGCATCTGGCCCGCGTCGTCGTACAAGACCACGTCGTGACCCGGAGCCACGCCCCAAGCGCGCAACGCCGCCTCGGTCTCTTCGCGCGTGGGGACGAGGTACATGCGCTTCGCCGCGCCCGTCTCGGGCCGAGTGCCCGTCTTGGCCAGATCCACGTGCATGTCCACGAAGATGGCCCCTGGAATGTGCGCGGCGTCGTAGCCCTTGCGATCCACTCCGACATGTACGAGGTGCGTGTTCGCCGTGCCAGGGCCGATGGCGAGTCGTGTCGGCGCCGTGCCAGGGCCGCTGGCGAGTCGGTCCGAAATCCATTCCGGAGTCACGAGCGGCTGCCGTATCTCCACGAGCGGTCCTCCCTGAGCGTCAGTCCTAGTCGCGAAGCCTAGTCTCTCGGCCATTGTTCCACTTCGGCGCGACCCGAATGGCGACGAGTTCCGGGCGGCCTCGATTCGGGCGGCGAATCCGGCGCGAGCTCCGGCTTCTCAGGTCTACTACGGCGGCGACACTGCGCGGTCATCCAGTCACAGTAGCAAGACTCCGCTCCGCTGAGGCGGCGCGCCAGACTCCAAGGACCCTCAGGATTTCGGTTCCCGGCGCCGGGAAGGCGCTCGCAATGACATCGCCATGGTCGACGAGCAAACGTCTGTTGTGCCTCGTGTTCGACAGCAGCAGGATCGCCACAGACAGTCCGTGGCTGTCCCGAAGCTTGCCGGCGATGCGTCGCAGCAAGGACTGGAGATCTCGCAGGCGGGTCTCCGCTTCGACGGCCACTTCGCCGCCGGCAATCGTCAGGACTGCGTCCCAGGCCCTGCGATTACCGGGCATTCCCATAGGCACCTCGTAGCGCCCCGCACAAGTCGACGGCACGACCCGACGAAGGCGTTCGAGCAGCGCGAGGTGGGCGGTGTCGCGGATGGGTGGACCGGCTGGGTAGGCGCGCGAACTCAACTCCAAGCCGACCACGGCCAGAAGTCGCGCCATCTCCGTAATGGAGACGGCTGGGGCGCTCGCGTGCTCGACATCGAACGGGCCACCACTCCCCTGGACCGCAACCAGAATCGGCCCCACGAGCCCCATCGTCACGGCCAGAAAGACATCCTCGAGGCGCAAGTGGCTGGCGAGCGAGGTTCGGACAACCCCGCCCTCGCGCTCCTGTTCAGGCTGCCTCAGTGGAATGGAGGCAACGCCGGGTCTTGTCCCCGGGCTTTCCATAGTCGAATGATCGTCACGCTCGATTACTGGTGGATTTTCGACCGTCGAACGACCGGCCTATGAGTCAGGCCCACCACGCCCCCGCGCCACTGGC
>PMLK01000033.1 GCA_003158875.1 Chloroflexota bacterium
CACATCACCCGCAGCATGGACACGATCATTACGGTGACGATCATGCCGATCGCCTTCATGCTGATGTTCGTCTATGTGTTCGGTGGCGCCATCCAGGCAGGCTCTGATAACTATGTGAGTTACGTGCTGCCCGGCATCCTGCTCATCGCGATCGCTAGCGGCATCTCCTATACCGCATACCGCCTATTCATCGACCTGCAGAGTGGCATCTTCGAGAGGTTCCACTCGATGCCGATCGCCCGCTCGTCCGTGCTGTGGGGGCACGTTCTGACCTCGCTGGTGTCCAACGCGATTTCCGTGGTGGTCATTCTCCTGGTGGCAGTTCTGATGGGCTTCCGTTCGTCGGCGGGGCTGCCGGCGTGGCTCGCCGTGGCTGGCATCCTCGCACTGTTCACGCTCTCGCTGACCTGGATCGCGGTACTCGCCGGACTGTCGGCGACATCCACCGACGGGGCCGGCGCATTCTCCTACCCGATCATTTTCCTGCCGTTCGTCAGCTCGGCATTCGTGCCCACTGCCACGATGCCCGGTCCCGTGCGCGCCTTCGCGGAGAACCAGCCGGTCACCTCGATCGTCAATACAATCAGGGCCTTGTTCGAGCGGCAGCCGGTCGGAAGCGAAATCTGGATCGCCCTGGCGTGGTGCGTCGGCATCCTCATCATCGCCTATGCGCTCGCCATGAGGGCCTACCGGCGCAAGATAGCCTGAGGTATCGGGACGCTGGCGCCCATGACGGAAGCCGCCGAACTGCGAGTCCGGGGTTCTGGAATCGCCCTCGCCGGTCCGCGTCTCTTCTGAGACCAAGCGACGACCTCGGATCGGGGCCGGTGAGCCACAGCCGGATATGGGCGAACTCGCGGCAGACCCGATTTCGGAGCAATTCGCTCAGCGTCTACACGAGTCGTCTTCGGGGTGGCGGGGGAGCCGTCGTTTGCTGTCGCCAGCCGCGTCGGTCTGGGGTCTTGCGTCAGGGCGAACTAATCTAGGCCGACGCCGTGTGCTGCCTTGCCAACGCCCGCCACTTGCGCCATTTCGTGAAGGCGACGACCGGCAAGACGATCATGACGACGAGGAGCACGATGTTCTCGACCCAGACCACGGGGCCCCATTGGAGCTCCGCCGCCCCGCAGCCTGTCTGGCCTGGATAGGCCAAGTCACCCGAACTCGGGTTGTTTGGGTCGTAGCAGACAAAGGCGGGATCCGCCCAGTCGTGGCCGTCGCGGCGAGTTTGCAAGCCACTATAGGTGACGCCGTTCACATGCCACGTGTATGTGGTTTGGTAGGCGGTCACGTCGTGCATGGCACCCTGTTGGATAACCACTTCGCTCGGCGTCGCGTTGGTCTGAGCCGAACGCGTCACCTCGAGATAGCTAAGGAATACCGAAAAGGCCACGAGGGGAATGAAGATGAGGCAGCTCGCGATCCAGATAGCGGCATAGATCCGGGATCGACGGCGGGCCTTGCGAATGGGCTCAGGCAGCGATGCGGGCCAGTACGTTGGCGGTTGGCCGTAAGGCGGTTGGCCGTAAGGCGGTTGGCCGTAAGGCGGTTGAGGATAGCCTGGAGGATACGGACCTGGAGCTGACGATGGATGCCCGGTCAGACCCGCCTCAGGCCCGCGTTCAAATTGTCCTCCGGCCATTGGCTGCCTCCCACGATGGGCTGAGAACGATCACCTTGCCGAAAGCCCTGCCACCCGGCGATATGAGCATCGGCGTAGAACAGTCCTTAGCTGATCTCGGAACCGACCTTCTCGGCGAGCGGAAGCAGGATCTCCTGGATCCAGGTGACGCTGTCGGTCATACCTGCGCCGGAGAACTTCGAGCCCATGACGTAGAAATCCACGTCGCCTTTGAGGCACTGCAGCTCGTTGCCGTCGTAGAAGCAGCTCGCTCCGCCGGGCAAATTCTGGTAGCTCCCGAACTGAGCCGGGTACTGCTTTGCGGTGGACTGCGCATCCGCAAGAGCTTGCTGATAGGTCTGGGGAGCGCCCGAGTCGATTTCCCAGAAAGAGATATCGACGTAGGACACACTGCCGGCGCCATACGCGGCGTCGTATTTGGTGGCGAGTGTCCACTTGCATTCGGCGTTGTTTGGCGTCATGTCGCCCGAGCCGCCGAGCATCTTCGCCTTCTGGCCGACCGGAGTGCCCGCGACTCCTGTGATCGATGGGTCCAGCGCTTCGAGTTGAGCCGCGCTCGTCAAGTTGCAGACGTCAGGCCAACCCGACGGCCCCGCCTTCGGATCGATCTTGAAGGGGCCGACGACCGGTGCCGCGGTGACGAGGGACTGATCCACGCCAGAAGCGTCTGGCGGAGGAAGCGGGATTCCCTGGGAGTCGACGCCCCAGAGCGGCGGCGCCACGGTTGCGGTCGGGGCAGGCGTGGTGAGCGCGAAGGTCGGGAGAGGAGCAAACGACATCAAGGCAAACGAGAAGTCGGCGGGGCCTACAGTTGGAGGGGTGGTGGCGGTGGCACCACAGCCGACTACGACCAGCACAAGTGCGCCGATGGCGACCGGACTCAAGCCGCGTTTGACGTCCTTCATGGAAGGGTTCCCTCTCTCACGGGGCGGAACTCCTCGATGCGAACGTTGTTGCCGCACCACCTTCGATCCTTCGACAAGCTGCGTCGATGCCGTCAGGCCGCCCTGGCACCGGAGCTTACCATAAGACCATTGCCGATCGGGGTTGACGTCGGACGCTCCGCGCTCGAACACAATGCCGCCATCCGAGCCGCCATCCGAGCCGCCACCGATGCGCTTGAGGATGCGATCCTGGCCGTGGCTCCCATGTACTCGTCGAGGGATCGAAGATCTCGGTCGTCGGAGTGAGCACTGTGGCCACCAGACTCCCTCCGGATGCGTCCGGAGTGTCCGTCGATCCGATCTTGCCGCCCGCGACCAGGACCCTGCCATCTGCTAGTGGGATGACACAGGCCCCGCTGCGCGCCTGCGACGGCGAGGCGACCGCGTTCCAGGTGCGCGACGATGGATCGAATCTGAGTGTTCGCGGCGGCGACAACGACTGCGTTCCGGTCTTCCAGGTCCCGCTGTCGAAGGCAAGCGCACCCCCGTCGGGCAGAGGAACAACGGGATCGCCGACGGCAGTGCTTAGAGCCCCCGCTCCAGATCATGCTTTGGTCGAGGGGTCGTATTCAACGGCGGAAGAGCCGCTACCGACGACCAGGATCTTGTCGGTCGTCAACGTCACGGCTTGCATCCCGATGCTGCGCGCGGACGGCATCGCCGGACCCGCTGACCACGTTCGGCTGCTCGGGTTGAATATCTCGGTGCTCGCCAGCGAGTTGCCGTGTATGCCCGATCCACCGATGACCATGACTCGTCCATCTGGGAGGGGTGCGAATGCGGCATCGCATCGGGCGACGTGCATGAGGCCGGCGGCCTTGTTCCATTTCTCCGTAGCCGGATCGAACAGCCATGTGCTTGAAAAGCAGTTCTCCGGATAGTTCTTTGTCGAGTCGGCGCTGCCGGCCGTCACGAGCACGCGACCATCCTGAAGCACGAGGGCCGCGTAGCCGGATCGATTGGAGGCAAGGCCACTTGTTGGGGTCCACTTGCCCGTCGTCGGGTCCCACAGATCGGCATGCTTCGAACCATTCTCTGGGCCGGTCACGGGGAAGCACTCCCCGCAAGTGTCCCCATAGTCGATGTATTGGTCTCCAATGGCCAGCACGCGTCCGTCGTGGAGTTGAAGGGTCTTGAACGAGTAGCGCTGCTGGGACATCGACCCGGCGTCAGCCCAGTAGGCGGGCTGGGGCGTTGGGGTTGGGGTCGCGATTGGGGTCGCGGTTGGGGTCGCGGTCCGGGTCGTCGATGCCGACGCAACCGCCGCCAGGCCCGGCATCAGAGCGATGGCCTGGCTCGTCGGGATGGCCTGGCTCGTCGGCGCCGCGCTTGAGCCACAGCCGACGACGGCAAGGGCGACCAGAAGTCCGACCACCGGCGACACGGAGCCGAGGAGGCGGTTGCGGCCGAAGTGGGCGCTCTCGTTGGAAGCTCGGCTCGACATCGCTCGTCTCTTTCAGGCGGTAAGTGGATCGGCGAAGATTCAGAGATGGCTCTGAACTCGACGATGGCTCGGCAGGGTTACGGAACGGTCACTCGGCCGGACCTCGACAACCGGCTCGACTCGTGGCGCTGCAATGCCTTCACATCTGATGGACCCGCTTAGGCGGTCGCACACGGGTCCCCATTCAGGTGTCGACCGCCGCAGTCGAGGCTTGAGTTGCCGTCCGAATGGCCCGAGGCGTTGTCTGCGATCCCCGAGTTACTCGTCATGGCGTTGACGGCCGGCCGGCTCTGGCGTCCGTTGGTGCAATTGACCAATGTCACCCGCGGCGACGCGGTCCGGGCATGTGGCCCGCTTCCCGAACCAATGTCACCCGGGGCGACGCTAACCAGCAAGGGAGTGGCCTCGGGCGGCTATTCACGCCATTTAGGTAGCCGCGCCGAGCGTGGGTCGGTTGAAGCAGCCCGCCGCACCGCCTTGTCCGCCGGCAATTCGTCGCGTAGCGCGACCCTCGGTGGAATAGGGCAACGTCTCCGGATCGCGGCGGCCCTGGCGACCCCGGCAACGTCCCCGGCGACCCCGGCAACGCCCCCGGCGACCACCGGGTGGCGGAGCCAACTCTTCGATGAGGGTCAGTCTCGCCGCCGATGGTCTCGGACAACTGCGGTTGAACCCCTCGACGAACCTCGGCCCCCAACCCTGATGCGCGCCCGCTGCCGCTTCCACCCGCGCCCGCCGCCCGCTCGCGCCCGCCGCTCGCTCGCCCGCCACGCGCTCGCTCGCCCACCCCGCTTGCGGCCCGCCGCCCCAGCCGTTGCGCGCCGAAAGGATAGCGTCGCTTGGGACCATCGGGCATGCCACCTAGGCGTTAACCCTGCCGACACCTCCATTGGCCGCCATCATGTTCAGTCGCTGGCGGTAGGCGTGGAGGAATCCAAAGTGTTGAATAGAAAGCCACGCGAGGTTCCGTTCTCAGATCTGATCGATCTGTTGCTCGATTCCGATGAGGAAACCCGGAGACTCGTGCTGTTCGAGGCCCTGCAATCGGGAGAGATCAAGAAGAGCGAGGCCGAGCAGGTCATCGCCCAGGTCGAGCGACTCGAGCGCGCCGCGGCGCCGTGGCATCGGCCGCAATCGGTCCAGAAGGCGGCGGCGCTCGTCGAGCCGGTCGACGAAGCCGAGCCGGTCCAGAAGTCGGTGGCTCTCGTCGAGCCGGTCCAGAAGTCGGTGGCTCTCGTCGAGCCGGTCGACGAAGCCGAGCTGGTCGAGCACGTCGTCCAGGCCGCGTAGGTTCGCCGCCGCCGCCCGCAACCTTCCGCGTGCGGGCACGGCCTGAGTCCCGCATACTCGGGTCATGAGGTCTCGCCGCAAGTCGCTGCCGGATAGGCTGGCCGATCTGGCACCCGCGATCGTTTTCGTAGGCGCCGCCATTGCGAGCGTATATCTGGCGATGAACATCCTCGTGACCGCGCCGCCGGTCGCAATCGACCGCAGCGTGCCACCGACGCGAACGGCCATCTCCTCATTCGGGGCGTCGCCATCGCTGATGCCCCTGGTCCAGGCCACGTCGGAGGACACTCCCTATCCCACCGCGTCCCTGACCGACCAGCAGCCCATATTCGTCCATTCCGTCATCAAGGATTCGGATCCACACGGGGTCTGGAGTTACTACTTCATGTACCCGGCATTCAAGGTGGGCGAGACGCCTTTCGCCAGCCAGATCGACTCCGACATCCGAACTGACATCAATGCCCGAGCCCAGCAATGGGTTGCCGGTCCGGCGTCGGAACGGTGGGAACGCGGCCGAAACAACACCCTGATCGGCGACTTCAACACCGAGATGGTCACTCCGGAGATTGCGTCCTGGACGTTGAGCTGGGCTGACGACAGCTCACCTGCAGGCATTGTCCACGGCCTGGAGTCCCTCAACTTCGACCTCGCCTCTGGCCGCCGCATGTCGCTCGCGGACATCTTCATCGACGACACGTCGGCCGTGACCGTCTTCTCGGACGTGGCCCCGAACTTGCTTCGCGATGCCCTCGGCTCGGCTTACGATGCGTCCAACGTGGCCGCCGGCACGAGCCCGCTTCTGTCGAATTTCAACAACTGGGGAATAACCCGACAGGGCATCCGTCTCACGTTCAACCAGTATCAGGTGACGTCCAGTGGGCCCGCCCTGCCGACGATCGTGATCCCGTGGAGTCAGCTGAAGTCGGTAATGCTCGACACCGGACCCGTCGCGCGATTGGTGGGCCTCGAGGGCTGATCGCTCCAACCCAACTAGAGCCGATCCGCACGTTTCGGGGCGAGTGGCCTCGTCGCCTGACATGTCGCCTCTCGCCTCGTATCCTTGCCTTACCTGGTCGAGCGACGAGTTCGGCTGGATGGTCTGTGAACGCAACTTTGGAGGACGCATGGCGGCTGAGTACAACGCGACGGTTTCGAGTCGGGTCGAAGTCGCGCCGGGTCTGGTCATCATGCGCATCATTCCGGACAAGCTGCCCTTCGAATTCAAGGCCGGCCAATATGTCGTGCTCGGCCTGAAGGCTTCCGAGCCACGCATCGACGAATCCGAGAAGGACGCGCCGGCCGTGCTCCTGGCCCCTGAAGCCGGAGCCGTCACGGGGACGCCGGAAAGCCAGGAGAGCGTCGAAAGCCAGGCCGCGTCGGTTGCCCGGGCGGCCGCAGAGCCGGACCGGATGATCCGGCGGGCCTATTCGATCGCCTCCGAAAGCCGCTCCGACGAATACCTCGAGTTCTACCTGACGGTCGTCATGAGCGGCGAGCTAACGCCTCGACTCTTCAATCTGAAGATCAAGGATCGCATCTACGTCGGTCCCAAGGCCGTCGGCGTCTTCACTCTCGATAAGGCCCCGGGCAAGCACATTCTCATGATCGGCACAGGGACCGGGCTGGCGCCGTACATGTCGATGCTCCGCAGCGAGCTCGCTTGCGACACCTCGCGCCAGTTCGTCGTCGTCCACGGAGCGCGATTCTCATGGGACCTGGGCTATCGCACCGAACTGACCGGACTGGCTCGCCATTGCGGGAATTTCCACTACGTGCCGGTCATCACTCGACCCAAAGAGGACGTCACCTGGAAGGGTCGCAGCGGCTACCTACAGAATGTCGTCGCCTCGGGTGCCATCGAGGAAGAGACGGGACTCGCCCTGACGCCGGAAAACTTCGACATCTTCCTGTGCGGCAATCCCGGCATGATCGAAACGGTGATCGAGTGGGCCGAAGCTCGCGGCTTCGTTCGCGACAAGGGCCACGACCTCGGTACCCTGCATACCGAGGAATACTGGTAGAACGGAGGCATCAGCATGACCGACTCGCGCCGTGACGCGCCCAACTACAAAGCCGAACTGATCGGCGTCTTTGGGCATCCGGTCGCCGAGAATCCCACGGTCGTGATGCATGAGGCTGCCTTTGCGGCACTGGGCCTCAACTGGCGCTATCTCACCATCGAAGTCATGCCTGAAGATCTGGAGGCCGCAATGAACGGCCTGCGGGCCTTCAACATGCGCGGCATCAACCTGACGATCCCTCACAAGGTCGCGGTCCTGCAGTATCTCGACGAAGTGAAGCCCGACGCCGCGCTCATGGGCGCGGTCAATACCGTGGTCCGAGTGGGCGACAAGCTCGTGGGCGAGAACACCGACGGTAAAGGCTTCATGACCGCCCTGACCAGGGACGCGGCCGTCGACCCGAAGGGCAAGCGCGTCGTTGTTCTGGGCGCGGGCGGTGCCGCTCGTTCGATCACCGTGGAGCTGGCCCTGGCCGGCGCCACGCACATAACGGTGGCCAATCGGTCGCCGGAACGCGGTCGCGAGCTCGTCGAGTTGCTCAATGCCCGCACGCCGACCAAGGCCGATTTCGAGGTGTGGTCGGGGTCGTACGCGGTGGCCGCCGGTACGGACATTCTGGTCAATGCCACGTCGATCGGCCTGTTTCCCAACGTTGACGATTGCCCGGACGTGGACTTCGAGACGGTGGGCAAGGGCATGGTCGTGTGCGACGTCATCCACACCCCGATGACGCCGTTCCTCGCCGAAGCGAAACGCCACGGCGCCCAGATCCTCGATGGGCTGGGAATGCTCGTCTATCAGGGCGCGATCGGCTTCAAGCTCTGGACCGGCCTCGACGCGCCGGACAAGGTCATGTACGACGCCCTCGCCCGGGCATTCGGTCTGGCCTGATCGCGAACGCCCGATCGGGCGACGGAGGACTCGACATGCGCAAGAGCGGCATCCTCAACCAGCGGATCCTGAGCGCCACCGGCTCGCTCGGTCACACCGATGGCATCGTCGTGTGCGATGCCGGGCTGCCCATACCTCTCGGCGTCGAGCGCATCGATCTGGCGGTGGTCAGGGGAGTGCCGCGCTTCCTCGAGGTCCTGGAGCCGTTGATGGCCGAGATAGTCGTCGAGAAGATCATCCTGGCCGAAGAGATGGTCACGGCCAGCCCCGAGCTGTACGCGAGCATCCGGAAGCTGGCCGGCTCCATCGCCATCGAGCAGGTCAGCCATGAGGAGCTCAAGCGTTTGACCCACTCGGCCAAGGCGATCGTCCGCACGGGCGAATTCACGCCCTACGCCAACGTCATCCTGCAGTCGGGCGTGGACTTCAGCTAGGGGCGGCGTCCGGCGGTGTCCGGCGGCTCGCCGGGCGGTTCGCGGGCGGCGAGACTGTCATACCCGGCATTTGACATCGCGCGGCTTCGCCCCATAGACTCCCGCCACAGATGAATACGGGCTGTGATCGGGACGAGTACTTCCCGGCGCCGGCGAAGAGACCCAGCGGTTGGTGCAAGCTGGGACGGCGACGAGAGCGAATGGACCCGTGAGCCTCCGGACCAAACCGCGAGCTTCCAGGGCTCGCCAGTAGGCTCCGGCGCAGAGCGCCAGCGATACAGGGCAGCACCGATCGGTGGGAGTCGCCGGCGGCACGTGCGGGAAACCGCGCCGCCGCCCCGAGAGCCCGACCCGTCGGCCAAAGTGCGGCATCGCCGAATGTGGGTGGCACCGCGGAAGGAATTGACCTTTCGTCCCTCGTGGACGAGAGGTTTTTGATTCCCCGCCCGGTGCGGGCAGCGACCCACTCGCCGGATGGCGGCAACGAAAGGCGACAGGCGATACCGATGGCACAGACAGATCCGTTAAGTCTCCGCGAGGTCCGGCAGATTGCGGGCTCGGCCGACACGATCCTGCTGACCGCCTCCCGTAGCGCCGACCTCGAGACTCCGATCGGGGCGTTCATGCGCTTCGACGACGGTGGCCCGGCCTTCCTGCTCGAGTCCGTCGAGGGCGGCGAGCGGCTCGGTCGATACTCCTTTCTGGGCGTTGGCCCGCGACGGCTTCTCACGGTGCGCAGCAATGTCGCCACGATCCAGACCCGGCCCGTGGGCGTCACCGAGTTCTACCCGGACCTGCCGACCGAAACGTTCCAAGTGCCCGATCCGCTGGTGGCCCTGCGCCAGTTTCTGCCGAAGCGCCGCGTCCTGCCGTCCGCGGACGTGCCTCGGTTCTCCGGCGGTGCGGTCGGCGCGCTCAGCTACGACGCGGTATCGATGTTCGAGCCGACCGTGCCTCTGCCGACGCGCGACCCCATCGGCGTACCGATGGCTGCGTTCCAGGAGTCGGATCTGGTCCTGGTCTTCGATCATCTGACCCATACGCTCTCGGCCGTGGCCTCGTTGCACACCGACACCCCGGACATCGAGGGCCGCTACAAGATCGCCGAGCGGGCCATCTACGAAGCGCTGGAGCGGACCGCTCGACCTACCGAACTCGAATTGGCCGGTCTTACGCGGCGCCGCAAACCGTTGAGCGAAGGCTCGAGCGAGAGCGGCCGCTCGGAATCTGATTCAACGTCGAGCGGGCCGGTAGCGCTGAGCGAGATCGAGGTCAGCCTCGAGCGGCCCGCTTACGAGTCGGCGGTCCGGACCGCTAAGGAAGCGATCGCGGCCGGGGAAGCGATCCAAATCGTCGTGGCGCGGCGCCAGACCTTCGAGCAGCCGATCATCGGCGGCGAGCGGCTCGGTCCCGTGGCGTTGTACCGCTCGCTGCGGAGAGTCAACCCAAGCCCGTACCTGTTCTTCGTGCGTATGCCGGAGTTCGCTGTTGTGGGCGCAAGCCCGGAACTGCTGGTCCGTGTCGAGGGCGACCGCATGACCACCCATCCGATTGCGGGCACGAGACCGCGCGGCGCCACACCTGCCGAAGACGACGCCCTCACCGCCGCGCTGCAGAGCGACCCCAAGGAACGGGCCGAGCACGTGATGCTCGTGGATCTGGGGCGCAACGACCTGGGTCGAGTGGCTCGGGCCGGAAGCGTGGCCGTGACTAAGTACATGGAAGTCGAGCGCTACAGCCACGTGCTTCATCTCGTGAGCAACGTGGAAGCCCGGCTCAAGCCGGAGTGCGACTCGCTCGACGCGCTGCGCAGCATCTTCCCGGCGGGGACGCTCTCCGGTGCGCCCAAGGTTCGGGCAATGCAGCTCATCGCCGAAGCGGAAGGCGAACGGCGCGGCTTGTACGGTGGCGCTGTCGGCTATCTCGGGTACGACGGCAATCTCGACACGGCCATAACGATCCGTTCCGCCGTCCTGCGCAACGATCGGATCCACCTCACCGTGGGGGCGGGGATCGTGGCCGGCTCCGTTCCAGAGCGCGAGTTCGACGAGACGGAACACAAGGCCGGAGCGATGAAGCGGGCTATCGAACTTGCGATGGCGGAAGCCACCGAGGTCGACAACGCCAATGCCGCCGAAGCCGCCGCCGGCCGGAGCGACGCCACAGGGCCGGGCGCCACAGGGCCGGGCGCCACAGGGCCGGGCGCCTCCGGAGCCACGTTGGCCGTTGCTGGAGCCACGTCGGCCGTGACCCCAGCCGCCACGCCACGTTAGGAGCCAGCCATGCTCTTGATGATCGACAACTACGACTCCTTCACCTTCAATCTGGTGCAGGCCCTCGAGGCGGCAGGTGCCGAAGTCAGGGTGATGCGCAACGACGCCATCGATCGTGCTGGCATCGAGGCTCTTGCGAACGATCCTTCGGCCGGACTGCGCGGCATCGTCGTCTCGCCGGGGCCGGGCGATCCCGACTCCGCCGGCGTCTCGATGGAGGCCATCCGCGTTGCTGTGGAACGCCGGATCCCGCTCCTGGGAGTCTGCCTGGGCATGCAATCCATGGCCCAGGCGTTCGGAGCTACCGTAGGTCGGGCGCCGACGCTGGTCCATGGCGCGGCATCTGACGTCAGCCACGACTCGCTGGGGTTGTTCGCCGGCATGCCGTCGCCGTTCGCGGCCGCCAGATATCACTCGTTGAGCGTCGTCGCGGACACGCTTCCGCCCGAGTTAGTCGTCACGGCCCGCACGATCGGCGACGACGTGGTCATGGGCATCCGCCATCGCCACGCGCCCGCAGAGGGCGTGCAGTTCCACCCGGAATCGGTTCTAACTCCGGAGGGGCCGCACATGCTGGCCAACTTCCTGAGGCTGTGCGGCGAAGGCGACGGACTGCTGCTAGACCAGATCGCCGGTTCGTTCGCTCTGGCCGGTTTCGGCTCGGGGTCGGCCGCGTCGGGGGATCGGCAAGACGGCGCCCCATCCATTTCGGTACGCGAAGCAGCAGCGGCCGCCGGCCGCGTGGAGGTTGTTCGATGAGTGACAAGGTGCGGGCGGCCCTTGCGGCCGTGGTGGAAGGCAGGACCCTCTCGATTGACGAGGCCCGAGAGGCCATGGGTTCCGTGATGGATGGCGAGGCCACACCATCTCAGCTCGCGGCTCTGCTGGTGGCGCTGCGGATGCGCGGCGAAACCGTCGAGGAACTGGCCGGGTTCGCCGACGCGATGCGGGCCCGCTCGCTGCGTGTCGAGGCCCCTGCCGACGCCATCGATACCTGCGGGACGGGCGGCGACGGCAGCAACACCTTCAACATCTCGACCGCCGCCGCCATCGTCGTCTCGGCGGCCGGAGTGCCCGTGGCCAAGCACGGCAACAGGGCCATGACTTCCGCCTGTGGATCCGCCGACGTTCTGGAGGCCCTCGGCATCGCCACGGATCTGTCGCCGGAAGAAGCGGCCGAGTCGCTACGGGCCAACGGCTTCGCCTTTCTCTTTGCCCAGGGTTATCACCCGGCGATGAAGCATGCCGGCCCGACACGTCGCGAGATCGGCGTTCGGACCGCGTTCAACCTCATCGGGCCAATGACCAACCCGGCCGGC
Source organism: Chloroflexota bacterium (assembly GCA_003158875.1). Taxonomy (GTDB): domain Bacteria; phylum Chloroflexota; class Limnocylindria; order Limnocylindrales; family CSP1-4; genus Fen-1039. The sequence goes on from PMLK01000033.1 coordinate 12,259, forward strand.
GCACGCCGCCAGGTGGTGGGAGTAGGGGACCCGGCCGTGGCTCCCAAGATGGCCGAGGTTTTGCGGTTGCTGGGCAGTGAACGAGCCCTCGTCGTCCACGGCGCCGGTGTCGATGAGCTGCCGCTCGATGGGTCGGGCGTGGTCTACGACGTAACCCCGGCCGGGGTTACGCGCCGAACGGTTGTGGCCGCGGAACTTGGTCTGACCGCGGCGCCCCTGTCGTCCCTGGCAGGCGGTCTGCCGGCCGAGAATGCCGCCATCGTCGAGGCGGTCCTGGGCGGGCAATCGGGACCGCGCCGCGACGTGGTCCTGCTCAATGCCGCGGCGGCGTTCGTGGCGGCTGGCCGGGCGGTGGGTTTCAACGACGGCATTACTCTCGCCGCTCAAACGATCGACTCCGGCGCGGCCAGGACTCAGCTATCGAGACTGCAGGCCGCCAAGGCGGCTCGCGACGAGGCCAGGCTCGAAGTGACGCCGGCATGACGGTATCCAACGCCTCAGGGCCGAGCGCGGCCGCCAGCCTACCGTCCGCGACCGGCAAGGCACGAGCCGGCCGTGCCGGAGTCGTAGCCGAGATCGCCGAACGCCGCCGGGCCGACATCGAACGTGAGCTGGGGGAGCGGACGTACAGCCAGCTGGCCGACGCGGCCGCCGACTACTCTGCCGCGCCCGGAACTGCGCCGCGCTCCGTAGTCGAACGCTTCGCGGCGCCGGGGCTGCATTTGATCGCCGAAGTCAAGCGCCGCTCGCCGTCCGTCGGGGCGATCGCCGCCGACGCCGATCCGGTGGCTCGGGCCCGTGCCTATGCGGCCGGCGGAGCGAGCGCGATCTCCGTTCTGTGCGAGCCCCACTGGTTCGGTGGCGCGATCGCGGACCTGCAGGCCGTGCGGGCGGCGGTATCAGTCCCGGTGCTGGCCAAGGAGTTCGTGGTCGACGACCGCCAGCTGCCGATGCTGCGCCTGGCCGGGGCCGACATGGTCCTTCTTCTCGCCTGCCTGCATACGCCCAAGAAATTGGCTCAGCTGGTCGAGCGCGCCTGCGACCTGGGTCTCGAGCCGCTCGTGGAAGCGCACGACGAGCGCGAGGTTGAGGCGGCGCTCGCGTCCGGGGCTCGATTGATCGGACTGAACAATCGGAACCTGCGAACGCTCGACGTCGACCCTGAGCTGTGTATGCGGCTGCGCGCTCTCGTCCCCGCCGATCGACTGGCCGTGGGCGAGTCCGGTTTGAACGAAGCCAGAACCCTCGTCGGCTGGCGAGCCGTGGGTCTGGATGCTGCTCTGGTCGGCGAGGCTCTGATGCGGGCTCACGATCCGGAGTCGGCCGTGCGCTCGTTCGTGGCCGCGGGTGCGGTGCCGCACGACATCGCCGCCGAAGCTCGCGGGCCGATGGTCAAGATTTGCGGCATCGCCGATTCTGACGGCCTGATGGCCGCCCTCCGCGCCGGTGCCGATGCCATCGGCATAAACCTGGTGCCGGGCACGCCCAGGTACGTGACTCTATCGGAAGCTGCGTACCTGGCCACCAAGGCGCGGGGATCGTCGCCTACCGGCGCGGTGCCCCGAATCGTCGCCGTGTTCGCCGACGCGAGCGCCGAGGAAATCGATGCCGCCATCTCGGCCTTCGCGCCGGACGCCATCCAGCTCTCCGGCTCCGAGCCGGCGAGCCTGATTCGGGCAGTCCGACGACCGGTCTGGAAAGTGCTGCATCTGCCTGCCGACGGGGCAACGGTGGCCGAGACTCCAGATTTGCGCGGCACACCGAGCGTGGCAGCCGATGCCGCTTCGAGTCTGCCGGCCGCTACCCCAGGCCTGGCAGGGGCCCCCGGCCTGGCAGCGGTCGCCGCGATCGCCGCCGGCCGCGAGTACCTGGCTGCCGGCGCTGAGCGGCTAATTCTCGACACCGCCGGCGGTCCCTTCCCAGGCGGCACCGGTCGTCAAGTGGCGCGCCGCATCGCCGCGGAAGTGGCTCGCGAGATCCCTGTCGTGCTGGCTGGCGGCCTCGATGCGGCCAACGTCGCCGACGCCCTGCTGGATGTGCCCGCCGTGGGCGTGGACGTGGCCTCGGGAGTGGAAGTCCGCCCCTCGGCGGCGACGACTGCCGAGGCAGCGGACAAGGCTCGGGCCGCGGCGGCGATCGGCTCGAGACCGCGCAAGGACCCGCTGCTGGTGGCCCTATTCGCCAAACGGGCCGGGGCCGCGCGCTTCGATCGGCCGCACGTCCGCGTCCGCCCGACGCCCGTTCCCGAGCCGCTTCTCGAGCCCGACGAACATGGCAAGTGGGGCATGGACCGCGATTTCGGCGGGCGATACGTTCCCGAGACCCTGATCTCGGCCCTCGATCAGCTGGAATCGGCATGGAACGAAACCCGCCACGACCCCAGATTCTGGGCCGAACTGCGTGAGATGCAGTTCCACTACGGCGGCCGACCGACGCCGATCTATAGTGCCGATCGGTTGAGCGCCGAGGTTCTGGACGAGGCCCGAAGGCTGGTCTCAAGTGGAGCCGTCCCGGGCGCCTCGTTGAATCTCCTGCCCGACCGATTGCACCTGTACCTCAAACGGGAAGATCTCAATCACACCGGCGCCCACAAGCTGAACAACGCCCTGGGTCAAGTCCTACTGACGCGCCGGCTCGGCAAGAAGCGAGTCATCGCCGAAACGGGCGCGGGCATGCACGGCGTTGCCACGGCCACTGCGTGCGCTCTGCTCGACATTCCATGTGTTGTTCACATGGGCGTAGAAGACATCGCCCGTCAGGCGCCCAACGTCTTGCGAATGGAGGCTCTCGGCGCCGAAGTGAGGCCGGTCCACAGCGGCTCCGGGACGTTGAAGGACGCCGTAAGCGAAGCCCTACGCGATTGGGTGACCAACGTGGAAACGTCGCACTACTGTCTCGGGTCGACGATGGGCCCGCACCCGTATCCGCAGATCGTTCGCGACTTCCAGCGCGTCATCGGCGACGAAGCCGCGTCTCAGCTTACGGAGACGGAAGGACGGCTGCCGGACCTGGCAATCGCTTGCGTGGGCGGCGGCTCCAACGCCCTCGGTCTGCTTCACCGATTTATCGGCGAGCCGAGTGTTCGTCTCGCCGTCGCGGAGGCGGCCGGTGAGGGTCTGTCTACCGGCCACCATGCGGCCGCCTTGCTGGGCGGAACGCCTGGCATCCTGCACGGCTCTCGTTCCTACATGCTCCAGGACGCCGACGGCCAGGTCGTGGAAGCTGTCTCGATCTCGGCCGGGTTGGATTATCCAGGCATCGGGCCCCAGCTCGCGGCGTTGATGCAGGCTGGCCGGCTGATCGTCTCGTCCGCGACCGACACGGAAGCCGTGGCGGCACTTCGTCAGGTCGCTCGGACCGAGGGCATCCTGGCGGCCGTGGAGTCGTCCCATGCCGTAGCGGCGCTACCGGCGGTACTCGCCGGTCTGGCAATGGAGCGGGGGAGCGCCGACGCCGCCCGCCACGCCGA
>PMLK01000119.1 GCA_003158875.1 Chloroflexota bacterium
TGTGAAGCTGCAGCCGTTCCCGGCGGGTTCCTACTACAGCACCGTCTTTGACCCCACGAAGGCGGGCGATTTTGGGATGGGCGGTTGGGGCGCCGACTGGCCGAACGCCTCGACCGTTATTCCACCCCTGTTCACACAGGAGGGTGGCTGGGACCTGTCCCAGGTCGATGACGCCGCATTCAACGCCGAGGTCAAGACGGCCCAGATCGAGACCGACCGCGCCAAGCAGGAAACCTTGTGGCAGGCGCTCAACGTCGAGACCATGAAGAACGTGTGGGCCATCCCGACCTTCTTCGAGCTGCAGCAGGGAATGATGGGTAGCAAGCTCGGAACCGGTACCACTCCCGACGGGGCCCTGTACCGGTGGGGACCCTACGGCTCCAATCCGTACGGCGACATGTACGTCAAGCAGTAACCGCTACGACTGGTCTTAGTTAGACCCTCAATCAACCGCCCCCGGCGAGCGGCATCGCCTCCTCGCCGGGGGCGCAACTATCCGGACCAAGGAAGGGCAAGCTCCGTGGCCGCATACGTGGTNNTTCTTCCTGTTCACGCTCCTGCCGGGCGACCCGGCCCGGCTCACCTGCGGCAAGGCCTGCAGTCCCCAGACCATCGAGGCCAACCGGCATCGCCTGGGCTACGACCAGCCGATCCTGACCCAGTACGAGGAGTTCCTGTCTGGGCTGGTCGTCGGGCGCACGTATTCCGCCGACTCCCCGGAACCCATCGTTTGCAACGCCCCTTGCCTCGGTTACTCGTTCACCCGCCACGAGCAGGTGCTCACGCTCATCGAGACGGCCGCCCCGACGACCTTCTGGCTCGCAACCGGGGCGTTCATCCTGTGGATCACGGCCGGAATCTCGCTGGGCATCTTTGCCGCGCTCAACCATGGTCACTGGCCAGACCGGCTCGTCATGGGCATCTCGCTGGTCGGCTACTCGCTGCCGTCGTTCTTCATCGGCCTCGTCCTTATCTTCTTCGTCATCCTCCAGTTTGGTTGGCTGCCGTTTCCCTCGTACATTTCGCCGTTCGACAACCCGTTCCAGTTCCTGCAGACGATGATCCTCCCCTGGATCGTCCTCGCGGTCCTGAACACGGCGTTCTACATGCGTCTGACCCGCAACCAGGTTCTCGAGACATTCAACGAGGATTACGTTCGGACCGCGCGCGCCAAGGGCCTTCCTGAGCGGACGGTTGTCGTCAAGCACGCCCTCCGGGCGGGCCTGACGCCCATAGTGACCGCCGCCGGGATGGACCTCGCTTACCTCCTGGGTGGGGCGATCATCACCGAGAGCATCTTCAGCCTGCCAGGGCTCGGCGCGCTCGCGGTGAGTTCGGTCCTCGAGTCTGACTTGCCCTTGATCGCTGGGATCACGCTCGTTACGGCGACGATCGTGATTGTGGCGAACCTGGTGGTCGACCTGTTGTACGCGGTGGTCGACCCGCGCGTGAGGCTGGCGTGACGACATCCGGCGGGCCTACCGAAAACCCGTTCCTGGAGATCAAGGACCTCGCGGTCGCGTTCCCGACGGAGGACGGCCTAGTTCGAGCCGTCGAAGGGGTCTCCCTGTCGATCGAGCGCGGTCGGACGCTTGCCATTGTGGGCGAGTCCGGCTCCGGCAAGAGCGTCACCGCGCAGGCGATCATGGGCCTCATCGATCGTAAGAGCGCCAAGATGACGGGCGAGATCTGGCTGGATGGGCAGGAGCTCGTTGGGATGCCTGCCGACGAGCTGCAGGCTTTGCGCGGCGGCAAGGTTGCCATGATCTTCCAGGACCCGATGTCCAGCCTCCACCCGTTCTATCGGGTCGGCAGCCAGATCACGGAGGCGATCAACGCCCACCGGAAGATGGGGGCCAAGGCCGCACGCGCCATTGCGCTTGACATGTTGCGCCGAGTGGGGATCCCCGCGGCCGATCGGCGGATTGACGACTATCCGCACCAGCTCTCGGGAGGGATGCGTCAGCGCGTAATGATCGCGATGGCCCTCATCAACGCCCCCGAGCTGCTGATCGCGGACGAGCCGACAACGGCGCTCGACGTCACGGTCCAGGCGCAGATCCTGGAACTGATCGCGAGCCTCCAGGGTGAGTTCGGGATCACGGTGATCATGATTACCCACGATCTGGGCATTGTGGCCGATGTGGCCGACGAAGTCGCCGTGATGTACGGAGGGCGGATCGTCGAGGTTGCCCCAACTGGCGTGCTCTACGCCCAGCCGGAGATGCCCTACACGCTCGGGCTGCTGTCCTCGATCCCGCGCATGGACCGCGAACTGTCCGAGCGACTCGAGCCGATTCCGGGCAACCCACCGTCGCCAATTAGCCTGCCGCCCGGCTGCGTATTCCAGCCTCGTTGCACATACTCGGACCGGGTCGCGGCGGGTGCCTGTTTGAACGTCCGGCCCGAACTGCTGGAGACGTCGGCCGGACACCTCGTGCGCTGCCATCTGCCGGCGGAGGAGCGACGGCAGATCTCGCGGGATGTACTGAACGTCCTGGCTGGAGGCTCTTGATGACGACCGAGGCGGGCGAGATCCTTCGCGTCAGCGATCTCCGGACCTATTTTCCGGTCCGGTCCCATGGGTTGATTCCGCACGTCGTCGGCCAGGTGAAGGCCGTTGACGGCGTCAGCTTCACGGTCGGGTCCGCGGAGACGCTGGGACTTGTCGGCGAGAGTGGGTCCGGCAAGACGACGGTCGCGAGGTCGGTGCTGATGCTGGTCCGCCCCACCGGCGGCGAGATCGTCATCGACGGCCAGGAGATCACCCACCTCTCCTCGAAGGCATTGATGCCGATGCGCCGCAAGGCGCAGATGATCTTCCAGGATCCGTACAACGCCCTCAACCCGCGCCATACCGTCGGGGGGATCATCGGCGCGCCGTACCGTATCCAGGGGATCCAACCGCCCGGCGGCGTAAGGACGGCGGTCCAGGCGCTCATGGAGCGGGTTGGCCTGAACCCGGAGCATTACAACCGGTACCCGAATGAGTTCTCCGGAGGGCAGCGCCAGCGGATCGGGATCGCCCGGGCGATCGCGCTGCGACCCAAGCTGATCGTGTGCGACGAGCCGGTTTCCGCCCTCGACGTGTCGATCCAGGCCCAGATCATCAACCTCCTCCGCGACCTTCAACATGAGTTTGGTCTCTCTTACCTGTTCGTCGCCCATGATCTCGCGGTGGTTCGCCAGATCTCGCACCGCGTCGCGGTCATGTACCTGGGCCACCTCATGGAGATGGCGCCTAGAAATACGATCTACGCCGCGCCGCTCCACCCGTACACTCACTCGCTGCTGTCTGCCGTGCCGATCCCGGACCCGGTGTTGCAGAAGGGGCGGTCCCGGATCATGCTCGAAGGTGATCTGCCGAGCCCGATCAACCCGCCCAGCGGCTGCGTGTTCCGAACTCGCTGCTTCCAGGCCCAGGAGCGCTGCAGCGTCGAGGTGCCGCCGCTCGTTGAGCTGGAACCCGGTCACTATGTCGCCTGCCACTTCCCGGTCGCAACTCTGCCTGCCGGCGTGGGGATAGCGCGAGATGTGCTGGAGACTGAGCCCGGCGTTTCGGCTAGTGGGCTCCAACCCGCCGGTGGTCAAGTAAGTTCGGCGCAACTGGATAGTCTTCCGGCCGATGACCGACCCGACTCCACGCCCCTCCGCCCTCAAGAGAGGGTCCGTCGATCTCGTTGAATTCCTGGACCCAGCGGCCGTCGGATGCCTGACCGCCTGGTCCTGTTTCCGGGTCTTCAGTGGCGGGAACTCGTGCCGGGTCGCCCAGCTCCGCTAGCTCCCGACCGGCGCCGGTCGCTCAGGCCCGTTCTGAGACGTTCAGTCGCGTGCTGGCGGCGAAGACGAAAGTGTAGCGGCGACTTCCCGTCTCCCGGGAAGGAATAGCGCGGGAATGATGGTGAGCGCGGTGAGGCCGATCGACCACCAGAATGCGTTGTCGAACGCAGTGGCGCGACCGGCAAGGCCGCCGGCGGCTTGCGCAGCGAGCTGTGTTTGGAGGATCAGGGCGAAGACGGCCGCGCCAAAGGCGCCGCCGAGTTGCGACGTAATCCGAGTGGCGATGCTGGCGTGAGGGACCTGGTTGGGCTTCAGGCCCAGGTAGGCCCCAGCCATGACGGGGATGGTCACTGCTCCGAGGCCGGCGCCACGGACCACCAGGGATGCGCCGAGAAGAACCTCATTGGTGTTGACGCCGGCCTGCGTATAGGCGAGCGTGCCAACCATCGTGAGAAGAAAGCCAACAAGCACGATTGGTCGGGCCCCGATTCGGTCGGTCAGCTTGCCTGCATAGCCTCGGGTCAACAGCATGCCCAGCCCCTGCGGGGCGAGGAGCAGCCCGNNTGGCCGCGCACCTGCTGCTCGTAAAGAGGGAGCAGCAGCATCGCCCCGTAAACCGACAGACCTGAGAGAAACAGCAGGACGTTTGACGCCGTGAAGGAGCGAACTGCGAACAGCCGAAGGTCCAGGAGTGGCAGCTTGGTGCGGAGCGCATGGAAACCGAAGCCACCGAGAAGCACCGCGCCGACGGCCACAGGTAGCAGAACGGCAGAATTGTCGAACCCGCCATGATTGCCGGCGTGAGAGAGCCCATAGATCATGGCGGCGAGGCCGGGCGACAGCAGCGCGAGGCCAATTACGTCGAGGTGCGAACTCTTCTTGGCTGCAGTTGGCGGAAGGTTACGCCACGCCAGCACGAGACCAGCCACGCAGAACGGGATGTTGACCCAGAAGATCCAGTGCCACGAGAGCTGGCTAAGGATCATGCCACCCAGGACCGGCCCGAGGATCGGTCCGAGCAGAGCGGGAAGGCTGACCAGGGACATCATCTTCCCGAGGTTGCTCGGGCCTGCGGCATTGACGAGCAGAGTCTGCAGGACGGGCAGCATCAGGCCACCGCCGATGCCCTGCAGCACCCGGAAAGCGATCAAAGCCTCGATGTTCCACGCCAGGCTCGAGAGCATCGACCCGACCGCGAACAGGGCGAGAGAGCCCATCCAGGTCTGCTTGGCTCCGAAGCGATCCATGGCCCAGGCACTGACCGGGATTACCATGGCGAGCGCCAGCACGTAGGCGCTGATGACCCACTGGGTCGTTGACACCGACGCGTTCAGCTCTCGCGACAATGTGTCGATCGCCACGTTGACGATCGTCGTGTCGAACATGACCGCCATCGCCCCGGTGAGCAAAATTGCCGCCAGCTTCAGGAACGCTGGATCGAGCCCCTGGCTCTCAATTGGCTCTTTGGCGTGGGGGTTAGGAGTCACGACAGGTCCTTTTGTGTCCTCTATTTACTTGCCGACCGGTAAGTGGCAGGATTGTTGTAGCGGAAGATACGCGCTGGCTAACCTGCCGTCAAGTAAGTTATCCACCAACCACGACCCGAGGATCGCACCAGGTGAGTCCCCGCCAAGCCGATACGCGCCGGCGCGCGCTGGATGTCGCCCTCGAGCTCTTCGCCGAGCAGGGCTACGAGAAGACCTCGCTGCGTGAGATCGCCGAGCGGCTCGACGTCACCAAGGCGGCGCTCTACTACCACTTCGCGTCCAAAGAGGCGCTCCTGGCCGGGATCGTCGACAGCCTGGTCGAGCCCGCAGACGAGCTCGTGGCCTGGAGCCGGACGCAGCCGCGCACGACCGAATTGCGCCGGGAGTACTTGCGGAGGCTCGCTGAGCTACTTCAGGGGCGATGGAGCCGCTGGATCAGCTTCGTGCAGCAGAACCAGCCGGTCCTGCGTGACCACAGTGAGACCGGACAGAAGATGCAGAGCCGCTTGCTCCTGCTCTGCGCCCCCATCATCGAACCGGAGGCCGTTCTCCAGGATCAGTTGCGCTCGCTCCTCGGTCTGCTCGCTGTCTACCTGGGGAATCTCGCTCCTGCTTCGGCGATGCTCCGATCGTTTGGCTTCGACGCTACGCCCGAGGAACTGACGGCGGCAGCCATGGACGTCGCTCTTGAGCTCGTGGGGGAGCGAACCTCCAGAATGTCCTGACGGCGGCGCGGCGGGCGCCCTTCCGTGTCCACCCCGCGATGCTGACTGGTAGTCGTTCCAGGCGGTGTGGGACCGCGACGGGTAGGCTGCACAACATCGTCATCCTGGTGCTCCGAACGGAGGTTCAAGCCACGTGACCAAGGAAGTGGCAGGCAGGGTACTTCGACTCGGCTTGACAAAGGATCCCTTGGCTTGAGAATTCCTTGAAGCGGCTTCCCGGTGGTTGTGGACGATCCCAATACAACCAGCAACGGGGTCCTTGTCGCACCCAACGTCGTGAGAACCGACCTGGAAGTGCCACGTCCGGCAGGGCGAGGACCACATATTCGACTAGCTGGACTCGAGTACGAAGCCCAGGTATCGAAGTCGAAGGTGCTAGAAGTGAGAGAACTGACCGCGATCGGCGACATCAACATAGACTTCACGCCGATCGCATTCTCTGGAGACTCAAGGCAACTCTTCCAGGCCAACGTCGGGGGAACCGCCTCCAACTGTGCGGTGGCGGCCAGCAAGCTGGGCGTCGACACGATGTTCGTCGGGAAGGTGGGCGACGACTTCATGGGCCGCCAGGCACGGGAGGTTCTGCGAGCCAACGGCGTCGACACCCGAATGGTGTTGACCGATAATGAGCGCTACACCTCCCACGTCTTCGTCACTCTGGTGAGCGGCGAGCGAAGCTTCACCTTCGCCGTTCTCGGAAGTGCGTCGTTGAACCTCCATCCCACAGAGCTAGACCTCGACGATGTCCTGGACACTCGGATGCTCTACGTCTCGGGCGTGAACTTCGTTGACGAGGCGATCCGCGAGACGACCAGGGTCCTCATTCAGAGCGCGAATGCGAGAGGTATCCCCGTCGCCATCGATCTCAACTATCGCGCCTTCCTCTACGAGAGCGTCCATGATTTCGCGCGCGAGATTGACGACGTAATCCCTTCAGTGAGCGTGCTCAAGGGATCTACTTGTGAGTTCGACGACCTATTCGGAACACATGACCTCGAGGTCGTCGGCTCGAAACTTGCGGCCCGTGGAGTCCGCCTCGTTGTCATGAGCGAGGATATGTACGGAGCGTCCTGCTACTTCAATGGAGCTACGCAGAGCGCCGCGGCATTCGAGGCGAACGTCGTCGACACGACGGGAGCAGGGGACTGTTTGATGGGCGCACTGATTCGCGGCATCATCAATAAGGGCGGCATCGACTCCCTCAGCCAGGAAGACCTGGGCGAGGTGTTGAAGTTCGGGAACGCGGCCGCGGCCGTATGTATCGAAGGCTACGGCGCCATTGACGCGATGCCGTCGCTCCATCAGGCGACTGAACGGACTCTCCAGGCGAGAAAGCAACTCGCAGAAGCAGCATCGTGAGCGCACAGAGCACGCACGCCGCTAGTTTTAGGCCGTCGACCGACGCCGGCGGGCCCCGCAAGGGATCACGCGGTGTGCCAGCCGAGGCCACCGAGGCCCGTCCCGTGATTCTCTCTAGCCTGGCGCCGGGAAGAACTGATCGACTGAACGCCAGGATGCGGTCGGTGCGCCCATCGGTTTGCGTGGAACGTGCCCGCATCATAACCGGGAGTTATGGGGCGACCGAAGGCTTGCCCGCGGTGCTCAGGCGGGCCCACGCCCTCAAGGCCGTCCTGGAGCAGATGACCATCTTCATCGAAGACGACGAACTCATCGTGGGCAATCATGCGTCGCGGCTGAGGTCTACGCCGCTGTTCCCGGAATTCGGCTCGTTCTCCCGGGAAGAGCTCGAGTTGATGAACGTCCGCCACGTCGACCGGCTCGACATCCCCGATTCGGATATCGACTACCTGGTGAATGAGCTATACCCGCGGTGGGAGGGAAAGTCGACGGCCGACATCTCTCGAAGCCTCCTCGATCCCGCCATCACAACGGTCCTGGATTCGCAGTATCGGCCCTTCGACCCGCGAAGCCGAGCCGAATCCGGCTACGGGCACTACCAGCCCAACATCGCGAACATCATCAACAACGGCTTTGTGAGCGTTGCCCGCGAAGCGGCCGCGCACCTCGAGAACCTCCAGAGCACCGACCCCGATGCAAGCGAGAAGCGCGCGTTCTACGAAGCAATGCTGATCGTCGTCGACGGTGTGACCGCATTCCAGAACCGGTTCGCAGATCTCGCCGAGGAGATGGCGGCGCGGGCAACCAGCAGGGCTCGGGCGGATGAGCTTCGACTGATCGCGGGCAACTGCCGCAGGGTTCCACTTCATCCGGCCCGCACGTTCTTTGAGGCGGCCCAGTCCTATTGGTTCACGCTGCTCATCGACTACTGCTCGCAGAACGGTGGCGCAATCTCGGCCGGACGATTCGACCAGTACATGTACCCGTATCTCGACGCGGACCTTCGCTCGGGTACGATCGGTGAGCCGGAGGCGAACACCATCCTGCAGGCCCTGTGGGTCAAACACATGGACCTGATCAAGGCAAAGACCTATTCGTCGGCACGCAACAACGGTGGCTTCGCAACGACGATTGGCCTCACCGTTGGCGGCGTGGACGCAGACGGCCACGATGCCGTCAACAAGCTGTCGTACATGTGCCTCGACGCGGAGGAAGCGGTCTTCAACTCCGAGCCCAATGTCACCATTCGTGTGAGCCGCTCCACTCCGGATGACTTCCTCGATCGCGTCCTTGGGACCCTCGCCAGGAAGGAAGGGGGCAAGGATCCGTTCTTCAACGACGAAGTCATCGTCCCCGCCCTCATGGCGGACCACAACCTGTCTCTGGCTGAGGCCAGGGATTGGGCGATCGTCGGCTGTGTTGAACCGACCGGTCAGGGCAACACCATGGGGAGGACCAACAGCTGCTACTTCAACCTGGCGAAGTGCCTGGAGTTGGCGCTCAATGATGGGCGGTGCCAGGTGTCCGGGGCGCAGCTCGGTCCCAGGACGGGAGCACTGAAGGACATGGCCTCGTTCGAAGAACTGAAGGAGGCCTACGCGAAGCAGGTCGACTACTTTGTGGAGATGATGGTCCGTTCGCTCAACACCATGGAGTTGCTCCATGCTCGCGAGACCCCACACGTCTACTCCTCGATGCTGATCGATGGATGCATGGAGTCCGGACGAGACTGCACCGACCGGGGCGCGCTCCATGAGTCCACTGGTGTGAACGGCGTAGGACTGGCCGATGTGGCCGATTCCCTGGGAGCGATCCGTTCTCTCGTGTTCAACGCTGGCTCCCTGAGCCCACAGGATCTCCTCGATGCTCTGCGGGCCGACTTCAGCGACCACGCCCTGCTCCGCCAGAAGTGCCTCAATGTCCCGAAGTATGGGAATGACGACGTGGAGGCGGACGAGTTGGTCGGGTTTGTGGCGCATCAGTACTCGGAGTCTGTGCGACGCCACCCGAATGCCAGCGGCGGTCGCTACTTCCCCGGCCTCTTCTGCCTGTCCTCGAACACCCCGCTCGGCCGCCAGGTCGGAGCGTTGCCGAGTGGTCGGCACGCGTTCCAGCCGTTGGCCGACGGCGGCATCTCGCCGAAACACGGCATGGACGTCAACGGTCCGACAGCGGTCTTCAAGTCGGTGGCGAGCTGGAACCAGGCGGAAGCGATCAACGGCGTGTGCCTCAACATGAAGTTCCTCCCGACGTTGCTGAAGAAGCGCCCGGACCGCCAGAAGCTCATCGATGCCATCCGCGTCTACTTCTCGCTGGGTGGGATGCATGTCCAGTTCAACATCGTGTCCGGGGAAACCCTTCGCGCCGCTCAGGAGCGGCCTGAGGAATACCGCAGCCTCGTCGTCAGGGTCGCCGGCTACTCCGCCTTCTTCGTGGAGCTGGATCGGGAAATCCAGGACGAGCTGATCGCGCGCACCGTCAACGACGCTGCGTAGGTCTGGCTGATGCCGTCTCGAATTTCGGAGCCGATCACCGGCCTGGTTTCAAATATCCAGCGCTTCTCGTTGCACGACGGTCCTGGAATTCGCACCCTGGTGTTCCTCAAAGGATGCCCGCTCGCGTGTCGATGGTGCTCAAATCCGGAATCCACCCGTGGATTTCGGGAAGTCATGTACTTCCCGAACAAATGCATAGGGTGCGGAGCGTGTCTGGAACTTGCGCGAAGGGGTGAAGTAGAAGCCGACGGCGGCATCGTGAGAGTGCACCGGGAGAGGATTCGTCCGTCGGAGCTGCAGTGGGCAGAGGCATGCATAACGGGCGCACTCGTCGTGGTCGGACAGAAGCGTGGCGCCGATGAGGTATTCGACGAGATCCTCAAGGATCTGCCCTTCTACGAGCAGAGTGGTGGCGGCGTCACCTTCTCCGGTGGCGAGCCCCTCCTTCAGGCGGCGTTTGTCGATGCGGTCGCCTCGAAATGCCGCGAGCGTGGCATACATACGGCCGTGGAGACGAGCTGCGCCGTGCCGCAGAGCACGCTGACCCGTGCAGCCTCCAACGTCGACCTCTTTATCTGCACACTGCTTTCGTCAGACGACGGGCTGCATCGCCGCTACACCGGAGGCTCGAACGTAGAGGTGCTCGGCAACATCCGGTGGCTTGCGTCGCGCGATCCAGAGAGGCTCTTCGTGCGTACTCCGCTGATCCCTGGCGTCAACATGGATGAACAGTCCATCAGACACAACCTCCGGTTCCTCGCCGATGCGGGGGTGCGCTATTACGACGTCCTGCCGTTCCACCGGCTCGGTGCTCCAAAGTATCTGGCGTTGCTCGGCGAGACTTATCCTTATGCCTCGACTCATGCACCCGCTGATGACGCGGTGGAGGTCATTCGCGACGTCATCCGCGAGTTCGGTATGTTGACTGAATACCCGAGCGTGAGCCGCACATACATTCCTGGGGCCGCAATTACAGAAGGTATGAGAAATGGCTAGCTCGATCCGTAAAGCTGAATCGATGGCCGCAGGCGAGTTGGCGCAATACATCGACCACTCGATCCTGCGCCCCGAGATGAACCGCGAGGAAATCGAGAGGTATGCCCGCGAAGGCGTCCAATGGGGCGTCGCCACGATCTGCGCAAATCCCGACGCGCTGGATATCATCGCGCCCATCGTGCAGGGCACTGCCACCGGCATGTCCGTCGTCTGTGACTTCCCGTTCGGTCAGGGCACTCCTTCGGCCAAGGAGTTCCTGGCTCGGGCTTACTGCCAGCGTGGCGACGTCACGGACTTGGACCTGGTAATCAACTATGGCCTGGTGCGCTCCGGTAATTGGGAGAAGGCCGGCCTCGACATCAAGGCCGCGATCGACGTCTGTCGCGATCACGGGGTCGTCTCGAAGGTGATCATCGAGACCGATGCGCTGATCGACGAGGAGATCGTCCAGGCATGTGAGGCCGTAATCCTGGCGGGCGCGGACTATGTGAAGACGAGTACCGGGTTCTATACCGGTGGTCCAACGGTCGGGGCCAGCAGAGAAGTCATCCAGAAGATCCTTAAGGCCGTTCACGGTCGAATCAAGGTCAAGGCCTCAGGCAACGTTCGGGAACGGGCGCTGTTCCTCGATCTGATCGACATGGGCGTCGATCGCATCGGCTTGAGCTACAAATCGACGGCCGTGGCTCTAGGCGCTGGTGAGCGTGGGCCAGAATCGCAGAGCGGCGCGTACTGATCAGTGCATATTGGATAGGCCGGTCATCGGGGCGGAGATAGGCCGCCGTCCTTCCCGATGACGGTATGATGATTTCGTGGGGACGAAGAAGAGACTGACGCTATATGCAGGTCTTGCGGCCTGCGTCCTTCTCGTCGCCGGCCTGTTCGTCCACCTCGAGCGGCGATCCTCGCCGAACTCCACATCTTCGCCGAACTCCGCATCGTCGCCAATCTCCACGGGCGCGCCCGCACCGACCGGGACCATCAGCGGCATCGCGTGGCACCAGGGCGGCTCGCTTCCGGCAGGAGCGGTTCGAGTGCGAGCAGTCGTTCCGATCGGCGACAGGCTCTTCGCCTTCGGAGACGTCAATGTCGCCGTTGGGGTCGGTACGGACCAGAGAGCGGCGGTGTGGTCGTCGACTGACGCCGTGACCTGGAATCTGATCACGAAGCCGGCCACGTTCTCAACAGACCCGTCGTACGCCGTCAGCGCTACGGCGGACGGGCGCGGTGGGCTCTACATGATCGGGACCATCACGACTGCGAACACGTCAACCGACGCGCTCTGGCACTCTCCCGACGGCGTGAGCTGGACGCGCATCACGGTGGATCAGTCGCAAGTCCCCATGTTCCTGACGATTGCCACCGCAGGCGGGACGGCGGTTGTAACGGGACAGGTGACGGAACTGCAGCAGGCGAGACGCTACGCCTGGTACTCGACTGACGGGCTGACCTGGACCCAGGCCGCGCTGCCAGGGGACCAGAACCCGGCCTGGAGCGGCCCGTCGCTCATAGGCGGCGGCGCCGGCGGTTTCGAAATGCTTTCGCCGACGGCGGAGGCCTGGCATTCGGACGACGGACGAACCTGGATCAAGGTGGAGCCGCCGAGCCCGGGACCGGCGGGGGACTATCGCGCGTTCAGCCCGACCTCGCTGCTGGTCTCGGACGGCACGTTCGTCGCGACCGGGCGCGACGGTGGGGACGGCGGACCGCCGTCGGCCTGGACATCGGCAGACGGCCGCACTTGGTCGCGATCCACGATCGACGAACCGAGCCCTGCATTCGGATGCGAGGCTGCGTGTGAGCCCGCGGTTGTGACGCAGGTCGGGAGCGTTCTCGTCGCGCTCGGCTACCGAACCGAGGACCGTGGGGCGCTGCCGGCCTCGGCCCCCGTCGTCACGTGGCTGTCGACAGATGCCGGCAGAACGTGGCGTGTGCAAAGCGCCGGGTCGCCGGGAGTCCTACCTTCGGCGCTCGCTCTCTTCCACTCCGAACTCGTGGTGATCGGCGAACAGCTCAATGGCGGGGCGGTCGTGCGCTCCGCCCTGGGAGCCATAACCTGGCAGGCCGCCGAGCCCCCGAGTTCATCCCAGCCATCGAGCCAGCCGACGCCTTCGACCACGTTCTCACCGGGCCCATCGCTCAAGACGGGACCCATCACCTTCAGGCAAGCGAAGGTGCCGAAGGCGTCGGCCCAGCCCTGGTCGTCGAATTCCATGTGGTACGTGAACGGCCGCTTCTATAGCGTCTTCAGCCGGGCCCATGGCCCCTTGCTCTGGGAGTCCAATGACGGCACCACCTGGCGCCAGATCGCCGACGAGACCCAGTTCAACGGCAAGGGGGCGCAAGATTGCGCATCCATCCAGGCGCTCGCCCAGGACGGCAACGGAGGACTCGTGGCGGTCGGCGGAATGGACGGCGACTGCGCCGACACGGTGACATCTACCGCAACCGCCTGGCAATCGAGCGACGGAGTGACCTGGCACCGAGCGACGATCCAGCCCTCGCAAACGAGCCTGCTTCTGAGCGTCGCCTATGCCGGTGGAAGCCTCGTCGCGGTGGGCACCAACAGGGTTGTGCTCCATTCGCCCGACCACGGCAAGTCATGGCAACTCACGTCTCTGAGCGGACCGCCCTCTCCCGACTTCCTTGCGGTGGTGCCGTGGCAGGACGGATTCATCGCCAACGACCTGGGCCATGCCTGGAGGTCGAGCGACGGCCTCGCCTGGGTCCCTCTGGGCACGGCGCCATTGGGACAGGTAACGGTGGGCGGAGTCCTGGTGGCGGGCGCGAACGGCCTTTACTGGTCTGGCGATGGTGCCGGGTGGACGGCAGTCACCGGAACGACGGTCGACTCGTACGACTGGGGGGCCATCGACGGCGACGGCAGCGTCGCGATTGCCTTGACCTTGCAGGACGAAATGTGGATCACAACGGACGGCATGACATGGCGGGACACGGGCGCGAAGTTGATCATCACCAAGAGTGGGGAGCACGGCGCAACGCCCTCGTTCTGCATCGGGGCGGGCCGGCTCGTGACGATCATCTCTGACGGCAACCAGACCCGCTCCTACTACGTCGATCTGCTCAAGTAGCCCGACAAACGCGTCCGCAGTCGGCTCGTCGGCGTCGCGCCGTACTCGGCCTCGGTGGCCTGCTCGCACCGCGATCTGGGCGTGCTACTGTCTGTGTGATATCACGCAGATAGTATCGAGGCGGACATGACCCAGGATCGGAAGAAGTCTCGAGCCCTGGCCTTGTACCGGTAGCCGGCCAAGGTGACATGACGATGGAGCGCAAGTCGTTCCTGTTACGACTCGATCCGGCCACGATGGAGGCTCTCCGTTCGTGGGCGGGCGACGACCTGCGCAGCCTGAACGGGCAGATCGAGTTCCTCCTTCGCCACGCTCTGCGGGATGCGGGTCGCCTTCCTGCGGCGAGAGGCGCTCGCCCTGCGGCATCCGGTCGCACCAAACCAGGGGAGCGGGTGTCCGCGAACCCAGAACGGTCGGCAGTCGCATCGGAGAAATCATGACCACTGGTCGCAGTCTCGAGATCGACGGAATATCGAAACGATACGGGCCGACCGTCGCGGTACAAGACCTGATTTTCGATGTCCGGGCCGGCGAGCTCTTCGGCTTCGTGGGGCGCAACGGAGCGGGCAAGACCACGACCATGCGGATCGTGCTCGGCGTGCTCGGCGCCGATGCGGGCGAAGTGCGCTGGGATGGCAAGCCGCTCGACTTCGCGGCGCGCAGGCGCGTCGGGTATATGCCCGAGGAACGTGGCCTCTATCCGAAGATGCGACTGGCCGAGCAGCTGGCATACCTGGGCGAGCTTCACGGCATGACCGGCTCGGAAGCCCGAGTCTCGGCTCTGCGCTGGATTGATCGCTTCGACCTGAAGGACAGAGCCAACGACGATCTCCAGGCGCTCAGTCTTGGCAACCAGCAACGTGTGCAGCTGGCCGCGGCTCTGGTCTTCGGGCCCGACGTCCTCGTGCTCGACGAGCCGNNGTCATCTTCTCGAGCCACGAACTCGAGCTCGTCGAGCGGCTGTGCGACCGCGTAGGCATCATCGAGCGGGGCCGGATGGTTGCCTGTGGCACCGTTGCCGAGCTGCGGGCCGGCGGGCAGGAGCGCCGCTGGATCGATGTCCCGGCGGCCCCGGGCGACTGGGAGGCCGGCGTGCCGGGCGTGCGGCTCGTGCAGTCCAAGGGCACGCGCCGCCTCTTCGAGCTGGATCCGGGCGTCGACGATCAGGCGCTGCTCCAGGCGGCCCTGAAGACCGGACCGGTGCGCGAGTTCGAGCGCGTCGAGCCCACCCTGGGCGAGATCTTCCGGAACGTCATCGAGGAGGCGGCATGAACCCTCGATCTTTGAGTATGGGAACACGCCGCCTGCCGACCATCGTCCTCGTCGCCCGCCGCGAGATTCGCATGCGTCTGCGCTCGCGGGTCTTCGTTGGCGGCACAATCGTGATGGCGGTTCTCGTCGTNNTCGCTGCTCGCCGGTAAGAGCACCCCGGTGCGGGTGGGCTTCAGTGGCGGATCGCAGGCGCTCGAGCATTCGTTCACGGCAACGGCCGCTGCCCTGGATCTGTCCGTGACGGTCAGCGACATCGCCGACGTCGACGCGGGGAAGGCGCAGATAACGGCGGGCACGCTCGACGT
>PMLK01000064.1 GCA_003158875.1 Chloroflexota bacterium
ATAGAGCGGCCGCCTTCTAAGCCTCCAGACCTATCCGCCGTGCTTTCCCTCGTGGTACCGCGACCGGATAGGGCACCGTTAGTTGCTCAGTTTCGCTCATCAGCCGTTGACATCGCAGCTACCATGTACGAGCCGGATGGTTCCGGCGGCCGGGTACAAGACGGCCGAACCGAATAGACTTCCTACCGCCTCGCCGGCGCTGCTTGTACCAGCACCTGCGGGGCGTTTTGTTTGGAGGTTCAAATGACCGCAACCGTCACCGCCCCGACCGAGGAAGAGATCCGCGCCGCGATAGCCCGCGAGTGGGGCCGGCGCCCGTTTCGAGACTCGATTACGGGACAGCCAACGGGCCTCCCGATCGAAGGGCACTATTCGGATGGTGTAGGCGCCTGCCTGGGTCTGTTGGACGATCTGTACGACCGAGACGACCTGAGGAAATCGGAGCAGGATCGGCTCGACGAACTGGTCTACCAGGCCGTCGACACGATCCGAGATGAGACCCGGCATCGGATCAACGAAGCTATTGTGGCCGCTGCGCTCGCCTTCGCGGCCGAGCATCCGGATGCGCCGCGAGCTGAGAGACAGGCCTAGTTTCCGCGCGGAAATCGTGGATCGGTCGGCAGCTCCGGCAGATCCACGTCGGATTCCGCGACGTCGACTGGTCCCCATATGCGCCAGCCGCCCTCGACCGTAAATTCCAGAAAGGTGAAGGCCTCTTCGATTCGAGAGAGCGAGATGAAGTTGATACCGCCGAGGTCCCCGCACTGAGAGGCAACGACGCTGGAATCGGGGTCGTCCTGGAAGGGGCGGAACCCGACGACGTCCATTCGCCTGCAGTCGTCGCGCGATCGGCCGAGGGCTTCTCTCAGGCGCGCTGCCGCGCCCGGGCCAGGACCGACCAGTTCCGCCAAGCGGAACGGTGCGAAGAGAGACGCGACAGTCGGGTCGTCGTCTGCTAACGCCCGCCAGAGCTCCGCGACGACCGAGCGAGGATCACCCAGTTCGAACTGCGGCATCTAGCTCCTTGTGAGTCGGATGTGGTGGGCGAGCTTGGCGGCTAGTTGGTCAACCGAACCCGTGTAGCTGCCGATGTTGATGTTGATTACGTCGCCGCCTGCAGACAGGGCGGCTGGCGAGGCCAGAACGGCGGCGCCGCTCGACACCGCGGCGTTGTCGTCGGCCGTCAGGATGCGTTCGGCGCGGTGGATCTTCGCGATCTGGTCGAAAGGGACGTATGGCGTGCCCACGTCAAAGCTGCCGAGGTTCTTGCCGGTGAACTTGCCGGAGGTGATCTTGACCGTTACGCCATTGAGCCCATCCTCCAGGGCCTTGGCCGCGTTGATGCCGCCCGTGTTCATGTTCCCCTGGAGTTGGTCGAGCGCGGTCTGGGTATCGGCCTCGACCTGCTGCCACATCGCGACGGTGTCGGGGTCGGTGGACGCCAGGCCGGCTTTCAGGGCGGCACTCTGCAGGAGCCCATTCAGCTTCTCGGCCTTCTGCGCCTTGGTGCCATAGTCGGCGTCTTCTTCCAGCAGCGCGACGCGGTTGGCTTGGAGCTGGACCTTCTGCTCGAGCAGGGCGTCCTGCTGCTGAGTCGTCAGCTTCTTCCAGGACTTCTTGTCGGCGATCTGGCGAGCGTTGTCGGCGATGTCCGCAGCGTTGGACTGCAGGCGGTAGGCGATGGTCGCCGCTGACACTTGCGTGTTCATGGCATCTGACCAAGCCGACGTCAGCGCGGCCTTGCTGCTCTGGATCGTCTTGACATCGTTGTCGAGGCCCTGCTGGATCTTGTAGTTGGCCAAAAACATCGCGGCCTCGGCCGCCGTCGGGATGCCGACATAGCCATCCGCTGTCGCCTGGGTGATCATGGCCGCGTCGCTTGTGATCTGGTCGGCGGCCGCCTTGTCCGCAGCTGCGACACCCCCGATGAACTCGCCGGTGGCCTTCTTGAACTCGCTGAGCGGCTTTTCCATGTTCCAGTTGGGCTGCAACTCTAGGTCGATCGGCTTGACAACATTATCCCCGATCCATGTCACGGCGCCCACGATGGCGGCAGGAATGGCCGCTGCCACGCCAACCGCTAGAGCACCCCCAACCGCGGCCCCGACCTGGCCGCCGGCGGCTGCGGCGTCCGTGCTCTCGCCAGCTATGGCGGCGGTGACCTCGGGGGTCCCCGCCGTGATGGCTGTGGCCTCGGCCTTGGAGGCCGCAACCCCCGCGGCAGTGCCCCCAGTCGTTCCGCCGGCGATCCAGGTCGGCAGCGTGAGGCCGAGCTGCTCGGCGATCTTGCCGATGAGCACAGCGCCGAGCGTGCCGAGCCCGGAGGCCATCTTCGGGCCCAACTGAGAGCCGACCAGGAGCAGGGGGCCGAAGGACTGGCCGAACGTGGCCAGTACTCCGCCGGCCTGGTGCATGAGCAGCGTGAAGCGGCTGCCCCAGCTGTCCTCTACGGCCTGCGCGGCCTTGTTGGTGGCGTCGGTCGTGTCGTTGGAGGAGGTTGCGAACTGGTCCAGGCTCGTGATCCCTGGCTGGAGAGCGTCGGCCATCTGCGACCCGAGCCGTGTTCCAAATGCCTTGCCGGCGGCCTGGGCTCGGGCGAGCGGGTCTTGGATCGAGGATATCTGGACGATTAGGTCGTTGAGCGTCTGGCCGGGCTTGAGTGCCTTGACGGCCGTCTGCAGGCCCAGCGCGGCTTTGCTCGCGTCGATGCCGGCCGAAGCGAACATGTTGAGCAGGTCGACGCCGTCCTTTTCGGACATGCCCATCGCCTGCATCGCCGGCGCGATCTTCTGCAGCGCGCTCTGCATGTCGGTGATGACGGTGCCGTACTTCTGATGGCTCGCCACGAGCTGGTCCATCAGCGTGCCTTCGTCGGCCGCCGTCAGGTTCCATGCGTCGGTGACGTCCTTCATGGACTTGACTGCATCCGAAGTCTGGTTCGTGGCTTCTTCGTACTTCTCAAACTTGACAGTCAGATCGTCGGCCGCCTGGCCTTGCAGACCGAAGCCGCTGATAACCTCGGCGAGCGACTGCTCCACGGAGTCCATCGAGAGCAGGCTGGTCTTGTAAACCTGGTCGATCGCGTTGCCCTGGTCGGCGAGCGCCTGGCCGGACAGCCCGGTATCCGCCGCGAGCTTCTGGGTGGCCTCATCGAGCGCGGCACCCTGGCTCGCGGCCAGGCCCAGCACCGCGCCGGCGGCCCCCTCGATAACCGTCTTGACCGCGGTGTTGATCTTCGTCTGCAGCTGCTTGGCCATCTTGTCGCCGGCGCTGATGCCGGTCTTGTCGGCGGCGGCAACAGCGGTAGCCTCAAACTGGCCCGTGTCCAGGACCAGGCGGGCGACAGCGTAGATGTCAGCGATGGAGCCCATCAGGCACGTCCTTTCAGACGATGGTCGCGGCGTGACCTACATTCCGCGCGGAATGTCTGGCCGGCGCTCGAGAAGCAACCGAGCGCCGGCCGTTTGGGAGCGAGCTGGGTATCGACTCGCTCTCTTGATTACGCGCCCTCTTCGGCCTCTTCGATGTCCGTGAGAACCTCGAAGTAACTCGAGCGCGTCACGACGCAATCCATGCGGGCGTAGGCGCGAACCCACACCTGCAAGTTGCGGAAGGCCGAGCCGTCGCTGTCGCCGGCGACACGGCTTACCTCGAGGGTCACATCGGTCCGGAGGCCAATCAGGAGGCGGCTGAAGTCGCCGAGATAGGCCTCGCCGGTGTCGGCCTGGTTGGTGATGAACTTCCCGAGATTGCGGAAACTCTCGGGTGGCGTGAGCGGATCGTGCAGGCTGTTGGTGAGCCGATCGAGGATGCCCGAAACCGCCGGGCTGTAGATCACGGAGCCCGGCTCGCCGTTCGCGGTCCGGATCCGCTCGACCGCGGCGCTGAACGGCCCGTAGGTCGTCAGAGGGTCGCCCAGCGGCGTCACCGTGGCGCCGCTGTTCAAGATTCCGATGGGGTTGAGCTGGACGGCAGGCGGCGTGGCGATCGCACCACGAAGTGCCGCGGCGTCGATCGCCAGGGCGAGGGCGGCGCTCAGGTCGCGGTCGATGATGCCTTCGACGTCCTGGCCATCTTCAGCGAGCTCCACCGACATCTTGGCGACGGCCATGATGGTCTTCGCCGTGAGGGTTACGGCGTCGAAGGTGAGATCGCTAATCGCCGAAAGAGCGGCATTCTCGCCCTTCCACTGGCCGGCCGCGCCGGCGATCTGGCGCGGAATCCGCAGTGTCGACGAGGTCATGGGGATGGACGACGCGCCGGCCTGAATGACGCGGGCTTGGTTGCGGGCCAGGTCGATCAGGTTGGCGCTGAGCGGATCCGGGACCAGAACTCCGCCGCCGGAGGGCGAGCCGCCGCCCATCTGCGCTCGGAAGTCGACCCCGGCATCCTTGCCAGTGACCATGCTCCGGATCATCGCCGACAGGGTCAGACCCTGGCCGGGTGCATCCTGGGGCACGAGCGCGGCGAAACGATCCTTGGGGCCCATGATCCGGATGCCGTCGGGCGTCACGATACCGGCACCGCCCGCGGCGGATCCGGATCGGGTCGACCAGGGCACGATCGGCTGACCGCTCATGTCCCGCCCGGCCGGGCCAGCATCGCCGGCGGTGCGGGAAGCTTCGGAGAGGGCCGTCAGGCGGTTAGCCTCGGCGAGAAGCCCGTTACAGCGAGCGTCGTCTTCGGCGCTCATGGTCCGACCCGCATCCTCGGCTGCGGTGATGATGGCGCGGGCCTGGTGAAGCTTGGCGATCGCGTCTTCGCGGAGTGATTCAGCACGTCCCATCGGGCATGCTCCCTTTCGCTGTCTGTTGGATGGCGCACAGGACCGAGCGAAGGCCGGATGCCAGCCGTGCAGGCGGCGTACGCCTGGATACTCGCGCCGACGGCGCCAGCTCCGATCGGTTCCCAATCGGGGCGGCTGCAGGACCCGGTTCCCAGGTCCGACGCCAGCTCTCGCGAGCTAGCCCGATCGTAGCTGCGACGGCGGGTGAATGCAAGTGGGTTATGCCCGCGTCAACCGGGCCAGAGCTGCGTCCAGCGACTGGCGTCGTTCGGCGGCCGTCCGTTGCGGCGCCGCGTCGATCGCCAGGAGCTGGCCGAGCGCGAGATATGACCGCTCGAGGTGGCCTCTCAGGTTCTCGGGGATATGCCGGCCGTCGCCGGCGCGAATCGCGGCGCGCTTGGTGGCCTCTTCGGTGACGCGCTCGAGCTCGACGGCCAGACTCTGGACGTCTTCGGCGAACGTGCGTTCGGCGGTCATCCGACGTCGCCTCCGGCCGCGAGTGTCGCTTCTTTGGCTGCGATGGCGGCGACCAGGTCGGCGGTCGTGCCTGAGCCCTTCAGACCGAGCTGCATGGCCCGCTTGACCAATTCCTCACGAGTAGCCGGTCTCGCCGCGCCACCAGGCTGTCCATCTGCCTGCGGGGCGGCGGCGACCGTCCCCTGAGACGCGGTCGCGGGCTCTGCGGCCGGCCGTTCGATGGGGCGTGCCTCTAGACCGGTCCAATCGGGCAGATCGCTAACCCACGCGGGCATGGTTGGCTCCTTTCAGGATCCCGGCGGCCCGCTCGAGCAGCTCGGCCGCTCGGCAGGACGCGCAGCGGTCGGGACGGCGGCCGTGGCCGGGGCTGTAGGTGAACTCTGCGGCGCACGAGTGGCAGATGGCCGTGGCCACGGTTGGCGCGGGCCGAGTTTCCGCGCGGAATGATCGACGGCAGGCCTCGTCGCACCACCGTCGCGGATTACCCCGGACGGTTGGAAGCGCGGCCCCGCAATACCGGCAGGTTGACGGACGGTAGGTCGCCGGCGCCTGGCCGGCGGCGCGACGGCGCGCCCAGTCGCGCGACCAGACGCGATGACGGCAGGTTCGGCAGGTTCCACAGGCGCAAACGAGGGTTCGCGGCATCAGCTCGCGCCCTCGGGCGAAAAGTTTAGGACGCGGAAACAGGCGCATATGGGTGCAAGCTGGTCCTGGGGGGGGATGCGCGCACAGAGATTTTCTGACCCGGGTATTGTCACTGGACCCACCGCCTCGGCTCGCCTTGCGTCGTGCGCTCCACGAGAGCGAATGCGACCCGTGCGATGGGCACGCCTGCCATGTGGATCTCAACCGTGCCGTCATCCATGAGACTGAGTTCGTATTGCAGTCCGCCCTGCACGTCGACCAGGGCGAGGAAGTCTTCCCATCCTTCGGGGTTGCGATCACGGAACTCTGCAAGGCCACGCACGACGACGTCTGCCACCTTGCCTGTGTCGATGCGTGTGAGAGTTGGTCGGCCTTCGTTGTCAGTCATGACGCTCTACCTCGGTTGGGGTTGGACGGGCAAGGGGTCGGGAACCGATGGCGGCGACCTTGCGCCACGTTGATCAACGGGTTGCCTTCGATGCCCGGTCCGCCACACAGGTAGCAGAGGCGCGGCGGATGTAACTGACTTACTCCGGGTACGGGAACTACGTTCTCTAACGATTCACCCGTACCCGGAGTAAGAGGTTTCGTAACCGCACCTGTAACCGCCTTACCGGGGTTCCTCTTGCGCCATTCGGCGACGTCCGCGGCGTTCTTAGCGCGCCGGGCCTCTACTTCGGCGCGGGTCTCTTGGTGCCAGGGGTCGCGCTTGGGCGTATTCCAGCCGGGCAGCTGATAACCACCGTCCACCCGCTGCCACCGGTGCGCGTCGAGCAGTTCGGCGAGCTGTGCTGGTTCGTAGCCGGGCACGAGCGCGGCAAGACGGGACTCCGGAACGTAACCGTCGGTCAGGTGACGGTTGGCGTATATGTAGCCCGAGAGGTGCAGCCGGAAGGCGCCGGCCGAGAGATCCCATAGGGTCTCGGTAGCGTCGTCGGGAACCTTGGTCCAGGTCATCGCGCGCCGACGCGCTCTTGTCGATCGCCGGCGGCCCGGCTATGGTTACTCTGCTGAGGTTCGGCGAGCATGGCCGGCCTCCGCAGAGCCCGCGACCGACGTCTCACTGACGGTCGCGGGCTCGTTCTTTGTCAGGTTGCGGCGGCGGGCTTGGCTGGCCTTCAGGGCGAGGGAAGCCATGTAGCTCTTGCGAGCGTAGGTGGCGCGGCGGGCGCGCTCTTCAGGCAGCAGGGAGCCTGTGGGATCGACCTGCTTTTCGAACCGGGCGAGGAATGCAGACGTTCCGGCCTTTGTCGACGTTCCGCCCATCGAGTGCAGGGCGTACGCGGCCGCTCGAGCGCGGAGCGACCTTTGCGACTGGGTAAGCAAAGAGCACGGCCTCCGGGCCTCCCCCGGCTTTCGCGTGGGGAGGTGTCCCGGCCGTGCTCCGGCCTACCGGGATTGCCCGGCGCATCTTCTAATGCCGGTCAGTCTACAGGAAGCACGTCGCTCGTGACAATAGCCATAACCCCACAAACAGGGCACTGCAGCCGAAACGGCAGGTCGGTTCTAACCATCGGTTGCCCCTTCCGTCCAGTCGGAACGTCTGTACTCTCGATCTTTCTCCCGACTATACGTACCACCCGGCGCCTGATGTCCGCGGCGCGCCTAAGTCCGGGCCGTTGCCCACGAGCCTTCTGGTCCAGGCCCCGGCGTGTGAGGGCATATGTGCCAGGGAGGCTCGGAACCACCCCGGGCTCGAGGAATATTCCCCACTCATTGACACCGCATCTGAGCCGGGACGCAATCACACCGCGGCTGCAGTGCCCGCAAAGAACGCGCTCGCGATCGGCACTGAGGTGTGCCCGAACCTCGCTGCTCACAGCTTGTCGGCTGGGCTGCGATATGCAGCGCGGGCCCGCTCATCAGCCGCAGAAGCACCGTAGCGGCCGAGCATTTGCCGGGACCTCCAACCTGCCAACCGCATGAGGTCGCCCTCCTGGCCCCCGTCAGCGAGCCACTGGTGGGCGAAACCGTGGCGGAACTGGTGGGCGTGGATCCGCTGCAGGCCGGCAGCCGTGGCGCGCTTGGCGATCATCTGGCCGAAGGCTGAAACGCTGAGCGGCCCATCCTGGCCGATCCACAGAGCCTCGCTGTCGGCGTAGCGGTGGCCCTTGCGCAGTCGCAGATAGCGATCAATGGCGATGGCTGTCCTCGTTCCGAAACGGACAGCGCGAGTATGCCCACCTTTGCCGGTGACGTAGGCGAGGCGGTCCTTGAGTTCGACGTCGGCGAGGTTGAGTCCGGCCAGCTCGCCGCGACGGATGCCGGTATCGAACAACACCAGGAGAATCGCAGCGTCGCGTCGGTCGACGAGCTCACGGCCGGTCGTGGTCTTCAAGAGCTTGCGAAAATCATCGATCGGCACGAGTGGCACTGGACGATCGGGCACCCGGGGAGCCTTCATCTTCGCCATGGGCGAAGCGGGCACCTCGTCCTCTTCGACAGCCCAGCGCCAGAACTGCTGCAGCGCCCGGAACTCAATCGAGAGGGTGCTCGGGGCCACGCTCTCGCGGCGCGCGGCGAAGTAGCTCTCGATGTGCTCTCGGCGGATAGCGCGGACTGTGGTTGGCGTCCCTGCGGCCTGCAGGTGCGCCAACAGCCTGTCCAGGGCGGCCAAGTAGATACGCGAGGTCTTCGGCGATCGGTCGGCTGCTAGATGTAGCTCGAAACTGTCGCGTAAACTGGAGAGCGCATCGGGCGCCCGAGTCGAGGCCTGCGTCATGGTAAACCGCTCCTCACTGTTAGTTGCTCAGTCATCCGACGTGCTAACGGTAGAGCGGGGCTGCCAGCCGGTCAAGGCGAGGAATTCACGCTCAATGCGAGCAACCGCCTAACGTCCCCGTAGCTCAGTGGATA
>PMLK01000057.1:0-1730 GCA_003158875.1 Chloroflexota bacterium
GCGGGAGCCGGCCGGTGGATCGGCAGCCGCTCGGTCTCGCCTACCGGACCCTTTTCGTCGATCGCCTCGCCCAAGACGTTGAAGACGCGGCCCAACGTCGCCTGCCCGACCGGCACGGAAATCGGGCCGCCGGTGTCGACGGCGTCCACGCCGCGAGCCAGGCCGTCCGTAGTGGTCATGGCCACGCTGCGGACCCAGTTGTTGCCGAGGTGCTGCTGCACTTCGCACACGATCTTCTGGCCGTCGCCGCGGATGACCTCAACGGCGTTGTAGATCCCCGGCAACCGGCCGGCCGGGAACTCGATGTCGACCACCGCGCCCGTGATCTGGATCACGTGTCCGGTTGTGGGTTGGGCGGCTGTCGCCATCTCTTGTCAGTTCCTCCTGCTACCGCGCGCCGGACTACCGCGCGCCGGACGCGATTTCGATCAGTTCTCGGGTGATGTTGGCCTGGCGGGCCTTGTTGTACTTGAGGGTGTAATCCTCGATGAGCTCGTCTGCGTTTTCGGTCGCGTTCTTCATCGCCACCATCTGGCTGGAGAAGAAACTGGCCGTGCTTTCCAGAGCTGCCTGGTAGAGCCTCGTGGCGAGGTAGCGCGGCAATAGCTCGTTGAGGACTTCCTCAGGCGCCGGCTCGAAGATGAACTGCGATCCGGTTATGCCGCGCGTATCGGTTGCCGGCTTGATCGGCAGGAGCTGGATCATGTCCGCCCGCTGGACGAGAGCCGACACGAAGCGGGTGTAGATGATGTCGACCTGATTGTAGGTGCAGGCTTCGTATTCATCGGAGATGAGTCGAGCCAGGGGCAGGATGTCATCGAACCTGGGACGGTCGCCCAAGCCCGGGAAGTGGGCCACGATCGGGACGAGGGCGCGGCGCATGGCGTCACGACCCTTGCGGCCCACGCTGGCTACTTCCAGGTCGCCCGGGTTTTCGACGATCTCCCTTGAGGCGAAACGGACGACGTTGGTGTTGAGCGGCCCGGCCATTCCGCGATCGCTCGTGACGAGAACGATGAGGCGCTTGCCTTCATCGCGCCGGTTGAGCAGCGGATGTTCGTCGCCCTCGAGAACTGAGGCAAGGTCCGCGAGAATCTCGTCTAGCAGATCCGAATAGGGCCGCGCCGCGAGCGTGGCGTCCTGGGCGCGTCGCAGCTTGGACGCTGCCACGAACTGCATCGCCCGAGTGATCTGGCGGATGTTCTTCGACGCGACGATGCGTCGACGGAGGTCTCGCTGGCTGGCCACTACTGCTCCAGCTTTCCTATGCCGTGAACGTCTTGCGGAACTCGGCGGCGGCGGCGTCCAGAGCGGCGGTCGTCTCGTCGTCGAGAACCTTGGTCGTGGCGATCTTCTTCATCACGTCCGTGCGCTGGGTGTCGAGGAAACGCATGAACTGCGCCTCGAACTCCTTGACGGACGAGTTCGGAATGTCATCGAGGACGCCCTTGGCGGCGACGTAGAGGATGGCCACCTGGCGCTCCAGCGGCACCGGCTGGTACTGGGGCTGTTTGATGACCTCGGACAGCTTCTCGCCGCGGGTCAGCTGATCTCGCGTGGCCTTGTCCAGGTCGCTGGCGAACTGCGCGAACGCGGCCAGGGAGCGGTACTGGGCAAGTTCCAGCTTGAGCGGTGCCGCGACCTTCTTCATCGCCTTCGTCTGCGCCGCGGATCCCACGCGTGAGACAGAGATGCCGATGTTCAGAGCGGGCCGCTGGCCGGCGTTGAAG
>PMLK01000057.1:1834-4008 GCA_003158875.1 Chloroflexota bacterium
GCGTGCTTGGAGAGGTCGTCGTAAACGCACAGGGCGTCTTTGACCAGCGTGCCGCCGATCGTGACGCCGTTCTCCATGACTTCCTCGCCCATGGCGCAGCCGGCGTACGGAGCCAGGAACTGCATGGCCGCGGAGTCTTCCGCGCCCGCGACGACGACGATCGTGTGCTCCATGGCGCCGTGCTGCTCGAGAACGCCTACGACCTTCGCCACGGTCGAGAGCTTCTGACCGATGGCCACGTAGATGCAGACAAGGCCCTTGCCCTTCTGATTGATGATGGCGTCGATCGCGATGGCGCTCTTGCCCGTCTGGCGGTCGCCGATGATCAGNNAGCTCGCGCTGGCCGCGGCCGATCGGGATCAGCGCGTCGATGGCCTTGATGCCGGTCTGGACCGGCGTGTCGACGCCCTGGCGGGTGATGACGCCGGGAGCGATTCGCTCCACCGGGCGCGTAGCCGTCGTGGCGATCGGGCCCTTGTCGTCGAGCGGGCGGCCGAGCGGATCCACCACTCGGCCCAGCAGAGCAGCGCCGACCGGCACCTCCACCACACGACCGGTGGTCTTGACAGTGTCGCCTTCCTTTATGTGGATGGGGTCGCCCAGGATGACCGCGCCGACGGTCTCCTCCTCCAGGTTCAGGGCCATGCCCATGACGCCGCCCGGGAACTCGAGCAACTCCGAGCTGAGCGCGCCGGACAGGCCGTAGATCTGGGCGATGCCGTCGCCGACCTGGACGACGGTGCCGACACTGCTCGACTCCGCGCTCGTGTCGAAATGCTCAATCGTGTTCTTGATGATGCTGACGATCTCGTCTGATCGAATGGCCATGCCTTCTCCGTTCGGCCCCGAAGACCGGTGTCGTTGCGCGGATCGAGATCCGACGCTTCGCGTCTAGCTGGTTCCGTGGACCAGCCGTCCCCGCAGCCGCTGGAAGCGGCCCTGGACGCTGGCGTCGATAAGTCGATCGCCGATCCGGATCGTCAGCCCGCCAACGAGCTGCGGATCGGCGGCGGTTGCGAGTTCCACCTTGGCGCCGGCGAGCTGCTCGACGCGAGAGGTGACCTGCTTGAGTTCCGCGGCGGATAGAGGCGCCGGTGTCGTGACGATCGCCGCCACGATGCCGCGGGACTTGCGCACCAGGGCATCGTACTCGGCACTCACGTCCGGAAAGACCGCGAATCGGCCGCGTTCGGCGAGCAGCAGGGCGAGGTTCAGCGCGCCGGGCGAGACGGACTTGCCCAGCAACTGCTCCACGGCCTTGCGCCGCTCCGCGAACGGAACGGCCGGGCTGTCCACGGCCCGGGTGAGCCGCTCGTCGCGTGCCAGCCCGGCCGCCGCGACCAGATCCCGCTGCCACGCGTCGACGGTTCCGTCGCGCTCGGCAAGCTGGAAAGCGGCCTCGGCGTAGCGCCGGCCGGCGCCGATACGCAGCATCAGTTCTTCCGTCCCTCGACGGATGCGCTCGTGGCCAGGTAATCCTCGACGAGTCGGCGCTGGCGGGCATCGGTCATGGATTCACCCACCAGGACCCCGGCGGCGGCGAGTGCCAGATCGGCGACCTGGGCGCGGAGATCGGCCATAGCGCGGTCGCGGTCGGCGGCGATGTCCGCCGTGGCCTTGTCCCGCAGCCGGGCCAGCTCCTCACGAGTCGCGGCGATGTCCGCGTCCCGCAGCTCCTGAGCCGATTTCTGGGCAGCGGCGATCAAGGCCTGGGCTTCACGCCGGGCATCGGCCATGAC
Source organism: Chloroflexota bacterium (assembly GCA_003158875.1). Classification (GTDB taxonomy): domain Bacteria; phylum Chloroflexota; class Limnocylindria; order Limnocylindrales; family CSP1-4; genus Fen-1039. The sequence continues at coordinate 3,574 of PMLK01000057.1, forward strand.
CTGGTCGCGGTCGGCTACGGCCGACTCGCGATCCTTGCGGGCCTGCTCGGCGTCGGCGAGGCCCTGAACAACACGTTCCTGCCGCTGGCTCAGCATCGTGGCGATCGGCTTGAAGCCGAAGACCCAGATGAGGGCCATGAACAGGATGAAGTTCAGGGCGGCGACGATTACCCAGAAGAAGTTGATCGACAGTCCCGACGCATCGGTTGCCGGCGCCGTCGCTGCGGCGGCCGCGAGTAAGTTCACGATTCGCGCTCCGTCGAACCCGAGCTACTTGAACAGGGCAACGAGGCCGATGACGATGGCGAGAACGCCGAGGCCTTCGGCAAAGCCCGCCAGGATGATCGCCAGGCCACGGATCTGCCCGGCGGCGTCGGGGTTGCGCCCGATCGCGTTGCTCGACATGCCAGCAAGGATGCCGATGCCGATGCCGGG
>PMLK01000057.1:4048-11472 GCA_003158875.1 Chloroflexota bacterium
AGGACCGAGAAGATGAGAGCCTGAATCAGGTTCAGCAGGGTCTCGAGCCCGAGCAGGGCAACAGGCACGACGGCCAGGGTGAGAGCGGAGATTACCGCCAGGGCCACCTCGCCGCCGTAGATGTTGCCGAAGAGTCGCATTGACAGTGTGACCGGCTTCACGAACTCGAGGAACAGTTCGATTATCCCGACGTACATGGCCAGGATCCCGGCCCCGATGCCGTGGCGAAACTCGCCGATAGGGAAGAACTTGCCGAGATAGCCGCGGATACCGAGGCGGCGGAAGCCCTCACTCTGGAAGATGACGAATGAGGTGAGCGCCAGGCCGAGAGTGATGTTGACGTCGCTGGTGGGAGCGCGCAGCTGCTCGATCTTGCCGACCGGCGGCACGAGTCCGCTCCAGTTGCAGAAGAGGATCAGGATGAAGAAGGCGGCGAAGACCGGGTAGTAGCGCCTCGACTTCTCACCGCCGATCCCCACCGCGAAGTCGCAGCCGAATTCGTAAGCCCACTCGACTACGTTCTGGACCCGGCCCGGGACCAGCTTCATGCCGCGAGTCGCCAGAAACGCGGCCAGGAGTAGCAGCGCCATCACGATCCACATGGTAAGGATCGTGGAGCTGATGCTGGGGTGGAAGTAGATCATCGGCGCCGGAGTCACGGCCGTGCTCGGCTGCAGGTCCCAAACGACGGCTGGCGGCGGGAACTCGATGACCGAGTTGATGAAACAAGCGGGATACTCGCAGGCCTGGCCGGGATGGCCGTCCTTCGGGAACGGCGGCACGAATATGACCGCAAGGATGTCCAGGACGACTACAGCCAGGCACAGAATCAGCAGCATGCGACCGGCCGAAAGCCGGCGCTTCTTCACCGGCTGAGCCGGCGCCGCGGAACCCTGTTCAACTTCGAGCGTGGCGGGCGTCTTTCCCGGATCGGTGGTCACTATCGCTCCCGTTTTGCGGTGCCGGACCTTCCGTTACTTGCGGTCGTCATCGTCCAGACTCACAAGGAATCTGGTCGTCAGCCGCCAGCAGCCCACAGAGCCGCTGCCGAAGCCGATGGCGAACCCGATCAGGACGAAGATCGGGGCCGACCCCAGGCGCTGGTCCAGCCAGTACCCGGCGACGATGCCCGCCAGCACCGTGAACAGCAAGATGAAACCGATCTCCGAGAAGAGGGCGATGTAGCCGGACGCCTTCCCTGGATCGTTCATTCTTCTCCCTGGCAGGGCGGAGTGTAACAGTGGACCTGCCGCGGTGCTCAACTACCCAATAGAGCCAGACGAGAATCCCGTCGGCAAGCTCTGCGTTAGTCCCCTCGCGCTTCGTCGGGTGCGCCGTCGTCGGTGGCAACCGCTTCAACCGACCGATCGCTGAGGCGTTCGATGACGAACAGGCCGAGACCGAAGACCACGGCCAGACCCATGAATGCATACAACTGGCCGGTGTTCGAGAGGGCCAGCGACATCCCGGCGAGAACGAGACAGACGGCGTAGAGGAGCAGGACGCTGCCGCGATGGGAGAGGCCCAGATCCAGGAGTCGGTGATGGATGTGGCCCCGGTCCGGCGAGAATGGCGAGCGACCGCCCGCCAGTCGACGCACGATGATCCAGAAGGTGTCGATGATCGGGACGCCCAGAACGAGCGCGGCAACGGCGATCTTGGCGGCGCCGAGGATCGAGAGCACCGCCAGCACGTAGCCGACCAGCATGATTCCGCTCGTGCCGGCGAAGACGGACGCGGGGTGGAAGTTCCAGCGCAGGAATCCCGCGAGCGCGCCGGCGAGAGCGAAGCAGAACATCGCCACGTAGGGTTCGACCGGGTCCGAAGTCAGGCTGATGACGCCCAGAGTGAGCGCCGCGATCATCGCGATCCCGCACGAGAGTCCATCCAGACCGTCGATGAAGTTCATGCTGTTGATCATCCCAACGATCCAGACGAACGTGACCACTACCCCCACGGCGCCGCCGATGAGCAGCGTGCCGTGGGGCTCCAGCGGATCTGCGAGGCTGGTAACGGCCACGCCCAGAGCGACGGCCACGCCGGCCAGGACGAACTGGCCACCGAACTGCCAGCGGGCCCGGAGCTGATACCAATCGTCGAGAAGGCCGATGCCGGCGGCCAGAACGGCTCCACCGATGAGGGCCACGATCTGCGGCCGCTTGACGATCTGCGGATGGTCGACGAAGTGGAGGCCGATGAAGCTATTGGCGACGATGAGCGCGGTCGAGACGACGACGAAGCCCAACATGATGGCGAGCCCACCGCCCCGAGCGATCGGTCTGGTATTGACACGTCTCGCCTCAGGCCGATCCACCATTCCCAGGCGTCGGGCATAGAAGCGGACGATCGGTGTGGCGATCAGCGATATCGCGGCGGCAGCGAAGAAGCCGGCGACGATGGCCGGGAGCGCCGTCATCACGTTGTCGTCGAAGCTCACCGCCGGATCCCCGTGTCCGGCTTATCGGACCGCGTCGTCAGTCCTCCCGAAGTCCGGGCACCGGGAATCGGGCGCACATGTCGTGGCTGAGGGCCGCCAGTTTGGCCTGCTCGGACGGATCGGAGCGAGTGACGATTGCAGCGACGATCGTTTCGCCGATCGTCCGCATCTCGGGCTCGCGGAAGCCGCGGCTCGTCGTCGCGGGCGTCCCGATTCGAATTCCCGAGGCAACATTGGGAGGGTTCTTGTCGAACGGGATGGCGTTCTTGTTGACGGTGATGCCGACCTCGTCGAGGAGGTGCTCCGCTTCCTTGCCGGTAACGCCGAGCGGCGTCACGTCGACGAGCATGAGGTGGTTGTCCGTCCCGCCGGAGACGACGCGAGCCCCCTTATCCGTGAGGGTCGCCGCCAGCAATTTGGCGTTGACGATCGTCTGACGCTGATCGGCGCGGTACTCATCCGTGGCGGCGAGGCGCAGGGCCACGGCCTTGGCCGCCACGACGTGCATCAACGGTCCGCCCTGGACGCCGGGGAAGACGGCCTTGTCCACGACCTTGGCGAGATCCGCCTTGCAGAAGATCAGGCCGCCGCGCGGGCCGCGCAACGTCTTGTGGGTTGTAGTCGTGACGATGTCGGCGTGGCCGAACGGGGTTGGGTGGCATCCGGCAGCCACCAGGCCGGCGATGTGGGCCATGTCGACGAAGAGCAGCGCGTCGACGCCGTGAGCGATCCGGCCCAGGCGCTCGAAGTCGAGCGTGCGGGGATAGGCGCTGGCACCGGCCACGATCATCTTCGGCCGGACTTCACGGGCCTGGCGCTCGAGCGCGTCGTAGTCGATCTGCTCGGTCTTCTCGTCCACACCGTAGGCGTGGAATTCGTACAGCTTGCCGCTGAAGTTCACCGGCGAGCCGTGCGTCAGATGGCCGCCGTGGGCCAGGTTCATGCCGAGGACCTTGTCGCCCGGCTGGAGTACCGAGAAGTAGGCCGCCATGTTGGCCTGGGCGCCAGAATGGGGCTGTACGTTGACGTGCTCGGCGCCCGGGAAGAGAGCCAGGGCGCGGTCCTGGGCCAGGCGCTCGGCGACATCCACGAATTCGCAGCCGCCGTAATAGCGCTTGCCCGGCAGACCTTCGGCGTACTTGTTGGTGAGAGGCGAGCCCTGAGCCTCCATCACCGCGGCGAATGTGTAGTTTTCGCTGGCGATCATCTCGATCTTCCACCGCTGGCGATCCGCCTCGCCCCGAATGGCCGCCCATAGCTCGGGGTCCACGTCGGCCAACCGGGCCCAGGCGATTCCTTCACGGCGTGCGATCGTCATGTGGCTCTCCTTGCTCCTGCGCCTGCCCGCCGCGACCGCCGCCTCCGCCTCAAGGCGCGCCATCGACCGGGTCGGGCTCTATTGTCGCCGATGAGCGGGCCGGGCGTGGCGCGAGGGCAACAGGCGGACGGGTTCTCCGAGCAGGGTCGATATGGCGGCGATACACCGACTCGGCCCCACAACCACGTGGCTCTCCGGGTCGGCCGCTCGCAACCCGTGCCTCGCCGGGTCGGCCGCTCGCAACCCGTGCCTCGCCGGTCCTGCCTCGCAATACGGCGCCACCCCGCCACACCCGCCGGCCACTCGCCGCCACGGCCGTCCGCCGCCACGGCCGCCCGTCAACCAACCGGCCGGCGAATCCCGCCGCCAACGCGCCGAAAGTTGATCAAATGCAAGCCCCCGTAGCACAAGACCAACTTGGGCGGATTAATTCGTCCCGTTCGGGCGAAATCGGGCTGGCTGAGGCACTCTTGCTGCGCATCGCGCCGCGTTCAGACGCACGTTAGGTGCTCGCTGCGGGCCAGCGAGGCGAGATTGCTTGCGGACGACGTCCGCCGACCTGGTCCCGTGCTACGCCGGCTTGAATCTGACCAAGTTCCACAGCGTGCCAGGTCTCCATCCTCGCGCTTGCGCATGCGGGGCGAGGTGCGCATGCGGGGCGAGACTCTAGTCCGGGACCGCCTCGGCTGCCAACCTTCGGCACGACTTCCAGATCGGAACACGCTCGGAGCGGTTCATCGCCCCTGGCGACGTGCCTGGGAGTTTCGGACAGCCTCGGCCACCGCCATCAGATCGATTGCCCCCTCCCGCAGAATCTGCGGCTCGCCGGCCGAACAATCGACTACGGTCGACGCCGTCCCTCCCCGGGCTCCACCCCCGTCGAGGATCAGGTCGACGCGCTCGCCGAGCTGAGCCATCGCATCGTTGGCAGTAGTCACCGCCGGCTGCCCGGAAATGTTGGCCGAGGTGACCGGCAGCGGGCCGAGTTCGCGGGCCAGGGCTCGTGGGCAGTCATGATCGGGGACGCGGACGCCGATCGTCTTCTGACTCGCGGTGAGCGCCGCGGGCAGGGTTGAATTCGGTTGTTGGGCCAGGACGAGCGTCAGACTACCCGGCCAGAACTTCTCGGCGAGAGCCTGAGCCACGGGCGACAGCACTCCGATACTCCCGGCCTGTTCGACGTCGGCGACCAGCAGCACGATGGCTTTGTCCAGCGGCCGATCCTTGGCCGCGAACAGGCGCGCCAGGCCCTCGTCGGCGTCCAGAGATACCCCCACTCCGTAGACCGTGTCGGTGGGCATGACCACGATGCCGCCCCGGCGCAGAACCTCGACGGCCGCCACGCGCCCGGCGGCATTGTCGGGGAGCAGCCGCGCGCTCATCGGCGGTCGCTCCGGCCCTCGAGCGCGATCCACGTGATGCGCGCACTCATCGGCGGTCGCTCCGGCCCTCCAGCGCGATCCGTTCGATCATCTGAGCCGCACCTTCCTCGGCGACCGGCGGAGCCACGTAACGCGCTACGGCCCTCACCGCGTCCGGGGCGCTGGGCATCGCCACGCCGTGCCCGACCTCCCTGATCATCTCGAGGTCGTTGTACTGGTCGCCTATCGCGATGCACTGCTCCAGTGGAATGCCGTACCTGCGGGCAAGCCAGCGCACGGCCATGCCCTTCGAAACATTGGGAGCCATGAATTCGAGGAAGCGCGGATGGCTGAGCGTGACCTCCGCCCGACCGGCGAATCGGGCACGGCCTTCCTCGAGGATATCGAGCGAGAAATCGCCTTCGCCGAGGGCGACGACCTTCGTCACCGGTCGGCGGGCACGGACACGAACGTCCGGCACGATGCGCAGCCGATCCCCCACGAAGAGACGGTATTCCTCCAGCCGCTCCTCGGTAGAACCGACGATCATCCATTCGAGGTGGTTGAAATGCGGCGTGAGGCCGTGGGCAAAACACCAGTCAACGATTTCCATCGTTACGGCGGGTGTGAGCGGGCGGTGGTAGAGCAACCGACCCGGACGCGTGGAGCCAGTCGCGGGCATGCTGCGGACGAGAGCCCCTTGCTGAGCAACGACCGGTCCCGTCAGATGCAATTCCTCGGCAAACGGCGCCGCGCTCGTCGCCATGCGGCCAGTAACGAGCGAAACCTCGATGCCGCGGCGACGCGCCTCGGCGATCGCCGCCCGCGTCCTTTCGCCGATTATCAGGTCCTCGCCGACGAGAGTTCCGTCGATGTCCAGAGCGATGAGGCGGATCGGCATAAGTGGCTCGGTCATCGGTCGCGCTCCGGCGCGGCGACGCACCCGGCGGCGGCCGACCCCACGCCCGATCCGGCGGCGCGCTTCACGTGCGCCAGCCGCGGCCGTCCCGACAGGTCCGCCTGAACGTGGCAGTGCCACTCCCCGGGGAGCGCGGCTACGGCCGCCTCAACGGCCGTGCCCTGGTCATACCCGATCTCCAAGAGCGCCTCTCCTTCCGGCAGCAACGCTTCCGGCAGCGCCGCGAGCAGCCGCCGCACGACGTCCAGACCGTCCGGACCGCCGTCGAGCGCGAGCCTCGGTTCGAAGGACGCGGCCACGGGCAGCGTGGCGATGTCGCCCGCCGGAATGTAGGGCAGGTTGGCCAGAACAACGTCGAAGGCGGACTCCGCGGCCGGCAGAAGATCGGCCTGGACGAACGCAATCGAGTCGGCCACGGCGTGACCCACGGCGTTCTCGCGGGCCAGGTCGAGGGCATCGGACGAAACGTCCACGGCTAGGAGGGAGACCTCGGGTAGCATCCGGCGGCGACGCAGCAGCGATGCCAGAGCGATGGCGATGGCCCCGGAGCCCGTGCCTACGTCGACAACTCTCACCTGGGGGGTGCCGGCCGGACGCGGGGCGGAAATCAGTTTGTGGGCCGCGACACGTTCGGCCTCGGCGACGAGCAGTTCGGTCTCGGGCCTCGGGATGAGTGCTCGGGCGTCGACGCTGAAGGCGAGGCCGTAGAACTCTTTGTAGCCCCGGACGTAGGCGACGGGCTCGCCGGCCTCGCGTCGCGCCAGACCCGTTTCGTACGTGGCTTCGGCATCGGCCCCGACCGATGCCTCGAGATGGGCGATCACCGCCGTCCGTTCCGCTCCGATAGCCCAACCCAGAAGCAACTCAGCATCGAGACGCGCGCTCTCGGAGCCGGAGCGCTGCAGTCGCACCGTTCCGGAGGCGAGGAGTTCGCCGATCGTGGACACGTCGCTCCGGTCCCCTATCGCGCCGCGAACACGGACCGCGGCACCGATGCGGCAGAACGCGTCACGCTTCGTCCCCGGAACCAAGGGACGCCAGAAGATCGGCCTGATACTGCTGGCTCAGGGCATCGATGAGGCGATCGATGTCGCCGTCCATTACGCCGGGCAGATTGTGAAGGTCCAGGCCGATTCGATGGTCGGTCAGGCGGTCCTGGGGAAAGTTGTAGGTCCGGATCTTTTCGGAGCGCTCGCCGGAACCGACCATGCTTCGTCGCACGGCCGATTCGGCCTCGGCGGCCTTGGCTCGTTCGCGGTCGAGGAGGCGGCTCCGGAGAACGGCCATTGCCTTAGCCTTGTTCTTGATCTGGCTCTTCTCATCCTGAATCGCGACGACGAGTCCGGATGGCATGTGAGTGATTCGAACGGCCGAGTCGGTGGTGTTGAC
>PMLK01000065.1 GCA_003158875.1 Chloroflexota bacterium
TGTAACGAACTTCAAGGGTCTCGCGGTTGAACCGTTTTCCATGGCAGACGTCGCAAGTGACGTAAACGTCGGGCAGAAAGTGCATCTCGATCTGAATCGACCCGTCACCTTCGCAATTCTCGCATCGGCCGCCCTTGACGTTGAAGCTGAAACGCCCCGGCATGTAGCCCCGGACACGAGCCTCCTGAGTTCCGGCGAAGAGTTCTCGAATCGTGCCGAAGAGGCCGGTGTACGTGGCCGGATTTGATCGCGGCGTACGTCCGATAGGGCTCTGGTCTATGTCGATCACCTTGTCGATTGCCTCCAGGCCCTCGAGAGCGTCGTGGGCGCCGGGCGCCTCTCGCGAGCCGTTCAGTTCGCGGGCGAGGGCGCGGAACAAGATGTCCGACACGAGCGTGCTCTTGCCCGAGCCGGAGACGCCGGTCACCGCGACGAAGGAGCCGAGGGGGAACGACACGTCGACATTCTTGAGGTTGTGCTCGCGAGCCCCGCGAACGACCAGCGACTTGCCGCTGCCGGCGCGGCGCGTTGCCGGCACTTTCACTTCCAACTCGCCGCGCAGGTAGGCGCCGGTAATCGAACGCGGTTCGGCCAGGATCGCCTCGAGCGTCCCGTTGGCGATGATCTCGCCACCGTGCTCCCCCGCCCCGGGTCCTATGTCGACGACCCAGTCCGCGGTCCTGATCGTCTCCTCGTCGTGCTCCACTACCAGCACCGTGTTCCCGAGGTCGCGGAGGCGCGTGAGAGTGGCAATGAGCTTGGCGTTGTCGCGCTGGTGCAGCCCGATCGACGGCTCGTCCAGGATGTACAGGACGCCCATGAGGCTCGACCCGATCTGCGTCGCCAGCCTGATCCTCTGCGCCTCTCCGCCCGAGAGCGTCTGACTGGTACGATCCAGCGTCAGGTAGTCGAGACCGACGTCGAGAAGGAAGCCGAGTCGGGCCGAAATCTCCTTCAGGATCTGCCTCGCGATTGTCTGCTCACGCTCCGTAAGGTGTTCGGCCAGACCTCCGACGAAGTCGCAGCAAGACGATATGGACAGCGTCGAGACGTCCCATATGTTGCGGCCGTCCACGGTTACGGCCAGGATCTCCGGCTTGAGGCGTTTGCCGTCGCACACCGGGCAAGGTCGGCCGACCATATACCGCTCGATCTCGGTCTTGATGAAGTCCGAATCCGTCTCGCGAAAACGTCGCTCGAGGTTGGGAATGATTCCTTCGAACGTGGCGCCGTATGTATTCTCGCCGCGTTCATGGCGATAGCCGATGACGACCTTTTCGCCTTTCCTGGCGTACAGGATGTAATCGAGGGCCGCCTGGGGCAGATTCTTGAGCGGCGCGTTGTAGTCCCAACCGTGCTCGACGCAGACCGCCTCGATGATCTTGCCGTGCCAGGAGTTCTCCATCGGCATGCGGGACCATGGAGCGAGGCCGCCATGGGCCAGCGAAAGGTTCTTGTTGGGGATAACCCGCTCCGGATCGATTTCCAGGCGGCTGCCCAAACCAGTGCAGGCGGGGCAGGCACCGTGAGGCGAGTTGAAGCTGAAGCTGCGCGGTTCAAGCTCGTCCACTGTGGTCCCGTCATACGGACAGCTATAGCGCTCGCTGTAGCGGCGCTCTTCGAATTCGGGAGGCTGGCCGTCGCGCGGCGCAGGTGCTATCAGAACCACTCCGTCGCCCAGTCGAAGGGCCGTCTCGACCGAGTCGGCCAGACGGGTGGCGTCGGGCGGCTTGATCGGTTCCCCGGTTTCGGGATCGACGGGACGCCCCTGCGCATCCCGTGGCGCGTCCTCGGGAATCTCCGCCGGGTGGACGATGAAGCGGTCTACGACCACCTCGATGGTGTGGCGCTTGTACTTGTCCAACTGTCGCGTTTCGGCCAGGTCCATCAACTCGCCGTCCACCCGGACGCGAGCGAAGCCACCCCGACGAATCTGGTCGAATACCCGATCGCCCTCCGTCTTGCGGTCCTTTATAACGGGACCCAGGACCAGGAGCCGCGTGTCCTCGGGCAAGCCGTAGATCTGATCCACGATCTGCTGCACTGACTGGCGCTCTATCTCGCGGCCGCAGCTTGGGCAGTGCGGGTGGCCGATGCGAGCGAACAGCAGCCTCAGGTGGTCGTAGATCTCGGTGACCGTGCCCACGGTCGAACGCGGGTTGCGGCTGGCGCCCTTCTGGTCGATCGATATCGCCGGGCTTAGCCCATCGATCTGGTCCACGTCCGGCTTCNNGTGTCGAAGGCGAGGCTGCTCTTGCCGGATCCGGACAGCCCCGTGATCACGACCAACCGGTCGCGCGGAATCGTCACCGTGACGTTCTTTAGGTTGTGTTCGCGGGCGCCGCGAACCACGAGCTGTTCCTGTGGCATCGCTCGCAATTGTATCCGACCCGTGACCAATAGAACACCCGTTCTCACAGGTTGTTGCGGCTTGACGACCCCACCAAACCACCGGACGGACATGACGCGGAACCCCGAAGCTGCCGAGGCCCGGCTTCGACCGCTAAGATCGGGGCGACGCACCATGCATGCGCACCGCGCCAGAGGGTCGATGCCACAACTCGATGTCTCGGAGTCCCGCCACAGACTCCTGGTCGACGCATTCGCCATCGCCGCATATGCGCTGCCTGTGGGCATGGTCTACGGCCTGTTGACCCTGCAAGCCCACTACACGCTGGCCGATGTGGTCGTCACCTGCATGGTTGCACTTGCGGGCGGCGCGCAGTTCGCCGCGGCAGGTCTGGTCAAGGACCACGCCCCGTGGCTGGCCATCGCCGGAGTGACTCTCCTGGTGAACGCCCGCCACCTCTTGTACTCCGCCTCGATCGCTCCGTACACGTCGGAGCGGAGTCGCGGCGAGAGAGCGTTCATGGCCCATTTCCTCACCGACGAGACCTTCGCTCTATCCCTCGCCCACTTCCGGCGGATCGGGCGATTCGACCGCCGCGGGTACTGGATAGCGGCCTCGGCCATCTTCTTTCCGTGGACGATCGGCGGCGCTCTGGGGTACGTGGCCGCCGGCGCGGTCGACACCACTCGGCTGGGCCTGGATGTCGCGTTTCCGGCGGCGATGGCCGGACTGTCGCTCGGCATGGTGTCGGGACGGCGCGATGCGGCCGCGGCGCTCGGAGCCGTGGCGGTGGCTGTTCCCGTAGCTCTCGTGGCCGGCGCATCGGTAGGCCTGGTGGCAGGGGCAGTCATCGGGCCCTGCTTCGGACTGGCGATCAAGCGGCCACGAATTGCGGCGGCCGTCGCAGATGAGGCGGCCCGTGCCCCCGACGAATCGAATGCCGCAACTTCACCACTGCTCATCGAGGAGCGCTTACCGTGAACGGGCTCGAGCTGGGCCTCATTCCACTCGCCGGCCTGATGTGGCTGTGCACATACCCATCGCGGGCCATACCTATGCTGGCCCCGGGCATTGATCGTTTGCCCGCCTGGGCCGTCGACTACCTCCGGCTGGCCGGACCCGCGTCGCTGGCTGCCCTGGCGGCGGTCAATTGCCTGATCACTTCCAGCCAGCCTCCAGCGCTCAGCCTCGGGATCGTGCCCGCGGCAGTGGCGTTGTGCGTCGTGATCGTGGCGCGCACAAAGATGCTGCTTCCCGGAGTTGCGGTAGCTGTGGTCGTGGTCGCCGCGGCGAGGGGTTTCGGCGCAGCGTAACCGTGTCTACTTCGACTTGGCGATCGGCGGCAGCGGCGGGTTCGTCATCACCGCCAGGAGGGCCCCCGGCGTCATGTCCGCGGTAACTTTGAGCCGCGGGATCTGGAACCTGGTGCTCCACGTCTCGTACGTGGCCTGGCCCTCGATGACTGCCATCTTCATCGGCGCGCAGGCCTGGACGGCGTGCTCGGTCGTCATGTCGAAGCTCCCGGTCGGATAGGCCAGCGTGGTCGGCCACTGGCCCGTCGCGCTGGCGATGGTGGCCGCCGCCGCGTCGATCTCGTAGGCCAGCCTCGTGGGGCCCTGGTGCTCGAGGGCAACGTGGTCCATGGTGTGGTCGCCGATCTCGTCACCGGCCGCCACGAGGTCCCGGAGCTGCGCACTGGTCAGGAAGCTGCCCGAGTCGATCCGGCCCGCGATGACGTAGAAGGTGCCCACGAAACCATGGGCCGCCAGGATGGGCATCGCGTAGGTATAGCCGTCGCCCCAGCCATCGTCGATCGTAAGAACGAAGGTCTTGGGTGTCGGCGTGATCCCCGCGGCAAGATCGTCGGCCAGTTGAGCGGCGGTGATCGTGTGCCAGCCTGAGCGCTGCAGGGCATCGAGCTGACCGGCGAATACCGAGGGCGGCACTATCAAGCCACGCAACGACCCTGTCGCGTCTGCATACGGCACGATGCGGTGGTACATCAGCACCGGAATGTGGAGAGCGAAGGTGCGCTTGGCCCGCAGTACCGGCTGCGGTTCCATGGTCGCGCCCGGCACCAGGCTTGCGTTACATGACGTGGCCTTGCTCATAGTCACTCGAACGGGGGACGGAGACAGCGTTGGCGCTGGGGTCGCGGTCGTCGGCGTTCGGGTCGGCGCGACCGCCAGGGTTGGGCTCCCCGTCGCCTGATGGGACGCGCCATCGCTAAGCATCGCGTAACTTAGGGTTGCCCCCACCAGGACCGCGACGAGAGCGACACCGATGGCGGCGCGCAAACCCCTGCTGCCTGGTAAGCGACTGCCTGAAGCGATAGTCAGCGGAGTCTCCTGACGTAATTGATCGATGAACTCACGTCCGACGCCAAAATCGACGGCCTCGTCACGGCGTCACAACGAGTTAACGCTGGTCGAGACGGTCAGAGCGACGTTCTTGCCAGTACCGCCAGACGTCCAGATCGGGCGCATCGTAGCCGTTCGAGGTCAACACTGTGCAGATCTGCGTCCTGTGATCAGTCCCGTGGTGCAGAGTCTGGGCCACGAGCAGGTTCGTAGCGTGTGGCATCTCGGGGCGGTCAGGGCGGGCCGGGATCGTGACGTCCAGCTGGTCCACGCGCGCCAGGAGCATCCGCCACCGGACGACCTGGTTCCGCAGCTGGTCGGCAAGCTCGTCGAGGGACTTCATCGGGTCAGGGCCGCTCTTGGGAAGAGGCGTGCCCTCCAGGTAGAGGAGATACCTGCCATCCGCTTCGAGCAGGTGCGACAGCGTGGCCAGAACCTCGCCGTAGACTCCCGGTGAGGTGGACGTGAGGGCAGCCTCGGGCAAGGCGCGCAAATGCCGGATCAGCTCGTCCGTCGCCCATGTGTGGTGTTGGAAGGCCTCACTCAACGGATCCATCGCTTCTCCCTACCTACGGCGACCGCCACGGTGTGGCGGACGCGTCCCACTCCTCTTGATCACGTTCGGCGTGACGGTATGGTCCCACGTCGGCCGGTCGAGCCACTTGGCTGCCCAGCCGTCGTCTTCGTGCTCGTCGCGAATCCCCGGCAGCCAATCCGACGCGGTGGACGCACCGCCCTCATCGGCCGCGTCGCCCGATCCCGCGGACAACTGGACGCCCGGTTCCTCCCCCGCCTCCACCACCCGGACTTCGGCCACGTCCAGAGCCGCCGACGCTGCCGGTTTCGATCGCCCCGCCTTCTCGGCCGCCCGCGCCACCGCCGCCGATGCGTCGCCGTCCAGCACCCGCAACCTGATCTCCTGGATCTCGTCCCGAAGGGCCGCCGCGCGCTCGAACTCCAGGTTCCGGGCCGCGTTTCGCATCTCAGCTTCCATCTGGCCGACCAGCTTCTCGAGCTGCTCCCGGGCCATCTCGGTGAACTTCTTCTCCTGGCCCGGGCCAGTGGCATAGGTTCCGTGAGCCTCGGCGACGGCCCGCAGTCGATCGTTGATGTCGCGGATGCCCTTCACGATCGTCACGGGCGAGATGTTGTGCTCGATGTTGTATCGCTCCTGGATGGCGCGGCGCCGGTTCGTCTCGTCGATGGCCACTCGCATCGATTCGGTCACGTGGTCGGCGTACATCACGACCTCGCCTTCGGTGTTTCGCGCAGCCCGACCGATCATCTGGATAAGCGACCAGGCGCTGCGCAGGAAGCCCTCCTTGTCGGCGTCCATGATCGCGACCAACGTCACTTCCGGCAGGTCGATACCTTCGCGCAGGAGGTTGATACCCACGATCACGTCGTAGACACCCAGCCGCAGGTCGCGCAGGATCTGGACCCGTTCCAGCGTGTCGACTTCGGAGTGCAGGTATTGCACCTTGACGCCCAGTTCGCGCAGGTAGTCCGTCAGATCCTCGGCCATCTTCTTGGTCAGGGTCGTAACGATGGCTCGTTCGTTGCGCTCGACCCGACCGCGGATCAACTCCAGCAGGTCGTCGATCTGGCCCTCCGTCGGCTTGACGGTGATCTGCGGGTCCACGACGCCGGTGGGCCGGATGAGCTGCTCAACGACCCGCTCGCTCTTCTCGAGCTCGTACGGTCCGGGAGTGGCGCTCATGTAGATGACCTGGTTCAGGCTCGCTTCGAACTCCTCGAACGTGAGCGGCCTGTTGTCCAGCGCCGACGGCAGGCGGAAGCCAAAGTCGACCAGAATCTCCTTGCGCGTCCGGTCGTTCNNCTTGTACATGCCCACGACCTGCGGAATGGACATGTGGCTCTCGTCCACGACGAGCAGCCAGTCCGGCGGGAAGTAATCGAGCAGCGTCCAGGGCCGCGAGCCAGCTTCGCGGCCGGACAGGTGGCGGCTGTAGTTCTCGATGCCGGTGCAGTAGCCGAGTTCGCGGATCATCTCCAGGTCGAACGTGGTGCGCTGCCGCAGCCTCGCGGCCTCAAGAGCCCGGCCCTGTGCCTCAAGCTGGCCGACCCGCACCTCCATCTCCTCGTCGATCGACTTGACGGCGGCCATCAGCTTATCCTTGGGCGTGACGAAGTGGCTGGCCGGATAGACGTTGACGTCCTTCCGATCGGCCAGAACCTCGCCCGTAAGGGCGTCGAGTTCGGTGATGCGCTCGACTTCGTCGCCGAAGAATTCGACCCGAACCAGCCGGTCCTCAGCCGCCGGGATCAGCTCCAGCGTGTCGCCCCGCACGCGGAAACGCGCCCGACTCAGCGAGGCATCGTTGCGCTGGTATTGCAGGTCGACCAGGTGGCGCAGAACCGCGTCCCGCCGGTATTGCCCGCCGACGCGAAGCCGCAGGATCGTGGCCCCGTAGNNGCTCGAGTCCTTCTCGATGTACGTATCCGAACGAGGCAGGTACGCCTCGGGCTGGTAGTAGTCGAAGTAGCTGACGTAGTACTCGACGGCGTTGTCAGGGAAGAACTCGCGGAACTCCGAGTAGAGCTGCGCGGCCAGTGTCTTGTTGTGGGCCAGCACGAGAGTGGGCCTCTGCTGCTGGGCGATCACGGAAGCCGCGGCGAAGGTCTTGCCGGTGCCGGTGGCGCCGAGCAGCGTCTGGTGGCGAAGTCCCCTGCTCAGGCCTTCGCTCAGCCGCTCGATCGCCTGGGGCTGGTCGCCAGTCGGCTTGTAGTCCGCTACGAGCTTGAAATCGGGCACGTGAACCTCGCTCGATGGAGGCGAAGTATATCGCCGATTCCACGCTTAGAACAGCCGTTCTATACACGAGGAGCGCGGAATGAGTCGACGGTGACTACTTACCAGCTGAACCCAACGCCTACGTCGTCGATCATGGAGGCGACCATCTTGGATTGGGCAATGACATGCACCTGGCCGTTCTGGTTGCTCGGGCGCGGGTCGCAGGCCTTGCCGCAGGTGTCGATGTAGGTGTACGTCGGCGGGTTGGCCGTGTTGTCGTAGCCCACGATGGAAACCGCGTGACGAGTGTGCGGCGCAGCCGAGCCCTTCTGCCAGTTCGGGAGGTCGTAGGTGTCGACCGCTGCCACGACCGGCACGCCGTCGCGGCCGACGTCGAGCATTACCGCGGCCTGGAGGTCGCGGGCCAGGTTGGGGTCGTTGTTGTTGACCGCGCCGTACCAGGCCTCGGTCCAATCACTGACGTTGTGGCCGGAAATCTCCCAGTTCAAGCCGGTCTGGATGTCCTCGCGCGAGGCGCCACGCGTCGGGTAGTAGGCGTGGCCGGAGTCGTCTGCCCAGACCGCGATGCCCGTCGCGCCCCACGTCGGCGGCTGCGACTTAGTCGCCATGTACATGAGGAAGCCGCGAGCATGGGCCGTGAACCCGCTCACTCGATCGGAGCCGGACCAGTACGTCCCGAGGCGCTTGCCGCTGGACGATACCGCGATCGCCGGCCCGGGCGACGGCCACGAGACACCCTCCGCCCCATATGGATCCAGGAAGTAGCCGGCCGTGCCGGTGACGTTGGGATGACCGATCAGCTGCTGCCAGTAGTACAGCGTCACGGTCGCCGAACCCGGCCCGCACAGGTTCCAGAAGCTCCTGTCGACGTAGGAGGTGCCCTTCTCGTCGCTGCCGCGACCCGGCGGCTCGACGATCCAGCGCGTCCACGACACGTCCAGCGTCCGTGCCGCCGGAACGTACTTGCCGGTGGCCTGAATGACCATCGGGTTCACGGCCGGATCGAGCAGCACGATCTTGCCGTTCACAAGAGCTACTCGGCCGAGCGATTTGGCGGTCATCCAGTCCGTGGCCTGACTCGGGATCGGTCGGGCGTCGCTGGGATGGAACGGCGCCTCGGTCGCCTGGAAGTCGGGGTGCAGCGGCGGCCCGGCCGGAACGAACATTCCGATAGCCTGGAAGCCCGACCAGGCGGCGGTTGCCGAAGTCGACGGCGACACCGGACCGCCGGCCGAACTCGTGGAGCCGTAGACCGGAGTCTCGAGCGGCGACGACCCTGAGGCCGATGCGGTCGAGCTTGAGCCGGAACCGGAGCCATCGAGCATGCTGCAGCCGCCGACGGCGATTAGAAGGGCAACTCCCAAGACCACTGTGGCGGTCCGACCGGAAGAACGCGGAGGCATCCTAGGATTGTACGGAGACTGTCACCCTACCCATCCCGCCAACACTTCTTCGAACGCCTCGGCCACCGCCCGTTCCACGGTGTGGAGCGATCCGTCCGTGTCGATCACTCGAGACGCGGCCGCCCGCCACAGCGGCAGCGAGGCCTGTTGCGCGGCAATTCGCTGGCGGGCGTCCGGTTCGGCCATGCCGCGACCGACGAGGCGGGTCAGCTGAGTTGCCGGCGAACACTCCACCAGCCATATCTCATCGCACCACGCCGCGTGGCCGGCCTCTACCAGCTTGATCGCCTCCAGCACGATTGCCTTCGGCCGGGCGGCATCCGCTCCCAGCACGGTTGCGCGTTCCAAATCTGCGACCGCGGGGTGCACGATCGCCTCCAGCACGGCCAGTCGTTCCGGGTCGGCGAACACGACCCTCCCCAGTGCCGGTCGGTCAAGCGACCCGTCCGCGAGGCGGAATTCGACCCCGAAACGGGCCACGATCTCGTCCGTAGTCGAAGTGCCCGGGGCCATGACGTCGCGCGTGAGCCGGTCCGCGTCGACGACTACGGCGCCGCGTTCCGCGAGGCGCTTCGACACGGTCGACTTGCCGGATCCGATCGGGCCGATGACGCCGATGACGGGCGCGGTCGTCCCCAGGGAACCGCGTCGGGCCCTCATGGCGCCGCCTCTTCCAGCTCCAGCCACGCTTCCTCGGCCGCGGCGAGGGCTTCGTTTACGGTGGCGAGATCGCCCGTGACTCGCCGCAGTTCGACGAAATTGCCGTGGACGCTGGGGTCGCCAAGGGCCGATTCAAGCTGCTGCTTCCGCTCGGCGAGACGCACCAGCTCCTCGTCGATCTGAGCCTTGCGCCGGCGGTAGAGGTCCTTGGATAGCCTGGCGACCGCCGGCGCCTTCTCACTCTTCGCCGAAGAAGTTGCGGAGCCCGGTCCTTTGGCCGCCACCTTGGGACGCGAATCGGCGACCGCGATGGCCGGGCGACGCGGCTCGGGCGCGCGAGACCTGCCGCCGTGAAGCCTGCTCGCCTCCCTTTCGGCGGCCGCCTTCACCGTCCATCCGTCCGCGACGGCAGCTCGCCAGGCGCGGTAACCGCCTTCAAACGGCACTGCCAGGCCGTCGTCCACGACCCAGAGCGAGTCGCATGATTTCTCGAGCAGCCGCCTGTCGTGGCTGACGATCAGCAAGGTCGCGTCCGTAGTGTCCATGAACGCTTCGAGGGCTTCTCGAGCGGGGATATCCAGATGGTTGGTGGGCTCGTCGAGCAGGAGCAGGTTGGCGGGCAGCAGGAACATCAACGCCAGCTCGAGTCGCGAGCGCTCCCCTCCCGACAGCTTCGAGACTTCCTTGAGAACTTCATCGCCGCGGAACAGGAAGCGGGCCAGGTGGCCCCTCGCCGCAGCCGCGGTGAGTGGCAACTCGGCCAGGAGCGCGTCGAGAACCGTGGCGCCGGGGATTGGCGCGTCCCGCAGCTGGGCCAGGTACGTCAGCTGGACGTTCTTGCCAAGATCCAGCGAACCGTCGAGGGGCCGCAGCTCGCCCGCGATTGTGCGTAGCAACGTTGTCTTGCCGGCGCCGTTGGGTCCGACGATACCGACCCGATCGCCCCGCCGCAGCTCGAGCCACGGAACCCGCGCGATGGGAGTCGTGGCGGGGGCGGGAGTGGCCGCGCCGGGAGTGGCCGAGGCCGGAGCGCGATAGCCGACGACCAGGCTCTCGGCCCGAATCACCGACTCGTAAGATCGCGCCGCCGTGCCACCGGCCAGAGGCGCCGTCGGCAGTCTGAGTCGAGCGTCCGAGTGGCGTTTCTCGAGCGGCTGGAGCGCTTCGAGCCGGGCCTCGTGCTCGTGCATCTTGGCGTGCTTGCGTTGATGGCGGTACTGCTGGATCAACTCCTTCTCGCGAGCGATCTCGCCGGCTCGATCCTCTGCCTCCTCGACGGCACGGACGTCGCGCTCCTCACGCTGTCGGGAGTAGGCCGAGTAGGCGCCACGGAACGACGTCAGCCGCCGATCGCGCAACTCCCAGACGCGTGTCACAGTGGCGTCGAGGAAGGCCCGGTCGTGGGACGCAACGATGAGGGACCCGTGGCGCCGTCCGAGGTGCTCCTCGAGCCACTCCATGGCACCCAGGTCTAGATGGTTGGTGGGCTCGTCAAGCATCAACAGGTCTGGATCCGACAGGAGCAACCGAGCCAGCGCCGCTCGTGTCTGTTCACCGCCGGAGAGGTTTACCGGCGGCCGATCCCAATCGGTCCGTTCGAATCCCAGACCGGACAGCGCAGCTTCGACTCGTTGGTCGAGGGAGTAGCCATCCTTAACCTCGAACTCGTGCTGGATCTGCTCGTATTCGGGCTCGGTGACGTGGCCTTCCTGTTCGAGCCGGCGCATCGTCAGTTCCATCTCTTCGAGTCTCGCAGCGCCGGATCTGACCGCCTGCCGAAGACTCGGCGCGCCGATGAACGCGGCGTCGACGTGGGCCTCCTGCGAGAGCATGGCGATCGTCAACGCCCTCTTGCGATGAACGGTGCCGCCATCCGGCTCGTCGATGCCAGCAATCAGGCGCAGCAGCGTGGTCTTGCCGGCGCCGTTGGGGCCCACGATGCCGATCCTGTCCCCGGCCGATATCGCGGCGTCGACGTGATCGAGAATCACGAAGTCGCCGATCTCGCGCTGGACCTGCTCCAACCGCACTATCGACATCAGGCCGCTCCCCCGGTGGGCCGTTCCGCGGCTAAACCCGTTCTGGCGGCGGAGCGGCGAGCAGCGGCCGCGCGGCGAGATGCAGCGCGTCGAGCGGCGGCGGCAGCTGCCTGTTGGGCGCCAGGGCCCTTGAGCACGCCCGCGTCGCCGGCAACTCGTTCGGCGGCTCGTTTCGCGGCCCGGGCTTCCTCGGCCGCCGTCCGGCCGACCACGCCCTCGCCAGCAAGGTCGGTCCAGCGGCGACCTCGGACGCGTGGCGCCGTGGTTGCTGCCAGCAGCGCGGCAGTCGCCGGCGCCGGATTGACCGGCGGCCGCTGACATCGCCCGCAGAAATGAGTGGCGCGGCCGCCCACCACGATCCTCTGGATCGGCCGTCCGCAGCGCAGGCACGGTTCGCCGGCGCGCTGGTAGACCGCCAGATGCTCCTGCATCGAGCCGTCGCCGTCGGGCGCCGTGTAGTCGTCGACCGAACTACCGCGCCGCTCCACTGCTTCAGCGAGGACGTCGCGCAGAGCGCGGTAGAGCTTGCGCGCTTCGGCAGGCTTGACGGTGTGAGCGTCGCGCAGTGGGTGTAGTTGTGCCCGCCAGAGCGATTCGTCGGCGTAGATGTTGCCGACGCCCGCCAGGAAGTCCTGATTGAGCAGCAGCGATTTGAGCCGGCCTCGACGCTGCGAGAGCAGTCCGGCAAAGCGGTCCGCTGTGAAATCGACGGCCAGCGGCTCGGGTCCACCCGCGAGGACGCCCTCGGCCTCGCCCGAGATCGGCAGACCCGTGGCCGGATCGCGGCGGTACAGCCCGATGCGGCCGAACTTGCGGATGTCGCGGAAGCGAAGCTCTCGACCGTCGGCCAGTCCGAACACCACATGGACGTGGCGGTCTTCCGGCGTGGACGGTGCCACCACGAACAACTGGCCGGTCATCTTGAGGTGAATGGTCATCACCATCGGCTCGTCCGCGATCTCGGCACTCGGGGTCGTGGTCTCGGCAGAGCCCAACCAGACCAGGAGCTGCTTGCCTCGTCGCCCCACTCCTTCGATCCTACGACCCGCGACGGCCGCGGCGAAGTCGCTGGCATTGTGGCTGCGCAAAGTGGGTCCCCAATTCGAGCGCGCCTCGACGACCTGGGCGCCGGCGAGGAGTCCCCGCAGATCGGCGGCGATCGTTTCGACTTCGGGCAGTTCGGGCATGCCTAAGAGGGTAGCGGGGGCGAGCCGGCCGCGCCTGGAACGCACGGTCCCGAGGCACGTCGAAACCCGAACTACTGCAGACACATGGGCGGGGGGTATGACACGAGTGGGAGCACGTTCCGGCCAATGCATCGACCGTCCACGCCCGCTACTATGCTTGACATATGGGGGTAGTCAGGCGGCAGTGATCGCCACAGGCGGCGGAGGCTCGTGAATTCGATGAAGCAAGGTGCGAGCCCTACTCCTCTCGCGCCGGCCATCGATCAGGCCGAGCTGGCAATTCAGCAGCTTCGCCGTGCCGGCACAGACCCTACAGTGCCGCATCAGACCCGCCATTTCATCTACGTACCCGGCGTAAAGGCCGCCCAGACGCTGGCCCGCCAGCTTAAGAATGCCAAGCGAGTGATCGATGTCGACACGTCCGCTCGGCAGGGCTACTGGCTGGTGGTGGTCAAGCAGTCCATGATCGTGACGCCCCAGGCGATGGACGACCTTCGCTCCGAGTTCGAGTCGGCAGCAGCCCCGCTGGGCGGCGAATACGCCCGCTGGCAGGTCGACGTCGTCGGCGGCTGACCGCACTCCCCGAGTCGCTAGCCGGCCATCTCGACCGGAACCTCGTTCATCTCCGCGAGAACGGCGTCCTCGCGCGTCAGCGGCTTCATCGACTCCCAATCGTCGCCCACCTTGACGTCCACCGTGAGCGGCACGTCCAGCTTGAGCGCCGATTCCATGACGTCGCGCAGGACCGTGGCCGTGGCGTCCACCTCGCCGCGTGGCACTTCCAGCACGAGTTCGTCGTGGACCTGCAGCAGCATCCTTGCTCGTAGCCCGGCTGCGTTCAGCCGCTCCGGCAGCCTGATCATGGCGATCTTGATGATGTCCGCGGCTGTGCCCTGGATCGGCATGTTGATCGCCATCCGCTCCCCCGCCGAACGCAGCGCCGGAATCCGCAGCTCGGGGATGGACCGGCGGCGTCCGAGCAGCGTCGAAACCCAGCCCTGCTGGCGGGCCAGCTCCTTGATGTGGAGCATGTAGTAGCTGATGCCGCT
>PMLK01000100.1 GCA_003158875.1 Chloroflexota bacterium
GAAGTCGCTCGACGAGATGAAGGAACGGCTGCGAATGCGCGGCTTCATCCTCCCCGACACGGACGACTCGTCGCTCGGCGACGACCTCGACGAAGAGGAAGAGGACGAGGAATACGGCGATCTGCCACCTGAGGAGGCTTGAGTAATGGCCCATCGAATCGACGGCCGGAAGCTGAGCCGCAAGCAGGGTCCGCGTCTGGCGCTCTACAAGAACCTCTGCGTGTCGGTCCTGCGCTACGAGCGCATTCAGACAACTGAGGCGAAGGCCAAGGAGATCCAGGGCCGCGTGGAGAAGATGATCACGCTCGCCAAGCGTGGTGACATCTCGGCCCGGCGGGCAGTGATCGCGGAATTCCCCAACGAACCGCTCGTCGTCACGAAGCTGTTCAATGAAATTGCCCCCAAGTACGCCGACCGCACATCCGGTTTCACCCGGATTACGCAACTCGGTCAGCGCTATGGTGACGCCGCCTTGATCGTCCAGATCGAGCTGGTGTAACCGGAAGCCCGACGGTCAACGCAGCGATGCGCCGGCCGGCTGGCAAAGGCGTTCGAGAGAACGCCCCCGTGCGATACAGGGCACGGGTTGAATACGACGGCACGGACTTTTCCGGGTTTCAGGTTCAACCCGAAGCACGGACAGTCCAGGGAGAACTCGAAGCCGCACTGGCAAAGATCTCCGGTGGAAACCGGGTCCGAGTCATGGCGGCGGGACGTACCGACGCCGGCGTCCATGCCAGCGGGCAGGTGATCGCATTCACCGACCCGAAGGGCAGGTCGGCGGCGGAGCTGGTCAGGGCGTTGGACGCTCTGCTGCCAGACGACGTGGCAATCCGTGAGGTGCGGCGCGTCGCGGCCGAGTTCAACCCGCGCTACGCGGCGCGATATCGGGAGTATCGCTACACCGTCTGGAACGGGCCGCGAAGCCCACTCCGCGAGCGTTTTGCGCTCGGGGTGCGGGACCCACTCGATACCGCCGCGATGGCGAGAGCCGGATCGGCCCTGGTGGGTCGGAACGACTTCAGCGCTTTCGGGGCGCCGCACCGGCAGCCGGTTAGAACCGTTCACTCGGTCCGAGTCCGGCGGGATGGCCAGATCGTGACGATCGATGTCGCGGCCGATGCCTTCCTCCGCGGCATGGTGCGAAGGATCGTGGCCGGCCTCCTAGAGGTTGGACACGGCAGGGTTAACGAAGAGGCAGTCGCCGCGGCGCTCGCGTCGAGGAGACCGGCCTTCAACGGAGCCGCGGCTCCCGCGCAAGGCCTATGCCTGAGGCGCGTCGTTCTGGGACCGATGAGGACCCGGCCGACGCAGGGAAGCACGACCGCCAGATCGAACGGAGAACGATGACCGCGAAGACATATACGGTCCGTGAAAGCGAGATCGAGCGACGCTGGTACGTCGTGGACGCGACGGACGAGACGCTCGGCCGTCTGGCGTCGCGAATTGCCCGTGTCCTAGAAGGTAAGAACAAGCCCCTCTATAGTCCGACCATGGACTCCGGCGACCACGTCGTCGTCGTGAACGCGGGCAAGATCCACGTGACGTCCGCCAAGAAAGAGACGAAGCTGTACATGCGCCACAGCGGCTACCCGCACGGCCTCAAGTCTGAAAGCCTCGGGCATCTGCTGGAGCGACGCCCCGAGGAAGTTATCCGGCGTGCCGTAAAGGGAATGCTGCCGCACAATCGACTCGGAGCCCAGCAGATCACCAAGCTCAAGGTTTATGCCGGCGCGGAGCACCCGCACCAGGCTCAGCGGCCCGAGCCGCTCGCCTGACGAGGAGCGAGATGACCACCCCAGCCTTCTACTACGGGACCGGTCGCCGCAAGACTGCGGTGGCGCGTGTCCGACTCGTCCCCGGTTCCGGCGAGATCGTGGTCAACGATCGCAGCCTGGATGCCCATTTCGGCAACGCCATTGACGAGGCCGACGTTCGAATGCCGTTCAAGGTGACCGGCACCGAAGGGGCCTATAACGCCCAGATCAAAGTCGAGGGCGGCGGAGTGACCGGTCAAGCCGGCGCTATTCGCCACGGCATCGCCCGGGCCCTTCTGCAGATGGACCCCGAGGGCAATCGTCTGCCGCTTCGCCAGGCCGGCCTCCTGACGCGCGACCCGCGTATGAAGGAGCGCAAGAAGTACGGACTCAAGCGAGCCCGCAAGGCGCCGCAGTACACCAAGCGCTAAGGCCTCAACCAAACCGCATACGGCAAGACCGCCAGAGCTCTCGGGCCTGGCGGTCTTCTGTTTACCTGGACAGGAGTTGCTTCAGAAGGAGCGAGCCTGAAGGTGCCTCGCCGATGTAACGACATAGGCCCAACTCGTTGGAGGCCAGGTCGGCAAGGGATGCGCGGCCGAGCGCGGCCACGGAGCGGCGGATAACATAGCGACCTCGTCGCGACAGACCGTGCTCGAGACGCGGGCGACGTCTAAGGATGGCCACATGACCGGACCGCTGCAGGGCCGCGACTTACTCAGTTCGGCCGACCTCAGCCTCGCCGAGTACGAGCTGATCTTCGCCACGGCAGCCCGATTGAAGCGCGAATTTCGCGAGCAGCGGCGCCACGCAGCTCAGCCGCTCGATGGTCGCAACGTGGCCCTGATATTCGAGAAGCAGAGCCTGCGGACCAGGGTCACCTTCGAAGCAGGGCTGAATCAACTCGGCGGTCACGCACTCCATCTCGGCGACGGCATTGGTTTCGGTGTCCGCGAGAGCGTCTCGGACATCGCCCACAACCTGGAACGCTGGCTGGACGGCATCGTGATTCGAACGTTCGATCATTCGGTCGTGACCGAACTGGCGGCGGAATCGAGCGTGCCCGTATTCAATGCCCTAACCGACGATGAGCATCCGTTTCAGGCCCTCGCCGACGTGATGGCGTTGAGCGAACGCATCGGCAGCCTCAAGGGCCGAGTGCTGACGTTCGTCGGCGACGGCAACAACGTCTACCATTCGCTCGCTCTGGCCGGCGCCACCCTCGGCATGGAGATCCGGCTCGCTCACCCGGCCGGTTTCGGCCCGCATCCGGACATAGTCGCGAAAGCAGAGGCGCTGGCCGCGACGAGCGGCGGGAAGATCGTGGTTGGGCGGGATCCGCGCGTTCTCGCTCCCGGATCCGACGCGCTGTATGCCGACGTTTGGGTCTCGATGGGTCAGGAGGAGCAGTCGCATGCGCGGGTCGCCGCGTTTGCAGGCTACTGCGTGGATTCGGCCCTGTTGGATCTCGCCGGACCGGAGTCGGTGGCGATGCATTGTCTGCCGGCGAAGCGTGGTCAGGAGATCACGGCCGAGGTTTTGGACGGGCCGCGGTGTCTGGCTTTGGAGCAGGCCGAGAACCGTCTCCACGTGCAGAAGGCATTCCTGGCAGAGTCCCTGGGCCGCGAACCGCTGGCCCAATAGAGCCCGGAACTGGCGGTGCCTGCAGACACATTGGCTACCTTTCGTAGGACAAACTGACGGCCTATGACGCCGCAGGTACCCGAGACTATTGGTCCGGCAGAAGTCATGATGTGACCATGACGGACGATCTGTACGAACGGTACAAAGAAGCCCTCCGGCTCGGTCACGTGGCTGTTCTCAAGGGCGCTCTCGAAGAAGCTCTCGAGGCCTACCGCTTGGCCGCGTCGATCGCTCCGTCTCGTGCCCTGCCGCATACGAGCCTGGGGGGAGTGCTTCTGAGACTTGGCCACCTGGAAGAGGCTCTCGTCGAATACGCATCGGCGGTCGCTCGCGCTCCTCACGACGAAGGTGCACTTCTTGGCCAGGCAGAAGCGCTCGCGGCCGCCGGGCAGAGGGTCGATGCGGCTCATGCTCTCGACCACGTGGCCGAGATCCAGGAGGCCGCCGGACGCCTGCCCGAAGCCGCCGACACCCTCCGCCGCGCCCTGGAAATGGACGAAGCGCCGGAAAGGGCGCGTCATCAGCGAGGTCTTTTGCGCGAAATCCGGCTCTCAGCCGGAGATCAGGCGGCGGAGCAGCTGCTGGCGAGAGCCCTCCGATTGCGCGATGAGCCCTCCGGAGCAGGCGCCGAAACCAATAGGCGTGGTGATGGCTCGGTCGCGACGCGCAGTCCTGCGGCGGTACTCGGCACCCTGAGCGCGGCCGCTTCGGACGAACCTGCAACTGTTGATGAGCGCGGCATTCCTGCGGATGCACGCGGCGGTGAGCCCGTGATCGAGCCGGAGCGGGTTGAGCCGCTACGAACTGAGCCGGCGCGGGCTGAGCCGCCGCGAACTGCGCCGTCGACACCCCGGCGGCCGGTTGAGCCGGCGTGGCCGGAGAGCGATTTCCGAGCCGCCGCCCAACTTGCCGAGTTGCGGCAAACTCTCTCTCCGGATGGCAGCGACTCAGACGCCGTTACTGCTCGTCAGGAGACGATTGATGCGGCGAAGGCTGCTGAAGAGTGGCCCGCGGCCGATTTTGCCGGCCGAACCTCCGGCCGGTCGCGCGGTTCCGACGGCCACCCGGATGCGGCGTCGGTTCCATCAATCGCCGCAGCGTCGGCACTGGGGCTGGCAGCCGGCGATGCCGCTGCGGCGATCGACACGACATCCTCGGAGGTGGTGGACGAGCTGGCGGTCGCCGGAGCTCGGGCCGTTGTCTATGGGCAGGCTGCGGCCTCGCCCGAATCGGTGCTTGCCACCGGCGGTATCGACGCGCCGCTCGACGTGGCGGTGCCGGTGGGCGTGATCGGCGAGAGCCAGCATCAGCCTACGGGCGACGAACTTCTGGTGGCCGCTGAAGCTGCCGACCTAAACGGGGACAGCACCACGTTGCGGTCGCTGCTCCTGTGGACGGCTCGCGCCTACGCGCGCGAGGGTCGCTTCGATGCTGGTCTGGACGCGACGCATCGGCTTCTACAGAAGACGCCGGACGACGTCGACGCGCACCTCGTTCTTGTCGAGCTGTACATGGCCCGCGACTGGACGACTCTTGCCGCCGACAAGCTCGCGCTGCTCGGCCGCCTCGCCGAGTTGAACGACGATGAACCCACACGCCAGCGGCTGTGCGCCGTAGCGAGCCGGGCGTTCCCGAAGGACGAGCGCCTGAGCGCCCTCTGCTCCTGACCTCCATTTTTGCTGAGCGGCTCGCCACCGCAGCATGGGCGTTGCCCCGCCGCAAGCACCGAGCGTGTCCGGCGGACGAGTCAGCGGCACCGGAGTGGGCATTGTTCCGGAAGCGGCGACTCTCCGGTATACACTTGACTTCCGATGCCACTGCTCCAGTCGGCCCTCGACAACGTCACTCCGAACGTCGTGGCCGATATCGCGATCACGGCTCTGCTGATCTACTGGCTCTTCAGTCTGATCAGAGGAACGCGCGCGGTACGGCTCGTCGTCGGCGTGTGCCTGCTGCTGCTCGTGTACGGAGCGGCGGTCACGTTCGACCTCAAGTTGCTCACCGTTATCCTCCAGACGGGCGCCTACGTGGGCCTCTTTGCTCTGGTGGTCGTGTTTCAGCCGGAATTGCGGCGTGCGCTGGATCGCATCGGAAGGCTCGGGTCGCTGGGCTGGCTGATATCTCCGGCTGAGCAGTCGATGGCCGTTCACGTCGCTACGGAAGTTGCCGGAGCAGCCGAACGGCTGTCTCGAGAAGGTCAAGGCGCCCTCATCGTCATCGAGCGGGAGACGGGCCTGCAGGAGATCGCCGAGAACGGCGTGATGCTTCACGCAGACGTTTCCGCCGATCTTCTGGTCACGCTGTTCTCGCCCAAGACCCCTCTCCATGATGGAGCCGTCATAATTCGCGGCGATACGATCCTTGCGGCCGGGGCGGTGCTGCCGTCCGCGGAGACCACGATTCCGCTGGAGCGATTTGGGACCCGCCACAAGGCCGCTCTCGGCATGACCGAGCAGACCGATGCCATAGTCGTCGTGGTGTCCGAGGAGACGAGCCAGATCAGTCTCGTGGAGCGGGCCCGCATCGTACGCAATCTGGACGGGGCGAAGCTGGCTCGCGCCCTCTCCGCATTGCTTCGGCCGGAAGCCGCGTCGAGATTGCGGCCGCAACGTCGCGAGAGTCGTCGAGTGCGGGCGAGCGTCCGCGAGCTTGCTCGCCGCGCCCAGCTGAACCGGCTCCGAAGCAACTCGTGGCCCGGCTCGAAGGCATCGGCCGGAAAGGTGAGTCCTGCGGCCGACGAAGCCGACGGCGAGGAGAAGGCTTCATGAGGCTTATCCGGTTCGTCGTCCGGAACTGGCCGCTCAAGATTGGGGCCGTGCTGCTCGCCGTGATCCTGTACGGGGCAATGGTGGTGCTTCAGACCAGCCAGGAGTTCCCCGGAATGGTCGCCGTGGAGACGACGAACCAGCCCGGCCAGTCCTACCTGGTCAAACCCGATCCAATGCCGCAGGTAGGGCACATCAAGTACATCGCTCCGGGCGACGTCCCGATCTCACAGGCGAGCTTCCGGGCCACTATTGATCTGAGCAACGCCAAGGTGAGCGACAGCGCGTACAACTGGTTCAAGGTCACGCTGGTGACCACGGATCCTCGTATCCAGATACTCGACTACCAGCCGCAGCAAATCCGAGTAACTCTCGACCCGATCATCGAGAAACAGGTCGATGTCCATGTCGACTACGGCACGCCGCCGGCCGGCCTTCAACCCGGTGCGCCGGTAGTGAGCCAGTCGACGGTTATGGTTTCCGGCGCGGCCTCAATCGTGGCTCGAGTCTCATACGCCGATGCGCAAGTCCGGATCGATTCGTCGGGCCTCGATGTCAGCCAGGATCCGACGCTCATCGCCCTGGACGCGTCAGGTGCCGTCGTTGACAACGTTACGTTCAGCCAGCAGACCGTCCATGTCGAGATCCAGGTTGGCAGCCAGATCCGATCCGAGTCGGTACCGGTCAGCCCCGTGATCAGGGGCGATCCCGCTCCTGGCTACGACATCACATCGATCGATGTGACGCCCTCGGTGGTTTCTGTTCGCGGTCAGGCCGATGCTCTCGCCCTCCTCGGGTCCAAGGCCGGTACGGCGTCCATTTCGGTTGCCGGAGCGACGAGCGACGTGTCGGTCAAGGTCAATCTCAGCCTTCCTGACGGCGTCACATCCGATACGACCGGCCAGATCACCATCGTGATACACATCGCGTCACCGGCCTCGACCCGCAGCTTCGATGTCGGCGTCATTGTTGATGGCGCTCGCTCGGATCGCGCCTACAGCCTCTCGACCGACAGCGTGGTAGTTACCCTGGGTGGCGCCACGGCCGCGCTCAATGCCCTCGACCCGACGACACTCGTCGCCGCGGTCTCAGTCGCAGGGCTGGATAATGGAACCCACACGGTAACTGTCTCGTTTGCCGCACCGGCCGGAATCCGGGTACTGCCGATCAGGCCCGCCGTGATAACTGTGACCATTTCGATCGGGCCGGCGCCAACCCCAACACCGTCGCCCTCCTAGGAGTTCTCTTTGCCCCGTCTTTTCGGCACGGATGGAATCCGTGGCATCGCCAACGTCGATCTCAAGCCAACGCTCGCCTACGCTCTGGGTAGGGCGACGGCCCACCGCCTGGCCGGGCCGGGGCGGCCCATCGTAGTGGGTCAGGACACTCGCCGCTCGGGCGACATGTTCGCGGCAGCTCTGGTTGCGGGCGCGACCAGCATGGGCGTCGACGTTCACCTTGTCGGAGTCGTCCCGACGCCGGCCCTGGCGCACATCACCGGCTCAGGGCAATTCGCGGCCGGAATAATGGTTTCGGCGTCTCACAACCCGGCGCGTGATAACGGCCTGAAGGTGCTGGACGAACGTGGCCTCAAGCTGGACGAGGACGTCGAGGACGAACTCGAACAACTCATCTGGAACTCCGAGGAGCTGCCGGCCGCCACAGCCGACAAGCTCGGTCTCTCAATCACGGATCGTGATCTGTTCGACCTGTATGTGAACCACAGGCTCAACCTCGCCAGACAGGTCTCGACGGATTTGCGAATCGTGGTGGACTGCGCCAACGGTTCGGGTGGGATCGCCGCCGCCAGGATTCTGGAAGCGACTGGTGCGCATGTAGATGTCCTGTTCAACGACCCGAACGGGAGCAATATCAACGATGGCTGCGGGGCGACAGACCCGGCGGCGCTCGCGATCCAGGTCTTAAAGCGCGGGGCCGATGTGGGGTTTGCCCTCGACGGCGATGCGGATCGCCTGATTGCTGTGGACGCAGGCGGCCACGTGGTAGACGGCGACGCGGTACTTGGCATCCTGGCGCTCGACCGCCTTGAACGCGGCAAGCTGCCAAACGGCTATCTGGTCGTCTCGATCCTGTCGAACGGCGGGCTCCAGAAGGCCGTTGAAGACGCGGGCGGCCAGGTTATCCGGACTCCTGTCGGCGACAAGTACATCCTCGAAGGCATGCTGGTCAACGGTGCCGGTCTGGGAGGTGAGAAGAGCGGCCACGTCATAGTCCTGGAGCACACGACCAGCGGCGACGGCGTTGTCACCGCGCTGGAGATTCTGGCGGTGATGTCGCGCTGCGGCCGATCTATCGCGGACCTCGCCTCTCAAGTGACCCTGCTCCCTCAACAGCAGAGAGCTGTTCCCGCTCGCCACAAGGACCAGTGGGAAGGGGATCCGCTGATCCGCAAGGCGATAGTGGCAGCTGAGGCCCGGCTTGGTTCGAACGGACGCGTTCTGGTGCGCCCGTCTGGGACAGAGCCGGCGATACGCGTTATGGTCGAGGGGCCCGATGGCGCCCTGGTGACGCAGCTGGCCGACCAGCTGGCTGCACTTGCCGGGGAGCGGCTAAACTAGCCACCTTCGCCGGGGGCCGTCGCAGCGAGACCGGAGTGAAACCATATGTGCGGAATTGTTGGATACACCGGGCCTCGAGACGCTGGACCTGTTCTTCTGGACGGCCTCAGGCGCCTCGAATACCGCGGCTACGACTCCGCAGGTATAGCCCTCGTGACCTCTTCCGGCGAACTCTTCGTCGAGAAGCGAGCGGGCAAGGTGGCGGTTCTTACCGAAGCTCTGGGCGGCGAACCGCCGAGCGCTGCGGTTGGATTGGGCCACACTCGATGGGCTACCCACGGCCGGCCGAGCGACCTCAATGCCCACCCGCACAGCGACTGCTCCGGTCGGATCACCGTGGTCCACAACGGCATCGTGGAGAACTTCCGCGAACTGCGCGATGAGCTCCTTGCAGCCGGCCATGTTCTCAAGTCCGAGACGGACACCGAGGTTGTCGCTCACCTCGTGGAGGACGCCTATCAGGGCGACCTGGCCGACGCTGTCCGTACCGCCCTCGGCCGCCTGGAAGGCGCCTACGCCCTGGTCGTGATGCATCGCGACGAACCGGACCGACTCGTTGGCGCCAGATTGAACGCCCCTCTGATCGTGGGCCTGGGCGACGGCGAAGGTTTCGTGGCGTCGGACGTGGCCGCGATCATTGCCTACACGAAGAGGGTCATCTTCCTGGCCGACGGCGATGTGGCCGACGTCACTCCGGGGGCCGTCACGATCACCGACCGCCTCGGGGTGCCGATGGAACGCGTCGTCGACATCATTCCGTGGTCCGCCGAGGCTGCCGAAAAGGGCGGCTACGACCATTTCATGCTCAAGGAGATTCACGAGCAGCCCGCGGCGCTGACGGCGGCCATGACGGGCCGACTTCGCGGCGACTCAGTGTGTCTGGAGGAATTGGATCCGATCCGCGATCGGCTGGCCGGCATAGACCGTGTAGAGATGATCGCTTGCGGCACCGCCTACTATGCGTCGCTGGTCGGTGCGGCACTTTTCCAGGATTGGCTCGGGGTCCCCGCCCGATCCACCGTAGCCTCGGAGTTCCGCTACAGCCCGCCGCCACTCGACGCCCGTACCCTCGTCATCGCAGTCACTCAATCTGGTGAGACTGCCGACACGATCGCCGCCGCACGTTTGGCCGGGGATCGCGGCGCGGTTGTGATCGCGGTGACGAACACCGTCGGCTCGGCCATCACCCGCGAATCCCACGCCTCGGTGTTCCTGCAGGCCGGACCCGAGGTCGCCGTCGCGGCTACGAAGACGTTCGTAACGCAGGTCGCGACGGTCGTAATGCTCGCTGCGGACATTGCCCATTTGCAGGGTCGGCTGGCGCCGGTAGCCGAACGCGATCTGGTCGCCGCACTGCGGGCTTTGCCTGCTCAGGCCGCCCGCGCCATTGAACTGTCGGCCGGGTCTGCCGAAGTGGCCGCTCGCTACGCCGACGCCGCGGGCTTCATGTATATCGGCCGCTCATTCGGCTATCCGGCTGCCCTGGAAGGCGCGCTCAAGATCAAGGAGATCAGCTACCTGCACGCCGAAGGCTACGCAGCCGGTGAGCTGAAACACGGCCCGATTTCGTTGCTCGACGCCGAAGTCCCTCTCGTCGCCATCGCGACTCGATCTTCGGTGTACGAGAAGCTGATCAGCAACCTGATGGAGGGCAAAGCCCGGGATGCTCGCGTCCTGGCTGTAGCGACCGAGGGCGACGATCAGATAGGCCGCCTTGCCACCGACGTCCTGTGGGTCCCGGACACGATCGAGCCACTGAGCACCATCCTGGCGGTTATCCCGCTGCAGCTGTTCGCCTATCACGTGGCCGTCAAACGAGGCCGCGATGTCGATCAGCCACGCAACCTAGCCAAGTCGGTGACGGTGGAGTAGATGGCCGGCTTACGCTCCGGATCACAGTCGAGCGACGGCGTCAGCGAACCTTCTGGGCTGGCCTACACGGGAACCGCCGCACCGGACGGCGAGTCGGTCGCCCCGAACCTTGTGTCTCCGCCACTCGAGACAACCGAGCTCGGCATCGACATCATCCGGGTTTCGCGGATTCGGGATTCGCTGGCCCGCTTCGGCGACCGCTTCAGTGCCCGAGTATTGACGCCGGGAGAGCGAGCTTATGTCCGTGGTCGAGCTGAGACCATGGCCGGTCGCTGGGCGGCCAAGGAGGCCGTCTCCAAGGTTCTCGGGCTGGGCGTCCGCGGCATCGGCTGGAGGGACATTGAAATCGAGCGCCTGCCCACCGGACAGCCAGCGGTTAAGTTGCACGGCCGGGCCTCGCGTCGGGCCGAGCAGCTCGGCATGGCCCGCGTGGCGGTATCGATCAGTCACGAAGCCGAGTACGCCGTCGCGATCGCCTACGGCGTCCGAACCGCGGGCGGCCGCTTCCTGTACCCGCCAGACATCGAAGAGCGTATGAACGAACGTGAGGCCGTCCTCATGAAGCGTTTCGAGCGGCTGCGCGGGCTGGCCAAAGAAGTGTCGGCGGCCGAGGCGCTGGCCGGAGGCCCCGATGCCTAGCCGGAGCTACCCTACGCCAATGAGTCTCGACGACGGCGCCGTGGCGGCATTAGTGCCCAAGCGATCGCCTCGCGGACACAAAGGCACGTTCGGCAAACTGCTCGTGCTCGCCGGTTCGGTGGACTATGCCGGAGCGGCCCTGCTCGTTTGCACGGCCGCCGGCCGCGCCGGAGCCGGACTCGTCACGCTGGCGACTCCGGAGTCGCTCCAGCCGCTCTTCGCCACCAAGGTGGTGGAGGCGACGACGCTGGCGCTGCCCGAGGACGACATCGAGGAAGTGGATCCCGAGGACGGCCTGGCTCGAATACTCGATCACGATCACGACGCCCTGGTGGTGGGTCCGGGGCTTCGGCCCAGCCTGTCCATGACGGAGCTGATCCGCGGCCTCCTGGCTCACGCCGAAGAAGGCGAACCCATGAGAGCCGTCCTCGACGCGGAAGCTCTCAGGTCTCTGGCAACAGTGGACGGCTGGGCCGCGGACGTGGTCGTCAATTGCGTGCTGACGCCTCACGTGGGGGAGTTCCTGCGGCTGCGTTCCGCCGACGGCGTGGAGCCGGAGGCTCTCGGGGATCTCGTTTTGGACGACGCTGCCCGAATAGACGCGGCTCGTGAGGCGGCTCTCGAGTGGGGTCAGGTAGTGGTGCTGAAGGGGGCTCGCACGGTGATTGCCGCGGCGGACGGACGTGTTGCCGTCTCGCCGTTCGAGAACGCGGCAATGGCCACGGCCGGGACCGGCGACGTCTTGTCCGGCACCATAGGAGCGCTCCTGGCTCAGGGGATCGGCACTTATGAAGCCGCCCAACTCGGCGTGTATTTGCACGCCATGGCCGGCGAGGCCGTTCGGAACCGCCTGGGGGATGCCGGCATGCTGGCCTCCGACTTGACGGCAGAGTTGCCGCTGGCCCGCAAGAAGCTCGCGTCCATGGTGCCGGTATGACATCCACGATCCGAGCAACAGCTCCTCACGTGTCTGCCATGCGTCTGCCGTTGATCGACGCGGCGCCCGACGGTACGTTGCCGCCCCTGCCCAAGTCGGCGTGGCTGGAGATCGATCTGGATGCGCTGAAGGCCAACGTCCGACTGATGAGGGGACTCCTGCCTCCCGGAGTACGCGTCGAGCCCGTTGTAAAGGCGGATGCGTACGGTCACGGCGCCGTGGCCGTCGCCCGGGCGCTGATCGACGACGGAATCGAGAGCGTTGGAGTGGCCACGTTCGACGAAGCCCTGGAGCTGCGGCAGGCCGGGATCGTCGTTCCGATCGTGATTCTCTTCCCGATACCGGCCGAGCTGGCGCCGGAGGCCTTGACTCGCTGCCTGTCCATCACCGTCGGCGACCGGTTGCTCCTGACTCGGACGCTGGCCGCCCTGGATGCCATGCCAGCCCCGGCCGATGGCGAGACGGGGCGACTTGCCGTCCACCTCGAGGTCGAGACGGGACTCGGGCGAGGCGGCGTCCATCCTGAGGACGTCCCCGCAGTCGCCGCCCTGATCGAAGCTAATCCACGGACCAGACTCGTGGGTCTGTGGTCGCATCTGCAGGCCGCGGACGACCGCAACGTGACCAACGGTCAGGACGGTCGTTTCGGGACCGCGGCCGCGTTGCTGGAAGACGCCGGGATGTCGCTGCCAGCGAGGCATATTGCCGCGAGTGGCGGCGTTCTGGCGGCTACGGCCGGCACCTACGACGTGGTTCGAGTCGGCCTGGCCCAATACGGAATCGTGCCCGACGGCATGGCCGTCGCAGACGAAAACGCAGTCGCGGCGGCGGGCTTGACTCCGGTCATGTCCTTGCGCGCTCGACCCGTCCGAGTGGCCTGGCTCGACGCCGGCACCGGCGTCAGTTACGGACCGACCTTCACCACAACTCGCCGGACATGCGTGGCCACGCTGCCCGTGGGTTATGCGGATGGATTTCCACGAAGTCTCTCCAACAAGGCCCAGCTATTGGTCCGTGGCGTCCGGGTGCCACAGATCGGCACCGTGGCGATGGACGCGATCATGGTAGACGTAACGGACGTGCCTGGAGGTCCCGTAACGATCGACGACGAGTTCACCATCTTCGGCGCTCAACGCGGCCAGTCGATCAGCGCGGTTGAATTGGCGCGGTGGGGCAACACCATCTCCTACGAGGTCGTCACCGCAATGTCGGGTCGGCTGCCGCGGGTGTACTATGCGGCAGCCAAGCCGGTGGGGATGCGCGTGGTGGCGTGCGGTTCGACTCGAGCTCGGGGGGAGTTCGACGCTGAGCGGGCCGCGGCATTCGAGGACGGACCCGGCCCGATGGGGTGCGAATAGAGGGTTCGTGCGAACTAGGACGGAGTGCTTTCGGACTTGATCGAGATGCAAGCACGCTCGGATGAGCAGCGTGACGACCTGGTTGAACAGGCCGCCCGCGAGATCCAGCTGCGGGGATTGACCGCCCCGGCCGTGCTCTTCCTGCAGGCAAGTCGGCCCTATCGACTGCTCGGAAGCAGCGCCATGGTCTTCTTCGATCCCACTCTCAGAAGCGTTTTCGGAGGCGAGGTACCGGTCGCCAATGAGATCCTCGCCGACGATCTGGGCATCGAACAGCTGATCGAACGCCTCCAGGATCCGGACGAAGAGATCGCCTGGGACGCCTGAGCGCGGACAGCCTTCATTGGGCCGGTTAGCATAGCGGCGTGACCAGCCAGCCTCGAGCGTTCTTCACTCTCGATTTCGGCTCGTCGACCACGTCCGTCGCGATTTTCGGACATGTTGGGGGCCGGTGGCGCCTGATCGCTCACAGTTCCGGCCCGAGCCACTTCGACGCCGATGATCTCCTGCGCGGGCTTATGGCCGGCATCGCCGATACCGATCCGGCGCTGCTCGTGGAGATGGGCGCCGAAGAAGACGCCGGCGTCGACTCCCTGGTAGAAACCTGGCCACGGCTCGTCGCCAGAACAACCCCGGAACGCCAGATCGCGGTCATCGCCGGCTCGCGCCGTCAGCGGCGCCGACTGGAGACCGCCGCCGCCCGTGCCGGTTGGATTGTCGTGGGCGGCTGCGCGGACGAGGACGACGACCTCGTGCTGAGCCGTTTGCTCCTGTCCAGCGAGACCACGGCCGTACTTCTCGGCGCGGACCGGACGCCCGGTGGCGATGAGCGGCGCCACCTCCCGGACCTGGTCGAACTCGTCGCCGCGGCCATCAAGCAACGACCGGAACTGACGCTCGTACTCGCCGGTGGCGCGGCGGCATACGAGTCCGACTTCGTGTTCGTGCCACAGACCGCCTCGGCATCAGGCGGCCATCCCGGCCAGGCCCCCTCGGACAACAAGACGCAAGAACGCGAGGCCGACCTCCCGGCAGACGAGGCCCCGCCCCAGACGAAGATGCAGTCGCGAAAGACTGCCAAGCCGCCGGCCCCGAGCGATAGCGACGTCGACGTCGATGCTGACGTCGAAGCGGGCTCGAATGTCGACGGTGTCTCTGACGCCGGCGCCTCGGTCGCGGAAGACGATTCGCGATTCGAGCCCGACTCGGTCGAAGCAACGGTCGACGCCGAGAGCGTCGCGAATGCGGAACCGGATCCGTTCATCACAGCGCACCTGCCAACCACTTCGGGTCCCATCGGTCTGACATTCCCGGCCGCGGACGCGCCGGCCGCGATGACGCACCTCCTGCTGGCGCCAGACCCGGAAGCGGGCCTGCTACCCGGCGACGCCTTGCAGGAAGTTCTCGAAGGCCTAAGAGCTCTGCCCAACGACAGCCGCCTCGGAGTCGCTCGCTCTACCGCATCCCTGGCCTACGTCCTGGACCGATCCGTGCAGACAGTGGAAATCGGTCTGCAGAGTGGGCTCATTGCCCGATCTGACACCTATGGGCAAGGCCACTTCGCGGTCAAGTCCTCGCGAACCTGCCTTGTCTCCGGCTCCTTTGCGCCGGCGAGTCCCAGTGAGGAGGTCATCGACGGCGTGCTGTCCTGGTCGACGATGGCGCTCGATCGACATAGGGCAATCGACCGCCTGAACGACATCCGCCTGCTGCCGTGGAGTGAGGCCGATGGCGATGGGGCCATATTCAGGTTGGCCGCGGCGAAGGCCGCCTTCGGGCGCTTGATCGAAGCTATGCCGGAGCTGGCGGCGCTGGCGAGTCCGGAGCTCGTCGTCGCGGCGGGCGGAATATTCGCTTCTCTGCCACCCGCCGTGGTATCGCTGGCTGTGGCCGACCTCGTACAGCAGCCGGGCGTCAGCCAGCTCGCCGTCGACCATGCCCGCGTCCTCGGTCCGCTGGGTGCCATCGGCGACGAAGATGAACGCAGAAACCTGCTGGCGAACGTGGCCGACGATATCCTGCTGCCGCTCGGAGCCCTGGTTACCCCGGCCGGAGTTAGGCCGGGCAAGACGGCCGGCCGTCTACGTCTCAAGAGCGCCGCTATCACGTCCGAAATCGAATTGCATCCTGGGGCGATCCAGGTCGTTGATCTCCCACCTGGCCGCGCGGCTCATGCGGATATCGAGTTTCGTGACAACGTCCGACTCGGCAAGCGGGGCCACCGGTTCTCCGCCGATGTCGGCGGCGGTCTTAGCGGCCTTCTGGTCGATCTGCGCGACGTACCAATGCGGATCTCGGACAGGCCGGATTCTCGCCGCGCGGCCCTGGAGACGTGGCAGCGGGGCATGTGGCCAGAGGTCGACGAGTGAGTGGCATCGAAGTGAGTGGCATCGAACTCAGCGACCACGGTGTCTCCGCCGAACTCGCCCGGATCGTGGCGCGACCCATGCTCGTCTTCTCGCCGCAGGTCAGGTTTCACCTCGCCCCAGGCGACAGAACCTTCGTTTCGACCGGGGATCGTGTCGTGCCCGGGATGCCGATCGCCGAGCGCACCCTCGACCCGGAACTCGTCGACGCGGGTAGGGTCGGCGGCGGTGAGAACGTCCGGTCGAGGTCATCGGCACGATCCGACGCGCCGGCAAGTGCCGATGACTCTATTGCTCGCGATCAAGCCGATCGAGATCCGCCGCCCATCGCCGACGGCGTCTCAGCCAGAAGGCTCGTTGCGACGTCTCGATCCGAGCGCCGTCGTCCGCCCGAACCGGGCAAATGGTGGATGGGCGGCGGCGAACGTCGTGGCAAGCCGCCCAAGAGTAAGAACCCCGTTCGGGTCGGCGGGACCCTGCTGTTTGAGTCGGGTGGCCGCTGGCGTGTCGCTGCCGGCGAGCGCCACGAGGTCGTCGAGTCGCCCGTGACCGGAGTTGTAGTGGAGGCGCGCAACTCTGTCGGCGTCACGATCGAAGTTGCCGGCGCGGCGATGCCCGGAGCGCTGGCCGCAGGCGAGCCGTCCCGTGGCTACCTGGACGTGCCCCGCCTTTCCGACGGCGAGCTGTGGGCTAGCGCCCTGGACGTCGGTCGATCCGGCGCGATCGTCGTGGCCGGTAGTCGGCTGTCCGGGCAGGCGATCAGCCGCGCCCGGGCTATGTCGATTCGGGGGCTCATTGCCGGCTCGGTTGGCGAGGGCGAACTGCGCGACCTCGAGGCGTCGGAATTACGGCAACGGGCGAGCCTCGCGCCGTCGGTCCCGTTCGCCCTGATCGCTCTGGATGGACACGGTCGGCGGCCTATCGCGACGCCGATACTCGCCCTGCTGGCGGCCCTGTCCGGTCGGGAAGTCGCGATCGTTACGGACCCGCCGCTTCTCGTATTCGACGCCGCCGAAGTGCCGCTGCCGGAATTGCCACCAGACTGGATTCGGGCTCGGAGCGGGCCTCATGCGGGGCGGGAAGGCCGCTGGTTGCGATCCGCCGGGATGTATCGATTCCGGAGTGGAATCCATCTCGAGGGCGCGGTCGTGCGCTTCGTCGACGACGCCGATCCGACAACAGTCCCAGTTGCCGATCTGGAGCGCTTCGTCTTCTGATGCCAATCGGACCGGCGGGCGACGGCCAGGCACCTGCTCAGAGCGGTGGACGGGCCGTTTCGGGTAACCTCGGCAGGTGATTCCCGAGCAAACCCGCCAGATAGACGTTGTAACCCACGAGGCCGCCGAGACGCGCGCTCTCGGAGTCGCATTGGCCGATGCCGCCCGTCCGGGCGACCTGATAAGCCTCATCGGCGACCTTGGCGCAGGCAAGACTCAATTCGCGAAGGGATTCGGCGCCGGCCTGGGCATAGACGACACGATCGTCTCGCCCAGCTTCGTCCTGATGGCCGAGTACCGGGGACGCATCCCGCTGTTTCACGTCGACCTGTACCGGTTGGCCGACGCCGCGGACGCTCTGGCTGGCGGCCTGGTCGACGAGCGCCAGGTTGAGGGCGTCACGCTCGTCGAATGGGCAGAGCGTATGGCCGACGCGATGCCGGAGGAACGGCTCGAGGTGATCATCGACGGCGCGGGCGACGATCCGCGCCGCATATCTATCCGTGCCGGCACCGCCGGCTATGCCCGCTACCTCGAGTTGGCGGCATCGATCGGTGCCGATGAGGAGGCCGCAGGATGAGCGGGCGAATTCTCGCCATCGACACGTCCGGTACGCGCGCTCTGGTGGCGCTGGGTGAGCCCGACGGGTCGCCGATCACGGAGCGGCGCTGGTTGGCGGGCTACCGCCACGGAGAGGAACTTCTGTCCCGCATCGACGAGATGCTGACCGTGGCCGCCTGTCCGATTGCGATGCTCTCGGGAATCGTCGTCGGGACCGGTCCGGGCGCCTTCACCGGTTTGCGCGTCGGCCTTGCCACTGCCAAGGCCCTGGCCCGCGGGCTCGGAATACCGATAGCCGGAGTGGCCACTTCGGAGGCACTGCTGCTTGCCGCGGGGCTCGCCGGCGGCTTCGACGGCGCCGGGGCGGCGCTTCTGCTTCCGGCCGGCCCGTCCGATCGGGTGATCGTCGTGGGCGGCGAAGCGAGGCTCATCCGGGGCGCTGACGATCCGCAGATCGAGAGTGGCCGGATCGTGGTTGCGGTCGATTTGCCGGATCGTGCCTCGCCCGAAGCCACTGCCCTAGGCTCGGCAGCCGAGGACCGTCTGGCCGCCGCCATGCTCGGTCTCGGGGCCGCAAGGCTTGCCGGCGGCGGCGACGACGTGGCCCGGCTCGTGCCGGAGTACGTGACACTGCCCCGTGGCGTCGCGGTTCAGAAGGGGGAGGTTCGATGGTCGCACGACCACCGGTGATGATCGTCGTCGACCGCATGAAGGTCGAGGACCTGCCGGCAGTTCATGAGATCGAGCGGGCCAGCTTCACGACGCCCTGGCCATCTCATGCCTATCAGCACGAACTGGAGAACAACCGCCTGGCCCAGTACCTCGTTGCCCGGTGCGGCGACCAGATCGCCGGATTCGCGGGCATGTGGCTGCTTGTCGATGAGGCCCATATCACCACGTTCGCCACGGCCCATGCCTGGCGCCGGCAGGGAATCGGGGAGCGGCTGTTGCTCGCTCTGCTGGATCTGTCGGTGGCGCGAGGCGCGCACGAGGCGACTCTCGAGGTACGCCCGAGCAATACGCCGGCGCGGCGGCTCTACGAGAAGTACGGGTTCAAGGTCGTGGGCGTGCGGACGCGCTACTACAGCGACAACAATGAGGACGCCCTCATCATGACGACCGATGCTCTGGAGGGGCGGGCGATGAAGGAGAGGATCGCGTCGCTCAGGGCCGACGTCGCCGCAAGGCCCGACATCGAGCTGGACTCGGACGGGCAACCCATCGTTCGGGCGGCCGACCACGCCGCAGCCTCGGCCGCTGCCCCGGACGCTGCGCAGCCCCCGCCCGGTGGCGGAGCGGTCAATGACGGGCCGCGGACCATACGTCCCAGCAGCGTGACTCGGAGGCGAGTGTGAAGTCGTCGGGACTGATACTGGCCGTCGAGTCGAGTTGCGACGAGACCGGCATCGCGGTCGTCGAGGGCGGCCACAGAATGCTCGCCAACGTCGTCGCGAGCCAGGTGGCGATGCACGCCGCGTCGGGCGGCATAGTGCCGGAGATCGCGGCGCGAGCCCACCTGCGCTGGATCGTGCCCGTGCTGGACGAAGCCTGGGCCGCGGCCGGGGTGAGATGGGACGACATCGACGCCGTGGCGGTCACGGAGGGCCCCGGACTTGCCGGGTCCTTGCTGGTCGGCATCAACTTCGCCAAGACGCTGGCCTATGTCCACGGCAAGCCGTTGGTTCCGGTGAACCACCTCGAGGGTCACCTCTACGCCGCATGGCTGGATGACGAAAACCGCGATGTCGCGGAGCCCATCTTTCCGCTGGTCGCGTTGATCGTCTCGGGTGGCCATACGTTCCTCGTAGAGATGCGCGACCACCTCCAGTACCGGCTGCTGGGCGAGACCGTGGACGACGCCGCCGGCGAAGCGTTCGACAAGGTCGGCCGTCTACTTGGCCTGCCGTATCCGGGCGGGCCCGAGATCATGAAGGCGGCGGCATCCGCGACCGTGCACGACGTCGCGTTTCCCCGAGCCTGGCTCGGCGACACGTTCGACTTCAGCTTCAGCGGCCTCAAGACCGCGGCGCGGCGAACCATCGCCGCGGAAACCGATGGCTCTGGTACTTCAGTGGGCGATTCGCCCTTGCCGGCGGATCGCGTCTCCGAGCTGGCGTACGGCTTCCAGGAGTCGGTCGTCGACGTGCTCGTGACCAAGACGTTGCGCGCTGCCCGCCGGGCCGGGGCGCGGTCCGTGGTACTGGGTGGTGGCGTCGCCGCGAACAGAGTTCTGCGCGAGCGGCTAGCCGACGGCGCTCGAGCCGCCGGATTTCCGCTGGTGGTCCCTCGGCCGGCTCTTTGCACTGACAACGGCGCGA
Organism: Chloroflexota bacterium; assembly: GCA_003158875.1. Lineage (GTDB taxonomy): Bacteria > Chloroflexota > Limnocylindria > Limnocylindrales > CSP1-4 > Fen-1039. The sequence continues at coordinate 20,014 of PMLK01000100.1, forward strand.
TGATCGGCGCGGCCGGTGCGCGACGCTGGGTCGCCGGCGCTCGAGCCGGACTCGATCTGGACGCCCGGCCATCGCTGCCGCTGGCCCGCCGGTGAGCGATCGCGAGGGAGAATCTAAGCGCGCCGAGGCCCCGACCGCCCCACGGCGTCCCCGTCTCGACCCTCTTTCCGTCAGGCGGCAGCTCAAAGGCGAGGGTTTGCGAGCACGACATTCGATGTCGCAGAATTTCCTGGCCGACCCTGACGTGCTCCAAGCCATACTGGATCTGGCCGCGCCGGAATCAGGCCGCCGCATCCTGGAGGTCGGGCCCGGGCTGGGGATCCTGACAGGCGGGCTGCTCGATGGCGGCGCGGCGGTCACCGCTGTCGAACTCGACCGCAACCTCGCCAGCAGATTGACCCGAACGCAGTCGGATGCTGCGGCGAGCGGCGCTCTCCGCTTGATCCAGGGAGACATACTCGATCAGAACGTGGCGGAGCTGATGGCCGTGCCGTATGACGTCGTGGCCAACGTCCCATACCACATCACCAGCCCGATCCTGCACCGGTTCCTCGGCACGCCGCCACGTCCGCAGCGCATGGTCCTGATGCTGCAGCGGGAAGTGGCCGAACGCATCGCGTCCGAGCCGGGCGACATGAGCTACCTGTCGGTCTTCGTCCAGTTCCACGCCGCCGTCCGCGTGGCCTTCAGAGTGCCACGCGAGGCCTTCGAGCCGGCACCCGATGTCGAATCGGCAGTGGTGGAGATAACGCCGCGCGATCCAACCGGCGAGCGGCCGCTGCTTTCCCAGACTGACGAGGACGAGTTGTGGCGGGTCGTCCAGGCCGGGTTCCGCGAACGCCGCAAGAAGCTGCACAACGTCCTCGCGCGGCAGTTGCCGGTTACGTCCGCGGAAGTCCTCGCTGTGCTGGACCGGGCCGGCATCGACGGCGATCGCCGACCGCAGACGCTCTCGGTCGGTGAGTGGCTTGTTCTGCGGGCGGAGCTGGCGCCGCTGCTCAGGACGGCGGAACGATGAGCGGCAACTCCGGCGAGTCGACCGGAGGAGCGGGCGGCGGAGACGGGGGCGGCGGAGTCAGCGGCGACCGCCGATCCGGTCGCGATGGCTCGGGATTGGGCAGGCCGGCGGCGTCCGGAGCCAAGCTTCACATCGTCCGGTTCGCTCCGGCAAAGCTGAACCTCACGCTGGCGGTCGTCGGTAACCGCAACGACGGCTACCACGCCCTGCATTCGATCTTTGTGAGACTCTCGCTGGGTGACGCTCTGACCGTCTCGACCGCCTCGATCGGCGCCTCTCGCGACTCTCTGCGAGTGACCGGCCTGACGATCCCCACCGTGGGCGACAACCTCGTCTTGAAGGCCATCGCCGCGGCCCGATCGGCCGTCGTCGCTGCCGGGACCGGTTTGCCCGAGTTGGCGCCGCTCCTGTCCGCGCGACTCTCGAAGCGCATTCCCGTCGCCGCTGGGCTGGGAGGCGGCAGCAGTGACGCGGCGGCGGCGATCGGCGCGGCCCTCGCGATGTGGCGAGTAAATCTCGATGCGGCGGCCCTGGCCGGACTTGCGGCGTCGCTGGGTTCAGACGTGCCGTTCTTTCTGGCCCCCAGCGTCGCCCTGATCACCGGCCGGGGTGAGTTCGTGGAGCCACTGCCGGATATCGCCGGGGAGCCGCCGGCAGTCCTGCTGGTCACGCCCCAGCTTCCCCTGGCCACGGCGGCCGTCTTCAAGGCATACGCCCAGGGGTCGCATCAGGCCGATGAGGAACTGGCCCTCACCGTCTCGGAGCGGCTCGCCGTCGAGATGAGGTCCGGCATCTCGAGCGCTTCGCTGCTCGCCCAGGCCGCCGACCTAGCGGCCGCCAACGATCTGCGGCGTGCCGCCTTCGCGCTCGCCCCCGGATTGCGTGGTTTCGTCACCGCCCTCGAGAAGGTCGTCGAACGACCCGTGTGCCAGTCAGGCTCCGGACCGACGCTCTGGGCTCTCTACAAGACCCTTGCCGAAGCGCGCAAGGCCGCTCGGTTCGTCCGGCTCGCCGTGGTCGACGGCAAACTCCCGCTCATCGGCGTTGGCGAGCCATTCATCGCGGCTACCACAATCGCGGGCCGGTTGAATCCGCCCGTGCCGCAGGCCATGGACGAGCTCGCGGGTGCGATCGGGCCTCGTGCAGTTCACAATTGAGCCGGCGGCTATGAGTCGGGCAAGAACGACACGCCGCCCAACCCCGCCACTTGAAAGGAGACGAGTCTCGATGAGCCGCAAAGCGATCGCGACGACGGCCGCGCCGGCCGCAATCGGCCCGTACAGTCAGGCCATCGAGGCCGACGGCTTCGTGTTCAGCTCCGGCCAGCTCGGTCTGGATCCGGCTACGGGCAAGCTCGTCGACGGCATCGACAATCAGGCGGAACGAGCTCTTCTCAATCTCGAAGCCGTCCTCGCGGAGGCGGGCTTGACCATGGCGGACGTGCTGAAGACAACGATCTATCTGGTAGACCTGGCCCATTTCGCCCAGATGAACGCGATCTACTCCAAGCACGTAACCGTTCCACCGCCGGCTCGCAGCACTGTGCAGGTGTCCGGTCTCGCTCTCGGTGCTCTGATCGAGATCGAGGTCGTCGCTCGGCGGTCCAGCTAGTGCTAGCCCCGACCCGACACTCAGCGCGCCCGTTCCGTGCTACCGTCCCCGTTGATGACTGAAACCTCGGACGGGATACTGCCCGTCATCCTCGCGGCCGGCCTCGGTGCGCGAATGAAATCTCACAAACCCAAAGTACTGCACGAGTTGTGCGGTCGGCCGATGCTCGCCTTTGTCCTCGACGCGGCGCACGAGATGATTGCTCGGAAGCCGCTCGTCGTCTACTCGCCGGCGACCGCGGCCGTGACGGAGGTGTTCGCCGGCCGGGCCGACTTCGCCCTGCAGGCCGAACCTCTCGGTACAGCGGACGCGGTCCGGGCGGCGCTGGCCGTCGCTGCCGACGGAATCGGCGAAGTCCTGGTTCTGTCCGGAGACGTGCCGCTCGTCCAGTCGGACCTGCTCGCCGAGTTGATCGACATGCGCCGGGCCCGCAATGCCGCCATGGCGCTCGTGTCGGTCCATGCCCTCGATCCCGAGGGGCTGGGACGCGTGGTGCGGAGCGACGACGGTAGCCAGGTCCTTCAGATCGTGGAACAGCGTGACGCCACGCCTGACGAGCTCGACATCGACGAGATCAACGCCGGGGTATATGCCTTCGACGCGGAGTGGCTTCGCCGTCGAATCGGCGACGTGAAGCCGTCGCCCGTGTCCGGCGAGTACTACCTTCCCGCGCTGGTCACGTTCGCCATGCAGGACCACAGACCCGTTGTCTCACTCGAAGTAGAAGATGACGGGACCCTGGCCGGCATAAACGACCGCGCTCAGCTTGCCGAGGCGGAAGCCGAGTTGCGGGCACTGATCAACACTCGCCACATGCTCGCCGGGGTCACCATGGTCGATCCCCAGCGAACTTATGTGGATGCGAGCGTGGAACTGGAGCCCGACGTCGTTCTGGAGCCCGACGTCATTCTGCGCGGCAGTACCGTGATCGGCGCAGGTACGCGGATCGGCTCGGGCAGTCAGATCATCGACACGAAAGTCGGCCGCGGCTGTCTGATCTGGGCCAGCGTCCTCGAGTCCTCGGAGGTCGAGGACGAAGTGCAGATCGGCCCCTTCTCGCATCTCCGCCCCAAGTCGTCTATCGGGCGCAAAGCCAAGCTCGGCAACTTCGCCGAAGTGAAGGGCAGCCGCCTCGATGCCGGAGTCCAGCAGCACCACTTCAGCTACATCGGCGACGCCGAGGTGGGGGAGCGTACGAACGTGGGGGCGGGCACGATCACCTGCAACTACGACGGCTCGAAGAAACACAAAACCAAGATCGGCAAGGGCGTCTTCCTGGGCTCCGACACGATGCTCGTCGCTCCGCTGGAACTCGGCGACGGCGCGCGAACGGGCGCGGGATCGGTCGTGACCAAAGACGTGCCGGCGGGCATGCTGGCTCTGGGAGTCCCGGCGCGACTTCGCAAGCCACGTCCTGCCGTCGAGGCAGCCATCGATTCCCCTCGCGAAACTCCGCCCGCAGTGAGGCCCTCCGGCCAAGGCATCGATGAGTGACATAGCCCTCCAGCTGCTGGTCGTCCTCATCCTCGTGGCTGTCGAGTCGGTCTTCGTGGCCGCCGAGATCGCCCTCGTGACGCTGCGCCACAGCCGTATCGACCAGCTCATCGACGAGGGCCGTCGGGGCGCCGGCAGCGTCAAGCGTCTCGTCCAGGACCCCGCTCGCTTCCTGGCGGTCTCCCAGATCGGAGTTACGTTCGTCGGCTTTCTGGCGTCCGCTTACGCGGCCGTCAACCTGGCTGCGCATCTGACAGGAACCATCGCCCAGGTAGATTTCCTGAAGGGCTATGCCGACGGCATCGCCATTCTCATCGTTACGGTTCTGGTGGCGGCGTTCACGATCGTCGTCGGCGAGCTCGTGCCCAAGACCCTGGCTCTCGCCTATCCGGACCGCGTGGCCCTGACACTCGCCGGCCCGCTCGACCTGATGGGTCGTGTGTTCGGGCCGCTGGTGAATCTGCTGACCTGGCTGACGCGGAAGATCGCCGGATTGTTCGGTGGCGGCGTCGCGAATCAGGCTCAGATAAACACCGAGGAACTGAAACTAATCGTCGAACGCGGCGGTGAGACGGGTGTTCTAGAGGCCGAGGAAGAGCAGATGATCAGCGCAGTCATCGAACTCGGCGAGCGACGGGTCCACGAAGTGATGGTCCCCCGTACGGACATGACGGCGTTGCCGGTCACTTCCACGATGGACGAGGCGATAGACACTTTTATCCGGGAGGGTCACAGCCGGATCCCCGTCTACCGCAAGACGATCGACGAAGTTGTTGGCGTGCTGTACGCCAAGGATCTGCTGCCCTTCCTGAAGGGCGGAGTCGCGAAACCGGACCTGCGCAAGCTGCTGCGGCCGCCTCTGTTCGTGCCCGAGTCGATGCTCGTCGACGACCTGCTGCACAAGCTCCAGGGCCGCAAGGTCCATCTGTCGATCGTTCTCGACGAGTACGGCGGCACGGCGGGCATGGTCACCATCGAGGATCTCCTGGAGGAGATCGTCGGCGACATCCAGGACGAATACGACGTTGAAGAGCCGATGACGGTACGACTCTCAGACGATGAGGCTCGCGTCGACGGTCGGGCATCGGTGGGCGAACTCGGCGAACTATTCGACCTCGACCTCCGTTCGCTGGATGACGCGGACGAATACGACACGGTCGGGGGCCTCATCTACCATCGCGTCGGCGGCGTTCCGCGGCCAGGGGACCGCGTGAAGCTGCCCGAGCAGGGTCTGACTCTGACGGTGGAAGTCACCGATGGGCGACGAGTGGGCAAGGTGCTGGCCGTAAGGAAGCGCTCGGGCGACAATTCGTCGGCCGACAATTCCGACGGCGACTCGTCAAAGAGTGCAGGCCGGCAGGACCATGCTTCTCACTAGCCGCGTAGGAATCGAAGGAGGCCGGTATTGCGCTGGCTGAGCCGCCACATGACGGCCCTGGTCGTAATCGCCCTGGTGTTCCTGGGGTGGGGTTCGCTGTGGCTGGTCTACGACTACAGAAGTCCGGTGAGCCAGTTGATCCGCGGCTTCGGCACGGTCCAGATCGAGGGCTGGAGCGCCTTCGATCTGGACATGAAGTGCGATCGATTCGAGTCGGCTCATCCGGTGAATGCGCCGGCGACGACGGCCGACTCCGCCTCGCAAACGGCCCTCAAGGCATACCCGGGTGCATATGCCCGCGAAGTGCTGCTGGTCTCGTATCACGACACGTGCAACGCCGGGCAGCCGAAGGTCGCGTGGGTCGTGTCGATCGTCTGGCCGGCGTCGCCGGACGACATACTGCAAACGGGGCCGCAGGCGCGGGCAATCGTGGTCGTGGATGCCGCCACTGGCAAGGTCGTATCCGATCACAATGACCGCGCTCCCGCGGTCAGCCCGAGCCCCAGCCCGACCTGAGTCGGCGGATCAGGCCTTGATCACGCCGAAGATGATGTCGCGCAGCGATTCTCGAGCCGCGGCATCGGCTACTCCGGCGGCCTCGAGTTCGCCCAGGGCCTGGTCCCGGTACGCTCGCGCCTGATCGCGGGTGTATTCGCGGCCGCCGACTCCCTCGATCAGCGCCACCGTCTGAGCCACCTGTTCGTCGCTTGGCGACTCCACTTTCCAGAGCGACTCGAGCCGCTCCCGGTCCGCAGCGGAGGCCTTCTCGAAGGCGTAGATGACCGGTAAGGTCATCTTGCGGCGGGCGACGTCGGTCGGGACCTTGCCGGTTGCGGCCTGGTCGCCCCAGATGCCCAGCAGGTCGTCGTTCAGCTGGAAAGCGATGCCGAGGGCCCAGCCAAAAGAGCGGTATCGGGCGATGACTTCGTCGTCGTCGCTGGCCAGGATAGCGCCGGACTCGACCGACGCGGCGATGAGGGCGGCAGTCTTGCGGCCGATCATGTCGAAGTAATACTCCACCGACATGGGCTCGGATCTTTCGCTGGCGTAGATGTCGAGGTACTGGCCTTCACAGAGAGCCAGGCAGGTGTCGTCGTGGAGGCGGAACAGGCGCAGGACCTTCGTGTCGGAGAAACCAAGGTCCGTCAACCGATGCAGCGCCTTGCGACTCAACGTAAACAGCATGTCGCCGGCGTTGATCGCCTGCGGAATGCCGTGGAGCGCCCACAACGTCGGGCGATGCCGGCGCTCCGCGTCACCATCCTCGATGTCGTCGTGAACCAAGCTGAAGTTGTGGCCCAACTCAACGGCCGCGGCGCCGGGTAGAGCTTCGAGGTATTCGCCCTTGATGGAGGCGTAGGCCAGCAGGCCGAGCAGGGGTCTCATCCGCTTGCCCGACGAGCCGCTACCGTCAAGGCCGAGGTGGTACCGGCACATGGCGTACAGCCCGGCGGTGGCGGCGTCCTTATCGGAGACGAGCCGCATGATTTCTCGCTCGATCTCCGAAACGAGTTCAGGAATGTTCAAGGAAGTCTGCACGACTGAATCATAGCAAGCCGCTCATCGAATCTGGACGTCGGGCCGCCGCTTGTTCGGGCTGCGAGTCCTAGATCGGACGGACGTAGGCCGATCCGGGAACATCCGGATCGGAATCTCCGGGACCTGCTGGTCCCAGGTCGCGCATCTTGGCCGACGCTTCGTCGATGACGATGTCTGCCAGTTCCATTCGAGTCAGGTCGCCGTCCCCGGCCGGGGCGTAGTCCGCACCTGCCCGCCGGCCTGGAAAGTACCGCTCCGTCAAGGCCTCGAGGACGCGGCGCTTCTCGTCTGTGTCAAGGATCCGGCTCCCGTGACCGTAGGCGATCACGCTTCGGTAGTTGGCGGTGTGGCCCGACGCGGACTTGGACGCCACCAGATCTATCAGCCGCGTGACGGCCACCGTCACGGGTCGGCCGTCGCAGACCAGGCGCAGCGTCGCGTTTTGGGGCGAGCCGTGGATGTAGATGTGCCCGCTCTCGTAGTGATAGAGAAACGGCGTCAGGCGTGCCTCTCCGCGTTCCACGCAAGCGATGTGGGCGGTCAAGCCGTCGCGCAAGAACTCCTCGATCCGTTCCGGCACGGCCCGGTCGGGGTGACGGCGGATGCGACTTCTTTCGGTTCTGGACATGGGTATGGAGTCGGGGCGCTGGGCCGGAGTGTCGCTCATCGAGTGAGGATATCCGAGAGCCCGACCTCCGGCGTGGTAGCGTGACTGCGTGCCTAGCTCACGCCTGTATGTGACCGACGCAATCGTTCTGTCCCGCTTCGACTTCGGCGAAGCCGACAGGATCATGACCCTGTTCACGCCGACCTACGGCAAGTTCAAGGCCATTGCCAAAGGCGTTCGCCGCACCACGAGCCGATTGGGCGGCTCGCTTGAGCCGCTGGCCGAATTGAAAGTGGCCCTGGCGCGCGGGCGGACATTCGACGTCGTCACTCAGGTCGAGGTCACGCATGCCTGGCTCAAACTGCGCGACTCGCTCGAGTCGACTGCCACTGCCTGGTATCTGGCCGAGCTGGCCGACAGATCGCTCGAAGAACGCCATGCGACGGAGGGCCTCTACTCGCTGCTGCGCCACGCCTACGAGCTGCTGGACGCATCTATGGCGCCCGGACGAGTCGCCCGCTGGTACGAGATGCGACTCGCCGATGAGCTGGGCGTTCGACCGGAGGTGGATCGCTGCGTGGAATGTGATCGGACGCTCGAGGCCGGCGAGGGCTTTCGTTGGGTACCGCCGCTGGGCGGCGTCCTGTGCGAGCGCTGCCCGGGACCACCCGCAGAAAGGGCCGGGCTCTCCATGGACGGCCTCAAGCTGCTCAAGGCGTATCAACGAATGGACGTGGAGGCCCTGGCGCGACTCCGGCTTCAGCCCGCCGTAGAGCGAGAGGTCGAGGGGGCGATGCGCGACTTCCTGCACACGTCGCTCGATCGCGACGCTCGGTCTCTCGGCTTCCTGGACGAGATACGGCGCCGCATGCCGGGGTCCTAGAAGACGGCCGTGGGCCTAGTGGACCTGGAACGTCGCCAGCAACTCGCTGAACAGGGTCGCCGCCGAGGCATCGCTGCCGGGCACTGTCCAGAGTTCGATTCGGTAGCGCCCGGTTGTCGTCACTATCAAGGCCACGTTGCCGTGCCTCGGCTTAGCAGCGGGACCGTCTACGGTCAGCAGCTTTGCCGGGAACTTGCCGACGGCGCCGGTCGTGTTGCCCACTACGGTGTAGCCGCTGTCGTGCATTGTCTTCCAGTATTCATCGAGGATCTGGCTGAGCGTCGTCTTGGCCGGCACCGACCGCCAGGTGATCTCCAGGTCCGAGTTGCTGCCGCTGGAGATGACCGCCCAGCCCGGGGCGACCGTCTCGGACGTCACCCAGGAAGCTGGGTGGGCAATTGAGAACCTGAGCGTCGTCGACGCATACGCGACCCAGGAGGCCTTGCTGGCAAGAGCAAGGGCGACGTCCGCGCTGGCGGGCTTGCTGGGCGTCGCGGTTGGGGAGGTGAGCGGCGTAGGGGTGGGCTTTGGCGTTGCTAGTGGCGTGGCCGAGGCCACGGCGACTGCCGACGGCGCTGGCTTCGACAGCAGCGAAGGTGCCAGGGCGGACGCTCCGCCGATTGCCACTACCAGCACCAGGCAGAAGGCGGCGGTGATCCGGACGCGCCTGCTCGATGCGCGGATTCTCGCGGGCAACAATCGCATTCGATCGAACCTGTTGGTGCGGGGCCCTCTTCGCCAGGTGGCGTGTCTGGAAGTGTACGGAACCGAGGCGCAGTCGTCAGGTCGGCGAAGTTCATCCAACGCAGCTCCGGGCGTGCGAAAATTGGCTCCCAGCCAATCGGCCGCATGCCAGCCGTCGACCGGCTGTATCCGAGGAGACCGCAGTGACCGCCGCCAACCCGACAACCCCGGCCGACGATCCGGGATCGTCCGTCGCCAGCCTGGACACGATCGTTTCCCTGTCCAAGCGACGCGGCTTCATCTTCCCGAGCTCTGAGATCTATGGCGGAATCAACGCGGTCTGGGATTACGGCCAGCTCGGCGTCGAGTTGAAGAACAACGTCAAGAGGGCCTGGTGGCGGGCGATGGTCCAGGAGCGTGAGGACATAGTCGGCCTGGACGCCAGCATCATCATGGCCCCGCAGGTCTGGGTGACTTCGGGACATGTCGCCAACTTCACGGACCCGCTGGTCGAGTGCACAACGTGCCGTCGGCGATACCGCCTGGATGAGCTGCCCGGGGCCGAAGACCTGACCAACACCGAGCTGATGGATCCCGAGGTCGTCAATCGGCTCGGTCTCAAATGCCCGGCGGATCAGGGCCCGCTGTCGGCGCCGCGCCGCTTCAACCTGATGTTC
>PMLK01000030.1 GCA_003158875.1 Chloroflexota bacterium
CGTGGCCTACATCATGAAGAACGAACACGGCATCGATCTCCCGCGCCGTCTCCAGATCGAATTCAGCCGCGTGATCAAGGGCATTACGTCGGAAACCGGCACGGAGATCTCGGCCGAAGACATGTACGCGGCCTTCGCGGCCGAGTATCTGCCGGCCGACCCTCGCATCCACCTCGCCGGCTACGAGACGACCTCGGAAAACGGGACGGTCTCGGTCAAGGCCCGTGTCTCGTTCGATGGCTCGGTCGCATCGGTTGCGGGCCACGGCAACGGTCCGATCTCCGCACTGGTCCACGGCCTGTGCAGCGACCTGGGAATCGAGGCGGACGTGCTCGACTATGCCGAGCACGCACTCGGCGCCGGTGAGGAAGCGACCGCAGTGGCCTACGTCGAGGTTCGTTCCGCGGGCGAAGTCCGTTGGGGCGTGGCCATGGATCCGAACATCACCACGGCGTCGATGAAGGCGGTTTTGAGCGCGCTCGAGCGGCTGGGCATCCACCTGCCCGCGTCCGACAAGGCGAATGTCGGCGCAGCCAGGTAGCAACACCAATTGACAACGCACAAACGAGGCTGCCCTTTGCGGGCGGCCTCGTTTGTGCGTGTAAGGTTGCGGGCGGACCGTCAGCGCGGTCCGAATGGCCCGGTGGCCAAAGCCGAGTTGGCAACTAGGATATGCAGGTGACATCCACTTCTCGCTTCAAGTCGGTCGCCGCTGCCCTGCGCGGTCCAGGTCTGATCCGTTGGCTCAGGGTCATCGGGCCGGCCTGGGTCGTGATGCTTGCCGACGTGGACGCCCCGAGCGTCATCACGGCCGGCCAGGGCGGGACGACTTCGGGCTACGCCCTGCTGCTGCCCGTTTTCGCGATCGTGCCGCTGCTCGCCATCGTCCAAGAGATGACCTCGCGACTGGCCCTCGCCACCGGGAAGGGCCATGTCGAACTCGTGCGGATCCGGTACGGCAGGCGTTGGGCGGCCGTCTCCGTCATCGGCATGGCCGTGATCAACTTCGTGGCCTACGTCGCCGAGTTCGCGGGTATTGCGTTAGGTGCCGGTATCGTGGGCATTCCGGCGCCGGTGGCAATCGTTGGGGCGCTCGCCATCCACGCCACGATGGTTCTGACCACCAGCTACAAGTGGTTCGAGCGGATGGCTCTGGCTCTCTCCCTGGCGTTGTTCAGCTTCGTGGTCCTGGCGGTCGCGGGCCGGCCGGACCTTGGTCACCTCGTGTCGGACCTGGCGCCGATCCCGGCCGACCTGCCGAACGACTACTTCGCCCTGGTGGTGGCGATAGTCGGCGCCTCGATCATGCCCTGGATGCTTTTCTACCAGCAGTCGGCGAGCGTCGACAAGCGACTGAAGCGCGAAGATCTGCGTGGCGCCCGCCTCGAGACCGTGGTCGGGGCCTTCGCCAGCCAGGCATTGATGGCCGTCATCGTGATCGCCGCCGCTGCCGCGATGCAGTCGGCCCCGGCGGTCGTCGACCGTGCCGCGAACCTCGCCGATCTGCCGGAGGGCATGGCCAGGCTGGCGGACGGCGGCGCGGGCTGGTTGATCGCGATCGGGCTCGTCGGCTCGGGTTTGCTGGCGCTGGTAGTCGTCTCGCTGTCGGCGGCGTGGGGAATCGGCGAACTGATGGGTTGGCCGCACAGCCTCGACCTCAAGCCGAGCGAAGCCTGGCGCTTCTACGCCGTCTATCTCGTTGAGGTCGTCCCGGCCGCGGCCGTGGCTCTTCTGTCGCACGACCTCGTGCGGGTCTGCATCGGGGCCATGGTCTTCAACGTGATCGTGCTGGCGTTGCCGCTCGCCTTCCTGGTGCTGCTGACCAGCGATCGCGAGCTGCTCGGCGACCTGGCTAACAAGTGGTGGCAGGCCGCGGTTCTGTGGGCGGCAACATTCCTGCTTCTTGCCTGCGGCGCCTTCGGGATGTACCAGTTCCTGGTCTGATTGCCGTCTGAGGAGGCTGGCTCGGCCCGGAGTGCGGCCCTCTCTCCCGGCTCGGACTCTGCTCCGTCGCGTGGGTCTTGCGCTGGCATCCGATACCGGCGAGACTATTCTGGCTGAACGACCGCTGGACCGAGGCGGGAACCGGCTCGTCAGCCCCAGAGTCGCTGCCGGTGCATCCCCAACGGCGCGATTGTGAAGGGCGGACAAATCCATGGATCGCAAGCGTGTTGTGATCATGGGGTCGGCAGGTCGCGACTTCCATGACTTCAATGTCGTCTATCGGGCAGATCCGAGCTATGAGGTCGTCGCTTTCACCGCGGCCGCTTCCCAGATCCCGGGCATCGCCGATCGGCGCTATCCGAAGGAACTGGCCGGTTCGCTCTACCCGGACGGCATCCCGGTCGTCGCCGAGGCGGACCTGGAGCAGGTGATCGCCGACAAGAAGGTCGATCTGGTTGTCTTCGCCTACAGCGACGTCACCCACGAGCTGGTCATGCATCAGGCCAGCCGCGCGATGGCTTGCGGTGCCGACTTCGAATTGCTCGGTCCGGCCAGCACGATGCTCAAGAGCACCAAGCCGGTTCTTGCCACGGGCGCGACCAGAACGGGGGCCGGCAAGAGCCAGACCACTCGCTACCTTGCCGCGCTCCTGGAGAAGCAAGGCCTCAAGGTTGCGGTGGTGCGTCACCCGATGCCGTACGGGGATCTCGTCGCCCAGCGGGTCGAGCGCTTCGCCACATACGCGGACCTGGACAAGTACGAGACCACGATCGAGGAGCGCGAGGAATACGAGCCGCACCTCGACGCGGGCCGGGTTATGTTCGCCGGAGTCGACTACGAGGCGATCCTTCGAGCCGCCGAGGCGGAGTCGGACGTGGTCATCTGGGAGGGCGGCAACAACGACTTTCCGTTCTACGTACCGGATCTGTTCGTCGTCATCGCCGATCCGCTCCGGGCCGGCCACGAGCTGCGCTACCACCCGGGCGAGACGAACATCCGCATGGCGGATGTCGTGATCATCAACAAGATCGACTCCGCGACACCGGCTCAGATCGCGGTTGTGGACGCGAACATTACGGCGATGAACCCGCGCGCCACGACCTTGCTGGCACGCTCCGTCCTGACTCTCAGCGGTGGCGACATCGCCGGTATGAGTGTTGCCGTCGTAGAGGACGGTCCCACTTTGACGCACGGCGGCATGACCTTCGGTGCCGGCATCGTGGCGGCGCAACGGTTCGGGGCGGGCAAGATCGTCAATCCCGCGCCCTATGCCGTCGGCGAACTGGCCGATACGCTGCGGCGCTACCCGGCGCTCGAGAACCTTCTGCCGGCTATGGGCTACGGCCAGAAGCAGATGAAGGAACTCGAGACGACCCTCAACGCCATGCCGGTCGATCTCGTCCTCTCCGCCACGCCCATCGATCTGACAAGGGTTCTGCGGCTGGCCAAGCCGGTGGTGCGCGTGGGCTACGAACTGGAGGAACTCGACGCCAAGTCGGGTGGCGGGACCCAGCCCACGCTCACGGATCTCCTCGCCCCAATCGTCGCGAAGGCAAGGGCCCGCAAGAACTAGTCCGGAGTCGAAGCGGAGAGACCGTCATGACCAGGCATTTCCTGACTTTGGATTCGGTTGGTCGAGAAGGGATCCTCGCCAACCTGACGCTCGCGGGCCAGCTCAAGTCCATGAAGGGCATGGCCCGCCAGGCCGTCGAAGGCGGGCGGCTGGGGCTGATCTTCGACAAGCCGTCGACGCGGACAAGGGTCAGCTTCGAAGCCGCCGCATGGGGCCTGGGGATGCTGCCGATCGCGCTCCGTCCCGACGAGCTGCAGATAGGCCGGGGCGAAACCATCGCCGATACGGCTCGAGTCCTGTCCCGCTACCTGTCCGCGGTGGCGATTCGGACGTTCGAGCAGGCCAAGGTGGAGGAACTGGCGCGCTACGCGACGATCCCGATCGTCAACGCCCTGACCGACGAACATCATCCCTGCCAGGCTCTGGCGGACGTGATGACAATCGCCGAGGAGTTCGGCGGCTTCGACGATGTCAGGGTCGCGTTCATCGGCGATGGCAACAACGTCTGCCACTCCCTGATTCAGGCGGCCGGCTACCTGGGCTTCACGCTGGCGGTCTCTACGCCCCAGTCTTACGAACCAGATCCGGAAATCGTCGCTGCGGCTCGGGCCAACTGCGCGATCAACGGTGGGGCCATTGAAATCGGTCACGACGTTAGGGCGGCGGTGAGGGGCGCCGATGCCGTCTATACGGACGTCTGGGCCAGCATGGGCCAGGAGAAAGAACGCGAGGAGCGGGCCCTGATATTCGCCGGCTACCGCGTGGACGTCGACCTCATGAAGCTCGCCGCTCCGCGGGCCATCTTCCTGCATTGCTTGCCGGCGCATAGAGGCGACGAAGTGACCGACGAAGTAATGGACGGACCGCAGTCGCGAGTCTGGGATGAAGCCGAGAATCGCTGGTATACGGAGCAGGCGCTGCTATACCAGCTCATCACCGGCCGCGACACCCTGACATGACCCGGCTCGTCATCGCCCTCGGCGGCAACGCCCTGATCCGACGCGGCGAGGCGGGTTCCACGGAGGTCCAGCGACGCAACCTCGTTGCCGCGGCGCGCGGTCTCGTGACCCTGGCCGAGGGCAGCCGCGCCGAAATCGTGATCACCCACGGCAACGGTCCTCAGGTGGGCTTCCTGGCCATCGGCGCCGAGATGGCAGCGTCGGTAGTTCCGGCGCCGCCGCTCGACGTTCTGGGGGCGGAGACACAGGGCCAGATCGGATACCTGCTCGCCCAGGCCCTCAACGACGCTTTCCTCGAACGTGGCCGGCGGCGTGAGATCGCGGTCGTGGTTACGCGGACGGTGGTTCCGGCCGACGACCCCGCGTTTTCGAATCCCACCAAGCCCGTCGGGCCGATCTATGACGAAGCCACGGCCAAAGAGCAGTCCGCGGCGCGGGGCTGGAGCGTGGCCCCGGACGGCAAGAACTGGCGGCGCGTCGTCCCGTCACCGCCCCCGAGTCGGATCGTGGAAGCGGTGGCTATCCGAGCTCTCGTCGACTCGGGCATTCTTGTCGTGGCGTCGGGGGGTGGGGGAGTGCCGGTCGTGGAAAGACCCGACGGCCGGCTCGAGGGCGTAGAGGCGGTGATCGACAAAGACCTTGCGGCCGTGGTTCTGGCCCGTTCGGTCGAGGCCGACGGCCTGGTGTTGTTGAGCGATGTCGATGCGGTCTACGATCGCTGGGGCACGCCGCGCCAGGAGCCGATCTTGCGGATGTCCGTGGAGGAGGCCCAGGAGGGTCTGGCCGCCGGCGCCTGGCCGTCGGGGTCGATGGCGCCCAAGGTCCGCGCCTGCGCCCAGTTCATTTCGGGCGGCGGCAGGTTTGCCGCGATCGGAGCGCTCGAAAACGCCGTGGCGATCGTCAAGGGCAGTTCCGGCACCTGGTTTGGCGCAGGCTCTGTCGGCCTGCCACGGCGCGCGGCCTAGAGGCCGCCGGCGCCGCGCTCGCTAGTGGCCCGAGCCAAACCCAAGTCGAGCGGAGATCTTGTCCGCGAACTCGGCCCGAATCGGCGCCGCTTCATCGTGGGTGATACCGAGCTCAGATGTGATTTCGTCGATCGTGGAGATCTCCATGGCGGAGATGGAGTTGTCCGCGGCGGCGATGTGGTAGCAGGCTCGCAACAACGCGCGCCGCTGTTCGGGCGTAGATCGCTCGGTGAATTCGCGTGTGACCAGGTAGTCGCTCGTCTCCCCGGTGGCGATTGCCTGGAACTTCGCCATCTCCACAACCAGGGCGGCCTGGGCTTGATCGAGGCCGGCTCCCGCCAGCTCGAACTCCATGGCGGCCGTCTCAACAGCGCTGATGTCGAAGTCGGCATTCGCGGCTCGAGCCAGGACGTAGGCCATGCCCGCCATCAGTCTGGCTCGGTCGACAGGCAGGGCCTGCAGGCGCTGGACGATGTTCCGAACCGCCTCCGTTTCCTGGGCCAGGTCGGGCGGGTTGCCTGGGGCCGTTGGAGCTGCGTAGCCGGTGCCGCCGGTCAGGAATCGAATGAATGACACGTTGTCTCCAGGCGAGGTCTTGGCGCTATCAGGCGTGCGTGAAGAGCAGATGAAGTTCCATGATCCCGTGGTCGTCAACCGAGAGCACCGAGAAGCTCGTCGGTTTCTGGATGGAGTAGTCGGAGAAGACGATCGGCAGCGTGCCCGTCACAGCGATGATGCCGCCCTGCCGGACTGCCTGGAGCGCGATCGTCACCGTCTTCGTGACACCATGCAGCGTCAGCGAGCCCGTGGCCGTGGCGCTGACCGTGGCGCCGTCGGCGGGTAGTGTTCCGATGTCGATCGGCTGGGTCAGGGCGAACGTGGCAGTCGGAAAGTTGTCCGTTTCGATGGCCTGGCGCCGCAATTGATCGTCGCGGTGCTGGTCGTCGCTGACCAGAGCAGTTAGATCCGCGGTGATCTTGACGGCGCTGACCTTCGTTCCGGCCAGCGTCAA
The DNA here is from genome assembly GCA_003158875.1 of Chloroflexota bacterium. Taxonomy (GTDB): domain Bacteria; phylum Chloroflexota; class Limnocylindria; order Limnocylindrales; family CSP1-4; genus Fen-1039. Next base: position 6,454 of record PMLK01000030.1, read on the forward strand.
CGAGCCCGTCACCTTGGGCGTGCGGCCGACCGCGGTATGGCCGCCGACTCCAGCAAGCTGTTCCTGAACGCGATAGCCCACGAATGACGCCGTTCCATCGCTTACCGATCCCGTGGTCGTGTCCACGTTCCAGGTTCCGTCCATTGATGCCGGCGCCGCGACATGCACATTCGTTGGGATAGCCGGGGCACCGGACGAAACCGCGGCCGGCCCGCCGGGCCCGAGCAGGACGTACCACAGGCCGTAACCACCACCGAAGAGACCCGCGAGCACAACCACGGCCGCGACACTAAGGAGAATGTTCCGCCGTCGCCGAGACGGCTTCCCGGCGGGGACGACTCCGGGTGGAGTGGATGCACTCATCGCGCGAACCTCAAACACGGGCCTGCCCTGGGACGCGGGCAACGACCAGGAAACCAACGTATGGTCATCTACTGAAGTGCCGTTGAAAGAATGGCCTCTCACGCGCCAGACGCAACGGCCACAACTGTGGGCGACGCACCAGCCGTCCGCCCCGTTAGGGGACTATGTCGCGGGCCGTCGCTGCACCATACTGCTACGGTCGGGCCCGCCTCGAGGCACGCAGGTGGCCGCGAATGTGGAGATACGCATGGCGACGATCGCATGGGACCCGTCGATGTCGACAGGGATCGAGGCTCTGGACAATCAGCACAAGCAGCTGATCTCCTGGCTCAACGATCTGCTGGACGCGATGAGCATGGGTCGGGGACGCGCCGAGATCGAAGGGTTGCTAGACAAGCTGAGCGGCTATGTCGTCATGCACTTTGGCAATGAGGAAGACTGCATGACGAAGTACAACTGCCCGGTCGCCGCCCAGAACGCCGCCGCCCACCAGGCCTTCGTCGCCACCTTTTCCGGCATCCGCGACGAATACGAACGAGACGGCGCCACTGCTCGCCTCGTCGTTCACGTCGAGAGCGAGTTGATGCGCTGGCTTGTCGGCCACATCAAGGGCACTGACACGCAACTCCGCGAGTGCGTTCGGAACCCCGCCTCGTGATTCTCGATGGCCGCTCGCTGCCGGATGGGCCTGTGAGGCCGCAGCCCAGGTGAAGAAGTACTCCACTAGGCGTTGAGGTTTCTTCAGCAAACCGGCCCGAGCCGCGCCCGTTCACACTGGAATACCGCCCTCCAACGCGGACTGCCACCTGAATGGGTGGTTGTCTTGATGCCGGACACTGTGCCCCATGGCCCTTGGGAGAGGAACTGGGCCTGAGCGATGGTCGTTTCGTCCCGCATCGAGCATCAGCCCCGTCCCGTCCGGAGGAGACAAATCGTGCGTCTAAACCACCACCTGCGCCTTGCTGTGCCTGCCGCCGCCTTCGTCGGTCTCGCGCTCTTCGCAGCGACCCTCGCCTGGCAGGCCGCGCCGGTCAGCGCTTCGTCCGGTTCGCTTGACAATCAAGCTAACGAACTCGTACGGCTCATCAACGGCGCCCGGTCGGCCAGCGGCAAAGGCAGCCTGTCGATCGACGTATTCCTGGCTTCGAAGGCTCGCGACGGCTCCATCCCTTGCCCGGACGACTCGTCCAAATCCATTTCGGGCCGTGCCCGGGATATGGCCGAAACGGGCGAAATGTCGCACGACCTGCGCAACTGCGACACTTCTGGCCTATCTGATGTGCTGTTCGTCAAGGTTATGCAGTCGGCGTGGGGCTACGGCAGCGTGGGTGAGATCCTGCTGTACAACGGCGGCTACGGCAACGGGGCGTATCTGTATTCGGTGACCGGCTCGAAGAAGACGTGGATGTCGTGGACCTATGCCACGACCGGCCATGCGATGACCGGCTGGAAGTCGTCGAGCAGCCACTGGAACATCATCATGGGCAGCTATACGCACATCGGCTGCGGTGGCTGGGCCAGCGGATCGACGTACTTCTACGATTGCCTCTTCTCCAAGGGCGGGCCTGCGCCCAGCGGACTGAAGTCGCCCCCGACCAAGTCTCCGTTCAGCAATCCACTTCCGGCGACCCCAGCTCCCAAGCCCGCCGCCAGGTTGGCGGCAAACTCCGGGACCGGCGCCGCGGGAGCGTCCAGTGGCAGCGCCTGCCCAACGTGCAGCGCATCGCCGAGCCCGACGGCCAGTACGGCTCCGGCCTGGGCCACTCCTCTTGCCTCGACCGATCCTCTCCCTGGATCCCTGGCGCTTGCCGGGTCGGGTACGAGCGGATCGAACCAAGCCCGACAAACCGATGGCGGCAATTTGATGTCAACACTCGACGCTTGGGCGCCGCGAGCGCTGGCCGGTGTCGCCGGGTCCGGAGTCGCCATAGCCGCGGGCGGTTTGCTGTTCATCTCGTTCCGCAGGCGTCGGAGGGCTCCCGCCAGGTAGGGCTTACTCGACGGGCGCGGTCCTCAATCGTTGCGGCGAAGTGAGGAGACCACCAGGATCGCGCCTAGGGCGATGACGAGCACCGGCCACGTCAGCCCGAGATCGATTCGCGGATCGATCTGATGCCAGGCAAGTAGCCCTCCGCCCAGAATCAGGAGGACGCCGAACACGAGTCCCGGGCCGCCGTGTTCGTGGTGATCATGGGAATGCGTCTGCCAGCGTTGTTGGCGTTCTTGCCAGCGATCGGCCCGTCGCTGCCAGCGGTCCTGGCGGCGCTGCCAGGACCAGTCGCCGCCCCACCACGCGTTCTGCTGAGTGTTGTATGGCGGCACATTGGCGGCTGGCGGAGTTCCGGCGTTCTGGGGAGCGCCCGCCGCGGCCGGGTCGGAGGCGTCGGCTGGGGCGGACCCAGTGCCGGGCCCTGACGGCGGTGCGGATGCGGAGGCCGGCGGCGTGTAGCCGGCGGTGAATCCGAGCGGCTGCCCGCCGGGAGCCCACGGCGAGGTCGGCCATTCGAGCGGTTCTGGCGGAACCACGGCCATCATGATGAGATAGACCCAGAAGGTGAGCGTTCCGGTCAGGAAGACCGAAATCACCCACAGGATCCGCACGATGGCCGAGTCGATGCCGAAGTAGTCCGCCAGGCCGCCGGCGACTCCAGAAATCACTCGATCGTGTTCTGAGCGGTACAACCGCAGCGGGCCCGTTTGGGGATTCATCTGAGGATTCACTTGCAGCCTCCAGCCTGCTCGAACTTGACGCTACCAAGACTCGTGTCGATGGTGAAGTCGGCCGTGTGGGCGGCCGTCGCGTAGTTTGGGCTCTGCCACGCATTGGCGGACTGGACCAGGCCGGCGGCACCGAAATCGCTTGAAGAGAAACTGCCGCTGAATACCACGCGAACGCCAAGCTCGCTCGGAACGCATACGTCCAGCGACCCCAGGCTGGTCTTGAGAGCGCCCTCGACGTCGCTTGCGCCGTCGAGTATCAATCTGGCCGATCCCAGGTTGGTCTCGATATCGAGATGTCCGACTTGAGCTCCTGTGAGGTCGAGGTCGATCGAGCCGACGTTGACGGTGAACGAAGCGGAAGACAAATTTGCCCGACCGAGATTGAAGTGGGCGTCGCCGAGGTCGATCGTCGACGCCAGGTCTATCTGAGATTCGACAGGCAGCTGGATGTGCCAATCGTCTGTCCCGCGAGAAAGCGCCCAGTCGTTGCCGGTCGGCCCGACCCGCAGGCCGTCGCTCGTGGCGGTGATTTGAGGCACGCTGCCGTTGGTATTGGTCGCGTCGACGTGCCACTGGCCGTCGGGAGAGGCTGTTACGTCCGCACTGCCGCACTGAAGGTCGAGTTCAACCGACGACTTGCTGCCCAACGATCCTGCCTGGCTGACGGTTCGGGAACCCGAGCCGTCCGACCCGCAGCCGACGTTGGGCCCCAATGCCACGGCGCTGCCGAAGACAAGGCCCATCGTTGCAGCCACGATGAGGCCGCTGACGAAGAATGCAGGTGTTCGAGACAGGACGAATGCGAGCCCGATGCCGACGATGACGAGCGGCCAGAGACGCCAGGCGTCGCTGAGCGTCGAGGCGGCGATGCCACCCTCGTGATACGCCAGGGGTACAGAGCCGAGGGCGATCAGGAAGACTCCCCAGTTGAGTCGCCCAAAGTCGACTCTCATCGGCACCACCTCTCCAAGATCAGAGGACGTCCCGCGAAAGAGGGTGACGTCGTCCGATTTCCTGCTTCGCTGACTGTATCTCGTGCCGGAAGCTCGCTGCATCCTCCGATAGACGTGATCGCGGTCATCCGCAGGATCGAACGAGTGTCGTCTGGAGGCCACGTCGTGATAGCCTGATCGGCAAGAGTGTCCATCCAACCGGCTTGCCTGGAGGCCATCCGATGCGATTGAGCGAGTGGCGCAAGACGGCTCCAAACAAAGAGGCGTTGAGCGCTCGCGTGCTCGCGATGCTACAGCCCATCCTTGTCGACCTCGGGGCCGATCAAGATGCCGAATGCTGGGTTGTATGGGGGGAGGATCCCGAGTCTCGATACTCCCTGCTCGCACCGACCGATGCGGGCCTGATCAGCATCGTCATTCGACTGCAGGGCGTGGATGGCCCGCGCGCCACCGCCAAGCTCGTGCGCTGGTCCAAGCTCTCGGTCAGCGAACTGAGTGTCGAATCCAGCGGCGGCCAACGACTCGTGGCGGTTCAAGTGGAGAGCCTCGTCCTCAAGGGAGTCGACCAGGAGGCGGACCGCATCTGCGAATTCGCACGAGGCCTGATTGCCGGCATCGACGGCCGACTGCCCGCCGCAATTCCAATCGCATTGGTGCAGACCGTCGCCGGCATCGGGCTGTCAAACGGCGTGGCGGCTCCGGCGGCCAAGGTCGCCCCCAAGCTGCCTCCGAGAGCAGCCCAGCCGAACGTGGCAGGGTCAGCCAGGCCGGCGGTCGCCGGTTCGCCGGTGTCCGCGACGGCGCCCGAGGCGACTTCAGGAACTCAGTTCAAGTCCGACAAGCCTGCCAAGCCGGGCGCCAAGGGCGCCGGCAACCCGGCCGGTCTCGCGCTCGTCCCACCGCCGCGGGTATCGGGAGCGCCCGCGGCTGCGCCGGAAAGCGGCCCGAACAAGCCGAGCGCCGCGTCGCCGGAAGCGGCGTTCCATCCCGTGCCAACGCCGATCGCGGCCAGAGCCGCGATCGCTCAGCACGCGGAACCACCGGAGACGGAACCCGATCAATCCGCCTGGGTCGGCCCGCACCCGATCGGCGAACCCACGAAGCGGGAGCCAGTCAAACCGCGACCCTGGCAGCCTTGACCGACCCTGCCGACGGCTGCGGACATGTGTGAGCGGCATTGAGGATCGTGTTCGGAGGCGCGTAGTGACTGACTCGGTCGAGGCTGCAAGGCGGACGCGGCCGTACATGCACTGGGTCTTGGGCCGCTTGACTTCGCGATGCGTGGCGCTGGCTCTGGCGTTCGCTACGAGCGCCGTCGGGATCACGACTCTGGTCGGATGGTGCGTGAATCAGCCCATTCTGATCGGCTGGCTTCCGGGACTCGTCCAGACGAAGGTCAACGCTGGGATCTGCTTCACGCTCATCGGGTCTGCGCTGATGCTGCGGCTGGCGCCGCCTTCGCCGGCTCGCGGCTTCGTGAGCTCTCTGCTGGCTCTGGCCGTCGCCGCGGTAGCCGTCTCGACCCTGGTCGAGCACGTGACCCGAGTCGACCTCCATATCGATCAGGTCTTTTTCGCGGATACCGCCAGCTCGGCCTCGCCCCATCCAGGACGTCTTGCGGTGCAGACTGGCGTCGCATTCCTGGCTGCGGCAATTGGCGTCCTGGCGCTTGGTCGCCGGGTGGGTACGGACTACGTGACGGAGCTCCTCGGACTCTGCGTAGGTGTAGTGGGCGCAATCTCGACGCTCGGCTACCTCTACGGATCGCCGCTGCTGCTGTCCGTTGGGTCGGCCACGCAGATATCGCTCCCAGCCGCCATAGCCCTGCTGGTCATGAGCGTCGCATTGATTGCGGCAGACGACCGGCACCTGTTCGTTCGCCTCTGGAGTGACACGGGGATCGCCGGCGACGTTATGCGCCGCATCCTGCCCGCAGCCGTCCTGGTGATCCCGGCAGGTGCCTGGTTGCGCGATGTCGGTCAGCGGGCCGGTCTCTACGACGAGTCGATCGGTCTGTCGATCATGGTCGTGTTCGAGACCCTGGTGCTGGCGGCGGTTGGTGCCTGGACGACATCCCGCGTCCATCGCCTGGAAGCCGAACGTCGCGAGGCCCTTACTGACTTGATCCGGCTCGGTGCGGCCGCGTCGACACCTTTGATCGAACGGGCGCCAGTCGGGTTGGCGGTGCTGGACCGCGACCTGCGATACCTGTACGTGAACCCGGCCCTCGCCGCCATCGGCGGCCTTGCTCCGGTGGCGAGTCTGGGCCAATCCATCGACCGCCTGATTCCGGCGTTCGGTGGCGATACCTTGACGGCCCTGGCAGGAGTCGTAGGCGGCGGTGAACCAGTTCGTGACATAGAGGTCAGCGGTGAGCCGCGGCTGGGCGGCTCGGCCGGGACCTGGCTGTTGAGCGCGGAAGCGCTGCGCGACTCCATCGGCGACGTTGTCGGTCTGGCGCTGAGCGTGGTCGACATAAGCGAAAGGAAGAATCGCGAGGATGTCGTCGCCGCACTGACCGAGGTTCAACGCCAGGCGCAGGCGATCGGCGAGTCGATACCGTTCGGCATCTGGGTTGCCGATCCGGACGGGAGGATCAGCTACCTAAGCCGGCCGTTCCTAGAGATAACCGGTCAGACCGTCGACGAGGCCCGCAATTCGGGGTGGCTCTCGAGACTCGATCCGGGAGCGGCCGCAGACGCGGAGAAGGCATGGGCGGCGACCGTGGCCGAGTGCCTCCCGTGGGACCGCGAACTCGTCGTCCACGCTCCGGACGGCCGTCGCTACACGATCCTGTCGCGCGGCTTTCCGGTAAGGGACGAGTCCGGCACGGTCACTAGCTGGGCGGGGATCAACCTCGACATCACCGATCGCAAGGAAGCGGAGGCATACCGGGAGGCGTTCCTGGACATTCTGTCGCACGAACTGGGGACGCCGATTACGTCGATCTACGCCGCCAGCACGCTGCTATCCAGGTTGGGGAACGCCGACCCGAAACTAAGCGAGCTGATCGAAGACATCGGCCACGAGTCCGAAAGACTGCGGCGCCTCATGGAGGATCTGGTCGTTCTGGCCCGCGCCGAACGTGGAGCGCTCCAAGTTCACACCGACCCCGTTCCACTCCAGCATGTCCTGCGCAAGGCGTGCGAACAGCAGCGGCGTCGCTGGCCGGGCAACGCAATCTCGCTGACTGTGGCGCCGCGGCTGCCCGTGGCGAGGGCCGAGGAATCGTTCGTGGAGCAGATCGTCCGCAACCTTCTTGAGAACGCCGTCAAGTACGCACCGCCTGACGCCGCGATCGAGGTGATCGCCGACGCTCCGGACGGTTGTCCGCGGGTCCGCATCCTGGATGGAGGTCCAGGTATTGATCCGGCCGAGGCGGAGAAGCTATTCGAGGTCTTCTACCGCTCGCCCAGAACGTCTCGAGTCGCCGGCTCGGGCATCGGCCTCTTCGTCGCCCACCGGCTTATCGAGTCCATCGGCGGCAGCATCTGGGCCCGGCCGCGAGATGACGGTCAGGGCGCGGAGTTCGGTTTCCTGCTGCAGCCCTATGTCGAGGACGGCTCGTAGGACTGGCTCGAATCGGAATATAGAGAAGCGCGGCACATAGAGAAGCGCGGCCCCGGTGCAAGACCGAGGTCGCGCTTCTGCGAGATGCCGGTTGGTTAGAGAGCCTTGAGGGCGGCTCGGCAGGCCTTGGCATCGGCCACGGCGTTCTTGACGTCGTTTCGAGCTGTCGTCACCGTGGATCTGGCGCTGGTGATGATGGGCCCCCCGGCCCCTCCGTTGTACTGGGCCGGCGTCAGCGGCAGCAGCTGTGCGGGCAGCGGCCCGGCCAGCCCAACCGCGGCGGTCACTGCGGCGTTCATGGCATCGAGGTCGGCCTGAGCGGCGTCGGTATTCTTACCGGCGGCCTTGGCCGTGGCGATACGAGCCGCGAGCTTGGTATTGATATCGGCGAACTTGGTCTGCGTGGCCAGGATTGTGTCGGCGGCGATAACCAGGTGGACCTGCGGAGATACCAGGACGTAGACGCGGTAATCGCTGACGATCTTGGCGATGTCGGCGCGGAGAGTCGGCACGTCGGTCTCGGCGTCGATCGTGGCCTTGAGCGAAGTCAGGCCGCTACTGGTCGCGGCGACCTCAGACTTGAGTGCCGAGGAGTCGGACGAAGTCAGCGACTTGGCCGCGGTGATGCGGGCCGAGAGGGCGTTGAGGGTGGCTATGCGGCGGTCTATCTCGCAATTGGCGAACGCGTGCAGCTTGTCGGCCGTGGCTCCGGCTTTGACCGCGACTGAGAACGTGGCGCAGACGCCCTTTCCGGCGGGTCCGGGCGTGGCGGAGCCAGCGGCGCCGGCGACGCCGGCAGAGGCGAAGACGATGGTTCCGCCGATCGCGAGACTCGCGAGCAATGCGGCGATTCGGGACTTCATTGCGCTACTCCTTGCTTGCATCAGGCTACTCACCGCCGGCGGAGTCGGGATCCGTGCCGGAGAGAGAGTCGTTGACTTTGTTGAGCTGGTTCTGGATGTTGGTCAGGTCGCTGTCGACGGGATCCGTCGTTGCCGCGCCGCCGACTGCCGCAGGCGAGTCTGAGGGGATTGGCGAATCGGTGAACATTGGGCTGTCGGTGGGCTCGAGCGATGACATCGACTGGTCTGTGGTGCTCGTCTGCGGTGCGGCGGTGGAGACCGGCTGAGTGCCGGCTCCATTGCCACTCCCTGTACAAGCCACCGCGGCGACGCCCACGAACACCGCCGTGATCGCGATCCGGGTGATTGTGCCGACTTGAGACTTCAAGTTCGTTCTCCTTGTCTGGCTCATTCGGAGCTGACACTGGAGATACTGGCGCCGGCCCCTACGCGTAGTTCGGTGTCCAAGTAAGACGACTGTAAGGACGAGCTTTGAGTCTCAGCCCGGTCGTTCGGTGCCGCGCCGACCTGCCGACACGCTGCCGCTCCAGGAGCCAAGCTGATACGCACCTGTAATTGCCGAATCGGGCGCCAGTCCCGAGAATTGCGATGGGGGTCGACGATGGTCTGAGGGAGCAATTTCGGGGTGGCACTTGATAGTCCGCATCCTTCGTGGCCGTGTTCGCGCGGAACGAGTGTCAGCGTTCCGAGAGCAATCCGAGCGGGTCATCGCCAGCGCCCGCCAGTCCGATGGCATCGTATTTGCTCAGGTCGGACGGCAGGCCCATTCGGACGGGACTGAGGAGGTGGCTTTCGTCAGCGTCTGGCGCGATCTCGATTCCCTCTACCGTTGGGTCGGGGGTACGGACCTGCTCGAAACCCCGGTTCTCAGCGGGGGCATGCCGGACGTGCTGGAGCACTTCGAGGTGCAGCATTTCGAGACTTATGAAGGCGTGCCGGATGGGACGCTGGAAGAGAATCTGGGTCATGGCGCAGCCCACGTGACGGGATAATTTCGTTCGCCCTGTGTCCGAATGCACCGCAATTTGCGGGATCCGGTCGGTCGCCCATCGAGACCCCGGACGCATCCGGCTAATCGGGGCGGTATTGCCACGTTGTATGCCGTCCGTATTCCGGGTACGGTATTAGTACTGGTCGGCTAGTCCCTGTGGATCGGCGGCGGCCAGCTGTCAAGGATTCCGATGAACGTCAGCGAAGCACTCGACGCCTGGCAGGCTCAGTACTCGGGCCAACCGCCCGTCGGCTTCATGCTGCGCTTCAGCCATGAGTCGGTGTGGACGAGGATCCACTACCTGCGCGAGACGACCGATCCTGCAACGGCTGAGGATGACCAGCAGACCGCCTCGCGCTTCGATGCTGTCGCCAGCGCGCTGTTCAACGGCACGACCGTGCTGCTGCTCGCCATTCACCTGGACCCTCAGCATGAGTTGACTTCGGACCTGACAGCCCTGGGCGCCACCCAGATCGCTCCACCAGACAGCTGGATCGAAACGCTGGGAGGTTACCTGCCGGACTTGGGCCGGGCCAATTTCGTGGCCGCGACCCTTAGCTGGAAGCGCGGCTGCATGGATCGCATCTGGCTGGACGTGGCGCGAGATCTGATGGGCCGGATTGCGGTTTTCTGCCCGGCCACGGGCGACGCATTCTGCCCATACGGCGGTGGTGCGGATGTGTTCGTCTGGGGCTCCGACCGCCGCTCCAGGCTGGGCGATCGATTCCGGGCCTGGCTGCCGACAACCGGCATGCCCGGCTCGCTATCTCCCCGGACCGCGGGCGTGGCCGTCGAGCGCGGCTAGAGTTCGGCCACCATCGGCTTGACCTCGGTCGGCGCTCGGCTGAAGTTCGGCGGATGTTTTTCGCGGCCGATCGCCCCTGAGACGGCTGCAGTGCCAGGGGAACCCCTAGGCAATTCCGCCAGTGACGGGCTTATGAACCAGCCTGCCGACACCGACACTCTGAGCGGAGGGGCCGCACCACCAGCCAGGAGCCAGAAGTGGACGGCTTGTCAAGCGTGCAGCTCAACTCGTCGATAAGCACGGTTGGGCTGCAAACAATCGATTCCCAGCACAAGCGAACGCATCCCGGGATGGATGCTGCCGCGAAGCTGCTGGGAATGAGTTCGAGTGACCTTCGTTCCGCCCTGCAGAGCGGCCAGAGTCTCACTCAGATTGCCTCCTCGAAGGGCATCAGCCAGGACAAATTGACCGCCGCCATGGCCTCGGCCATTCAGGAGGCCAACCCGACCATGTCCTCCGATCAGGCGACCAAGGTGGCAACCGAAATCGCCACCCGCACTCCGCCAGCCGGTGGAAGGCCAGCCGGTGGCCCTCCTCCGACCGATGGCACCGACTCCACGAGTTCGACCCAGAACTCCTCGGGCACGTCCTCCGTCGGCGGGCATCATCACCACCGGCACAAGGCGATGGGCGCCGCAATGGACGCGGCCGCTCAGACGCTCGGCCTCAGTAAGGACGACCTGGTGTCGTCGCTGCAGAGCGGCCAGAGCCTCTCATCACTGGCCAAATCGAAGGGTGTGAGCACCGACGATCTGGTCAAGGCGATGGCGACGGCGCTTCAGGGAGTCGATACCAGCCTGACCGGGACGCAGGCCACCAGCCTTGCGACCGACATGGTCAACCGCATGCCGGGATCGCAGGATCAGGGCGCCTCGGGCAGCCTGAGCATCACCGCCTGACGAGTGTCGCCGCCCTCGGCCCGAGAGTGGCGCAAACACATGAAACGGCCGGTCGCGGAGGGGGAAAGCGGCCGGCCGTTTCATGTCCGTAGTGCCCGGCGCCGTTGAGGATGCTCTCTCTCCGTCGGGCACATCCATTTCACCGTCGGTTCCTGATGAAGTGCTGAAACCCCTGATTAATAGGTGTTAACCCGCCGTTCCGGATTGCGCGCTGAGCGCGGCGATCCAGTCGGACGCCCTGGTCCAGTCGGACGCCTCGGAGCGGCCGGCCAATCCGGCCCGAACTGGGGTCTATCGGAGCCGTGGTGTTGTCGGCGGGGGCGAGAGCGGCGACACTAGGTCCATGAGCTCAGCCAAGAAGTCCGCTTCGACCACCCGGCCAGCCGCCACGCCGCCCGCCGGCCCCACGACCCGGCCAGCCGCCACGCCGCCCGCCGACCGGGCGCCCGCCAGCAAAGCCGATATCGCCCGCTACCGCGAGAACCTCCAGGGCGAAGTGGACGCTGTTGCTCTCTATTCGCTCCTCCGGGAGAAGGAGTCGAGCGAGGCGGTGCGGGACTTCTACGCCCGCATGGTGGACGTGGAGTCGATCCATGCCAACGTATGGCGCGATCGGCTCGCCACGGCCGGCATCGCCACGGACGGCATGGGCCCGGCATGGCGGACTCGCGTCCTCATGTTCGTCGCCAATCACTTCGGCCCCAGCCTGGTAGTCCCGACCATCGCCGAGCGCGAGGCAGCCGACGAGGCTATGTACGACGACCAGCCCGAGGCGCTGGAACGGATGCCCGGCGACGAGCGGAGCCACGCCCGGCTGTTTCGGGAACTTGCCGCGGGCGGCGGGGTCGAGGGCGGCGCCATTGCGCGCATCGAAGGTCGGCACCGCGGCAGCGGCGGCAACCAGCTACGGGCGGCGGTCCTTGGCGCGAACGACGGCCTCGTCTCGAATCTGAGCATCTCGATGGGCGTGGCCGGGGCTGCTGCCACGACCGCCGCGTCCGGTAATCCCGTTCTGGTCGCCGGCATGGCCGGCATGCTGGCCGGGGCTCTGTCGATGGCGATCGGGGAGTGGCTGTCGGTGCAGAGCGCGCGCGAGCTATACGCCCATCAGGTGCGAGTCGAGCGGGAGGAACTCCTCAACGTCCCGGACGAGGAAGAGGAGGAGCTGACACTCATCTATCAAAGCAAGGGCCTGACTGCCGAGCAGGCACGCTTGATGTCCAAGTCGATCGTGGGCGGGGAAATTGGCCGGGCTGTCGACACACTGGCGCGCGAGGAACTCGGGATCGATCCACAAGAATTGGGCGGCTCGGCCTGGGTCGCGGCCGTGACGTCATTCTTCCTTTTCGCGGTCGGCGCGGTAGTACCGATCTCGCCATTCTTTTTCGCCACCGGCTTGCCCGCGGTCGTGGCGTCGATTGTCGTGAGCGCCGCTGCGCTCATGCTCGTGGGCGCGGCGATCACGATCGTGACTGGGTCCAGCGTCCTCAAGACTGGCGGCCGTCAAGTTCTGCTCGGATTGTTGGCCGCAGCGGTTACGTTCGGGCTTGGGACCCTCGTTGGTCACGCGGTCGGGTAGGGTAGGATTGAGGTAATCCACCACCCACAGTCAGGAGCCTCAGCCTCGTGAACTCGGAGCAATCTACCGCGCCTGAACGCGGCGACTTCATCCGTGAGATCGTGGCCGCCGACTTGCGCGAGGGCCGCGTCAAGGGCGTCATCACCCGCTTCCCGCCGGAGCCCAACGGCTATTTGCATATCGGCCACGCCAAGGCGATCTGCATCGATTTCGGGGTGGCCCGAGATTTCGGTGGCCGTACGAACCTGCGCTTCGACGACACCAACCCGGTCAAGGAAGAGCAGGAGTTCATCGACGGCATCGAGGCGGACGTGCGTTGGCTCGGCTTCGATTGGGGCAAGCATCTCTACTTCGCCTCGAACTATTTCGATCAGCTCTACGAGTGGGCCGTCTATCTGATCAATGCCGGCAAGGCCTACGTGGACGATCTCACGGCTGACGAAATCCGCGAACACAGGGGCACTCTCACCGATCCGGGTCGCAATTCGCCCTACCGAGATCGCTCGACAGCAGAGAACCTGGACCTGTTCGAGCGCATGCGAGCCGGCGAGTTCCCGGATGGTGCCCGCGTTCTGCGCGCCAAGATCGACATGGCGGCCCCGAACATCAATCTGCGCGACCCAGTCATGTACCGCATCCTGCATGCTTCGCACCCGCGCACCGGCGACAAGTGGTGCATCTACCCGACGTACGACTACGCCCACGGCCAGTCGGATGCGATCGAGGGCATCACGCATTCGCTGTGCACGCTCGAGTTCGAGATTCACCGGCCGCTGTACGACTGGTTCATCGAGAACCTGCCCGTCCCGGCGCGTCCCCACCAGTGGGAATTCGCTCGGCTCAACATCACCTACACCGTCCTGTCGAAGCGCGTTCTCAAGCGCCTCGTCGATGAGCATTACGTCCGCGGCTGGGATGACCCACGCATGCCGACGATCGCCGGGTTGCGACGCCGCGGCTTCCCGGCCTCAGGCATCCGCGACTTCGTCACCGAGGTCGGTGTGGCCAAGGCGGACAGCACCGTCGAGATGGCTATGTTCGAACACGTCATCCGCGACGTTCTGAACCGCAAGGCCCTGCGCCGTTTTGCGGTGCTATCGCCGCTCAAGGTGGTCATCGAGAACTATCCGGAAGGCCAGACTGAAGAGATGGACGTACCGAACAGTCCGGAGAACCCGGATGCGGGTACGCGCCACGTCGAATTCGGCCGCGAGCTGTGGATCGAACGCGAGGACTTCATGGAGGAGCCGCTGCCGAAGTTCTTCCGGTTGGCTCCCGGCCGAGAAGTGCGGCTTCGGTCCGCGTACTTCATTACCTGCAAGGACGTCGTGAAGAATTCCGCAGGCGAGGTCGTGGAGCTGCGCTGCACCTACGACCCGGCAACGCGTGGCGGCGACTCGCCCGATGGCCGCAAGCCCAAGGCCACTCTTCACTGGCTGTCCGCGGCGAACGCGGTCCTGGCCGAAGTTCGGCTGTACGACTATTTGTTTACGCGACCCGATCCGGGCGCCGACGGCGACCTCTTCGCCGACGTAAACCCCGCGTCCGAGACGGTGTTGCAGGGCTGCATGCTCGAACCCGCGTTGGCTGCGACGCCGATCGGCGAGACCGTCCAGTTCGAGCGCTTGGGCTATTTTTGCCCGGACCTGGACTCAAGCCCTGAGCGTCTCGTGTTCAACCGGACGTTGACGCTGAAGGACGGCTGGGCCAAGGCTCAAGCCAGGGGCTGATCGGGCGCCCCGGACGGAGCGGTCAGACTGCGCCGCGTGCCGCGTGCCGCGCTTGCCGCATGCCGCGCTTGCCGCGTGGCCCCGCCCAGCCACGGCCGCGCCCGCTCGCAATTTCTGGGCAGATTCAAATCGGGGTAGCACGGGCCCAAGTCGAACTGTCTCGGGCGCACATTCATGCCTGCGCCGGACGGAGAACTCTGGTGACGCAGCCCACCGCAGAGTGAAGAGCAGCCATCGGCGCCACTTCTCTGGCCGATGCCCCGCCAGATTTGCATCTCGTGCTACCCGGGCTTGAATCTGATTGGAAATCAGTCTGCACTGCGCAGGGGTTCGTGGCTCAATCATTGAGCTTTAGCACGAGGCTGACCGCTGCGCCCCGGCGCCCGCCGCTCGCCGGGGCGCAGCGACCACTTGCGCCGGAATCGAAAAGGGGCCCGAGTAATCGGGCCCCTTTTCGATGTATTGCGAGTTGAGGTCTAGTAGCGGTTGCTCGAGCTTCGCTGGCTGGTGAAGCAATCGCTGCAGTAGACGGGCTTGGCGCCGCTTGGCCGGAATGGCACCTGGGCCTCGCGGCCACAAGTCGAGCAGGTTGCGCTGAACATCTCCCGCGGGCCGCTGGAGTAGCCGCCGCCGGAGCCGCCACGATCAGAGTAGCCGCCGCCGGAGCTATCGCCGCGGGCCGCCTTCTTGGCCGCGCGACACGAAGGGCATCGGCGCGGTTCGCTGAATTGGCGATCCGCGTAGAACTGCTGCTCGCTCGAGGTGAATGCGAATTCCTGGTTGCAGTCTGCGCAAACCAGAGTCTTGTCTTGTCCGTACAAAAAACGAACTCCTTCTCTTGCGGCGCCAGCGAGCCTTTCTCGCCGAAAACCGATGAGAGGGAGTTTCGTGTGCCGCAATATTTGAACACCTTGTTGGTGTCTAGATCGCATGCTAACACACTTCGCGCTGGTTGCAAGAACGAATGTTCGGCCCCATTTCGCAGAGGTGCGATAACGCTGCCGAGGCTTGGCGTGATTGATTGGTACCGCTCCGCGAGGTTGGTCGCTCCGTGGCGCCCTGCCCTGGCCCGGTACCGCTCCGCGAGGTTGGCCGCCCCGGGGCGCCCTTGCCCGCGTCCTCGCCCGGAGAGTAGCCGGGGCTAGGGCGCGACTACGACGGTCGGATCGGAAAGGGCCAGGAAGCACGTTGACGTTGGAATTGCCGCGGCCAGTTTCGCAAGCTTGTCAGCCGGGATCGCCACCACGACGCTACCAAGTCTCTCCGGTGCCCCGACTGGTTCGAAGGTCTTCTGCTCCCCGGTGAACGGCAATCCGCTGACAGTGCGCAGCGCCAGGACTCGCAGGTTGGGCCAGACATTCGGGGGCATCGCGTCCGACCCGCCCTCTGGTACGTCCCCTGGTTTGGCGGATGCGATTCCCGTGTTCACCGAGGCCGCATCATCCTGGTCCGCATGCGGTTTCGGCACGGCCACGACCGTCACGTGAGCCCCCGGAGCAACGGCTCCGCCCACGGCCTGTGACGGATCGACGGGGATGGCGAATGCCACTTCACCGGGGCCGAGCGCCGCCCCCAGGCCGAACATGGCGCCGGAGCTCCCGACCGCGGGGACCCCAGAGACTGAGGAAATGCCGGTGACGCCCACTCCAAGGCGCGTTCCGTCGGAAGCTCGTCCGGTGGCGATCAGAGTCGCCAGCTCACCCGGAGGAGCGGTCGACTCGCGAACGACGAGGGTCGGAGTGAATTGGATGATGCTCGGATCGTGCCGAGCCGAGGAGTCCCGCGCTAGAGCGACGGCTATACGAACGCCCTCAGCCACGATCTCGCGCGTCGGCATCTTCAGCGTCGTGAGGCCGGGAGCCGTATAGGCCGAGACCGTGAGATCGTCCCATCCCACGACCGACAGCCTGCTGGGGACGATCCCGCCGAAGGCATAAGCCGCGTGGAGGACTCCGACGGCCGTCAAGTCCGTAGATGTGGCAACGGCCGTCGGCGGTTGGGGCAGGCTCAGCAGCGCCCGAAGGGCCGTCTCACCACCGGCAAGGGTGTTGGGCACCCGCTGAACGTATCCGTCTTGTATGCCGCCGAAGCGATCGTGCATGAATTCCAGGTAAGCCTGCTCACGGAGCAAGTTGTCACCGGGGAGTCGGGCGCTGACGAATGCGATCCGCTCGTGTCCCAACCCGATCAGATGTTCCAGCCCGAGCATCGTTCCGGCGCGGTTGTCTACGTCCACGGACGGGAACTCGAGTGGGCTGACGCCCTGCCATAGGGCTACTACCGGCACCTTGGAGGCCCGCAGATCCGCCAGCAGACGTGGCTGATCTTCCAGGTCGCCGACCATGATCACCGCGTCGCAATAACGAACCTCCAGTACGGTCTTGAGCGGCAGGCCTTCCCGCCAGCGACCCTGGCCACCGACAACGATGTTGTACTCGTGGTTTACCGCCTCCTGCGCCAGTGCTTCGATAGCGTCGGCGAAGAACGGGTCGCTGAAGTCGCGCATAACCGCGCCGATCAGCATTGTCCGGGAGCCGGCCAGGCCGCGGGCCAGCGGGTTGGGACGGAATCCGAGGCGATCGGCCGCTTCCATGACGCGCGCGCGCGTATCGGCGGCGATCGGTACCCGAGATGGGGCCGCGTTGAAGACGCGCGACACGGTACTCCGGTCCACTCCAGACGCCAGGGCCACGTCGCGCATAGTCGGCGGCACGGAGCCACGCGGCGTCGAGGCGGCGCCCCGGCTCTTGGATGGACCTTCGGGCACGAAGTCGAGCCTCCCTAACTGAACCTCGGCGGACTTCCCAGTAGCAAACGGAAGACAAGCGTGCAGCTTATCTCCCTGTTGCCGGAGCCTACCACTCCCGGCGATTCAGGCCCGACCAAAAACTACCTTGCGCGGGTCCGCGTTGGGATCCAGACTCGCATACCCAGTCCGGCCCGATTCCCACAGGCGAGGTAGGGCAGGGCAGTGACCTTCTTTGGACCGGTCGTAGGGATCTCGGTGGCCGCTTCGCTTGAGTCCCGATAAGGCATCGACTTGTCGAACACGTCGGCTCGAAAGTCAGCCTCGAATGTGATTGAGGGAAGGTCACCGAGCCTGGTGTCAAGGGCGGACGCCACTTCGAACTTCGTGGCTGGATCGACTTCCATCGATTCCACAGAGTCACCTCCGGTCAGGTCCTCGTCCTCGACCGCATAGACGATGGGACCGCGCTCCAGGGCCATCGTCCCTCTGACGGCGTCGATTCTTGAGTCCGGAAGCGTCACGCGAGCCGGCATGTCCATCGTAAGGACGATCCTCTCGCCCACTCGCCAGCGTCGCGTGATCTCGATTCTTCCCGGACCGCCCTCAATCTTTTCAGCAGCCTCGCCCACACTGGCGATGGCTCGCGAGCACCAAGCCGGGACGCGCATCGACAATGTCCACGGTTCCGTGATTGCTTGCCCGATCTCGATTTCTACCGTGCCATCCCAGGGATAGTTCGTGGTCGTGGAGAGGCGGACGGTGCCGCCCCGGACCTGTGCTTCCAACGAGCCGGACACGAACTGGTGGAGCTGGACGCCATCGGCATCGGTCGTCGCCACGAGGTCGGGGAACGTTGCCAGGAACCGCATTAGATTCGGTGGGCAGCAGGCGATCGGAGGCCAGGGCGAGCGTCGGGTGGTGGCGTTGCCTTCGACAATCTCCGTTACGGAAGTGCGCCGCAGCAACGGGTTCGAGTAGAAGAAGTGCGAACCGTCGAACGAGAGGCCCGGCAGGACGGCGTTGAAGGCTGTCCGCTCGATCAAGTCGGCATACCGCTCATCGCCGGTGGCCAGCAACAGGCGCCAGGAGAGCATCACGCTACCGATCGCGGCGCATGTCTCGGCGTAAGCTCGGTCCGGGGGCAACTCGTAGGCGTCACCGAATGCCTCGTCCCGGTGATGAGCGCCGAGACCGCCCGTCAGGTACATCCGGTTGGAGACCATTGAGTCCCAGCGTCGGATTGCCGAATCGAGAAGCTCGCGATCGCCGGTCTCCACCGCCACGTCGACAACGCCACAGTCGAGATACATCTGCCGGACGGCGTGACCGGCGGGCTCGGCCGCGGACCTGACGGGCTCATGATCCTGCCAGTAGCGCGAACCGTGGCGGCACTTGCCGAGAAGCCCGCGACCTCGACGGTCGATCAGGGTTCGGGCCAGCTCCAGGTATCGAGCCTCGCCCGTGGTTCGGTAGAGCTCGACCATGGCCATCTCGAATTCTGGGTGGCCGCATATGAGTTCGCGCCGACCGGGGCCCAGCTCGGCACCGATTCTGTCGCTGAAGCGTTGAGCGACCCGCAACAGGCGCTCGTCGCCCAGGCCGCGCTTCCATGCCACGGCCGCTTGCACGAGGTGGCCAGCGACGTACAGTTCATGTCCCCACTGGAGGTCGGTGAATTCGCGGCCCGGACGGGTGACCTGGTAGAACGTGTCCACGTACCCGTCGGGGCGCTGAGCTTTGGCGATCAGGTCGATCATTGGTTCCGCGAGGTCGGCCAGCGAGCGGTCTGGGGTCTGCGACAATTCCCAACCCACGGCCTCGAGCCACTTGTACACGTCCGAGTCCAAGAATGGGGCTGGGGTTCCGGAGTCGTCCACTTCGGCGCGGTATTGTCCGGGCCGTCCGGCCGCCAGCTCGAAGTTGAACACGGTTCCCATCTCGTGCAGTTCGGCTGCGCCGTGCGGAATCGTCACATTGTGATTTGTCCGCCGGCGTTCGGCCCACAGACCCGCCTCGATCCGACTCCCGCGCAAGCCCAGGGCCGAATAGCGGACATCCGCGTTCGCTGTTGGGACCACTGGCGCGACGGTGTCTGCGTTCAGGAGCCCAACTTTGAGATCTGAATTGGATTGGTTGACCAAGGCAGGCTCCTAGATGTTCTTGCGAAACCTCGGGCGGTAGGCGCCGTCAGATCGAAGTCGTTCCAATGGCTCTTCGGATAGGAATTGTGCGCACGCGCGTGCGCTGCGTCAACAGGGCTCTGAGATGGTAACAAATTGCGGTTGTGCGCACGCGCGTGTGGTGATAGGCTCTCGCCTGCCAACGGCCGTCATGCGGCTTGCGCATGTCGACGGAGCCGGAGGCTGGAGTGGTCCAACGAATGGAGAGGAGAATCGGATGAGGAAAACGTTGAGGCTGCCGGCCCTGGCGACCGCGGCCCTGATTGCGGTCGTCGGGTGCAGCTCGTCTGCGACGCCTAGCGTCACGCCCACGATTGCTGCGAGCCTGGCACCGGGCGCATCGGCGGCCCCCGCCGAGCCCGGTACCGACGACGGCACCCGGATTTCGGTCTGGACCCGCGCATCGACTCAGGCGCAGGCGCAGGAACTCGTCGCGGCGTACAACGCGACCCACAAGAACCAGGTTGACCTGACAATTGTCCCGAATGACAACATGCAGGCCAAGGTTGCTGCGGCCGCCGCCGGTAGCTCGCTGCCAGATGTCATCTCCGGCGATGTCGCGTTCATGCCCAACTGGACCAGCCAGGGCCTGTTCACGGACATCACTTCCAAGATTGCGTCGCTGTCGTTTGCCAACCAGTTGACGGCCGGCCCGATCAAGGCTTCGACCGTCGATGGCAAGGAGTACGGCCTGCCGTTCATCATGGATCTCTCGGTCTGGGTCTATAACAAGGACCTGTTCACGAAGGCTGGGCTCGATCCCAACAAGCCGCCCACGACTCTCGACGAGTACAAGGCGGACGCCGACGCGATCGAGAAGCTCGGTGGCGACGTTGTCGGCACCGAGATGCCGGGTGAGTGCTTCGGCTGCGAGGTCTTCACCTGGTGGCCCAGCATCTGGGCTGACGGCGGACAGGTTATGAACGCCGACGGGAGTGCCGCGACGCTCAATACCGACGAGGCCAAGAAGGTCTACACCACCATGCGCAGCCTCGTCGCCGACACGGCGGCGGGCGACAAGTCTGAGACCGGGACCACCTGGATCGCCGGTTTCGAGCAGGGCAAGGTCGGCCTTCAGCCCTTCCCGGGCAGCGCTCTGGCCGCAATCCCGGCTACCGTCAACTACGGCGTGACCCCGATCGCCGGCTTCACCGCCGGTTCGCAGTCCACGTTCGTCGGTGGCGATGCCATCGGTATCACAAGCAATAGCAAGCACGTCGATCAGACCTGGAACTTCCTGGCCTGGACGATGAGCGACTACGCTCAGGTCGAGATCGTCGCCAAGGGCGGAAACATCCCGGTCCGCACCGATCTCGCCAGCAACAAGTACTCCTCGGCCGACCCTCGTATCGTCGCTGTGAATCAGGTCGCCGGGAAGGGCGTGACGCCGCTCGCCAAGAACTTCGGCGCCGCGTACAACGATCCGGCGGGACCGTGGGGCATTCTCACCCGAAGCGCGCTCTACGGTGCTGACGACTGGACGACGAAGATCGACTCCCAGAACGACGCCATCACCAAGGTGCTGGCGGGCAACTAGCTCTCACAATGGTGAACCGCTCGTAGCGGTATCAACGTGGGGCGTGCTCGACAAGTCGGGCCGCCCCACGTCTTCGTAAGTCGGCTAGATCGGAGGACCCTCTCGGCGATGGCAGCTTCGAGCGACTGGGGCGGCAGTTCGGCCCTGCGGCCCACCAGGTGGTGGCAGATGCGGCGACGGTCGCAGCAGCTTGCGGGGCTTGCCTACGTCACGCCTACCGTCATCTTCCTGGCCGTGTTCTTCCTGGCGCCGCTGGCCCTGGTTGTAAGGATGTCTGCGTCTCGCTGGCCTTTGCTCGGCGGGGACAAGGGCTTCAATCTGCCCGACAACTACAACGCGATCGCCGACAGTTCGTTGTTCGGCCCGGCGGTCGTCTTCACCATCGAATACACCATCCTGGCCACAGTGCTTCTAATCGGCATGGGCCTCGGTCTTGCCCTGTTGATTCAGGCTGGCGGCAAGTGGAGGGGCTTCATCAGGACCGCTGTCCTGCTGCCGAGCGCGATGGGCCTGGCGTCGGCTTCGCTGTTGTTCTGGGGGCTCTATTCGAATCAGGTCGGGCCGATCAATCCGATCCTGCAGGCGATGCACCTAACATCGAGCCCGATCCAATTTCTCGAAGAGCCCTTGAGCGCCCTGTGGTGGACGACGTTCCTGATCGTGTGGCGCTTCGCCGGCTTCTACATGCTCATATTGCTGGTCGGACTGCAAAGCATTCCGCGCGACCTGTATGAGGCGGCGTCGATCGACGGCGCGAATCGCTGGGAGACATTCCGCCACATCACGATCCCGCTCCTTAGCAGATCGCTCGCCCTGTCGTTCATCTTGTGTATCACCGGTTCGATGCTGGCGTTCGACCAGTTCTACATCCTGACCCAGGGTGGCCCGGACAACTCCACGATGACCATCGTGCAATTGATTTACCACTACGCCTTCCAGTCGCAGAACCTGGGGACGGCAGCAGCGACATCTGTGGTGTTGCTGGCGATCCTGCTGGTGCTGAATGCCATCCAGTTCTTCCGACTCCGCGGCGCGGACGAGGCGAAGTAGACCACGATGAGACCCACCAACATGTCATCGACCACATCATCGCCTGCACTCCAGAAGCGCCTACCGATGGTGATACGGAACACGCCGTTCTACGTCCTATCGGGCGGACTCGCGATTGTTTTCCTGTTCCCGCTGGCCTGGGCTGCCATCGCTTCGGTAATGGCCACTCCCGGTTCCGCCCAGGTCACGGGGGCAGGACTGGGCAACTACCGGGCCCTGTTCAGCTGGCAGGATGGCCTGCCTACGTACTTCATGAACAGCGTGATCATCTCGTGCTTGACGGTGCTGGTAACGCTGGGTGTATCGCTGCCCGGCGGCTACGCCTTCGCCAAGTTCGACTTCCCGCTGCGGAACACTATCTTCCTGGCCACGCTGGCGATCTTGATGGTGCCGGTTGCGACCATGCTCATTCCCCTCTTCGTGCTGCTCAAGGTGATCGGACTCCAGGACTCGCTCATTGGTCTGTCGCTGGTCTTGGCCATGTTCCAGCTGCCCTTCGCCACTTTCATGATGAGAGTCTCCATCGAGGGCGTGCCCAAGGAACTGGAGGAGGCCGCCAAAGTGGACGGCTGTGGCACCTTCGGCGTCTTGCGAAAGATCATCCTTCCGGCCATCCAGCCGGGGATCGTAACCGTGGCGCTCTTCGCCTTCCTCGCGGCCTGGAACGACTTCATTACGCCACTGATCTTGATTAGCGATAGCACCAAGATGCCGCTCGCGCTCGCCATTACGACGATGCGTGAGCAATCGATCGGTGTCATCGACTACGGTTCTCTCGAGGCCGGTGTCGTGGTCATGGCGGTGCCCTGTCTGCTCCTGTTCTTCGGATTGCAGGGCCAATACGTCCGAGGTTTCATGTCCGGCGCTCTCAAGGGTTAATCACGCGAGGCTGGCGGGCCATACCTCCACTAGTGGGTCTGCCCGGCCTGGAATCAGAATGGGCCCGAGCAATCGGGCCCATTCTGGCTTATGGCGAAAATGCGAATTCGGGGCTGACGAGCGTCGCCGGCCGGCGACCCCGGTTATGCGGCCCGTTTGGGTGGCTCGTCCGAGCGAGGCCCCAGTCGCACGGTTCTGATAGGATTCTGGCTCGCCTCGCTGGCGCGTGGCCTAATGGTAAGGCACCTGACTCTGGATCAGGGGATTCTAGGTTCGAGTCCTAGCGCGCCAGCCACTTCCCCCCCCGCCGTCCGGCCTGCCCTCCGTTCCGCCCTGCCGCGCCACGAACCATCCGGGCCGGCCGAGCCAGTGGTCGAAGGCGAGGCCTCCAGGCGAGGGCAATCTCCCGAGACCCAACTCGTCGAGCAGTGGCGCATCGAACGTCTGCCTCCACGTGCTGCCGCCTCCACGTTCTTCCATCCGCCACGTAGCTGACCTTGCCGCAGCGAAGGGTGCCGGTCGCGACAGCCTGGAGCGCCTCACTCGCAGCCGCCACGCCGGTGCTTCCAGTCGGTGGGCCTACTGGTCGACGCCACGAGACCCAGCCGCCCGGACTAGACTCACGTGGAGGACGGCGTGGGCCGGCAACTCGGCGTCGAGACTGATGCGAGGCACCGAGGCAGATCATCGAGGGGAGGCGGTTGGTGGCGAATTGTCCGTTGTGTGGCGCGCCGCTCGCGTACAGCGGTCAACCCTACTGCGCGGCCTGTGGTGTGGACTTGCGGGCGAGGCGCGGCCAGCTGACAACCGAAGCCGCCACGACATTTGTGCACGACGCCGCTCCCGCCCTTGCGCCGGCCGCCCTCGAAGCCGCTCCCGCCCTTGCGCCGGCCGCCAATCCTGCCTACCAGGCGGCCTGGAGCGCCAGCCACTGGGCCTCCGCTGTCGGGCAGCCGGCTTGGACCAACCCGGACTCGGTCAGCCAGCCGGAAGCCCTGCTACCTCCTAACGTTGAACTCGCCGTGGTCCAAACCCATGGTGACTGGGCCCAAGTTTCAGCTCGGAATGGCTGGCAAGGCTGGGTCGACGCTAGGCAACTCGTGGCGATTCCGTGGGCGATGGCGGGTTGGTCGGCCGCGTCGCTGGCTGCCGCTCCGGCCGGCGGAACGAGCCGCAGAACCAAGGTCATGGTCATCCTGGTCGGTGTCCTTCTTGTGGCGCTGCTGGTCGTGGCATCGGTGGCTGGCGTGTCCGCGCCGGGCGTCGCTCCGGAGTGGACCGGAAGTGGCAACACCGCGCCATTGGCCGGCCACTGGACCGGGATAAGCTCGGGCGCGGCGGGCCCCTCCGGCCAACCTGGGCCTCAAGGAGGGGTCCTGGTGGAGTTCACCGTCGTCGACAACTCCGCGACGCAAGTGTCGGTTTCGTTCTGGGATTCGCACGACATCTTCTACAAGTGGAACTGCGCCGATGCGGACGTCTCAGGTGGCACATTCGCCGTGTCACATTGCGTAGCATTCGATAGCGGTACAGGACTCGACGGCGATGTGACGGGAACCTTCGATGAATCGAATTGGCTCGACGGCGAGTACATCATCACCGTGCACGGCGACACGTACTCGGACGGTTGGACCGGGATGCACTTCTAGCGCCTTTTGCAGCCATCTCGCCGACGCACCCACTTTACGAGTCGAGGCCGTTAGGGGCCGCGAGGAGGTCATTCCGGCACCGTGCCGTCGAATGGCTACACTGGCCGACAATGCGCGGGGGTGGATCCAGCGGAGGTCATGAGGCGTGGGTCAGGACGGCCACGAGGCGCTCTCGCCGCAAATCGCGAAACTCATCGACCGGCTCCCCAAGGTTGAGCTCCACGTTCATCTCGAGGGCACCCTAGAGCCGGAGCTCGCGTTCCGGCTGGCTCGTCGAAACGGCGTTCGGCTGCCCTTTCGCTCGGTCCGGGAGATGCGCGCCGCATACGATTTTTCCGACCTCCAGTCGTTCCTCGATGTCTACTATG
Source organism: Chloroflexota bacterium (assembly GCA_003158875.1). Taxonomy (GTDB): domain Bacteria; phylum Chloroflexota; class Limnocylindria; order Limnocylindrales; family CSP1-4; genus Fen-1039. The sequence goes on from PMLK01000030.1 coordinate 31,340, forward strand.
CGGCCTGTGCCGCGCTGGTCACACGCGAAGATTTCCGCGAACTAACGGCCGCGTACCTGGATCGGGCCCACGCCGACCGCGTCAGACATGTGGAGCCGTTCTTCGATCCCCAGACCCACACGGAGCGTGGCATCCCGATGGGTGACGTGATCGGCGGGATCCTCGATGGGCTCGCCGAGGGCGAGAAGCGCTACGGCATCACCAGCGGGCTCATCCTGTCGTTTCTGCGGCACCTGCCGCCCGAGTCCGCCGACGCCACGCTCGCCGAAGCGGAGCCGTGGCTGGACAAGCTGGTAGCCGTCGGCCTGGACTCGAGTGAACGCGGCTTTCCGCCGGAGCCTTTTGCCGGAACATTTGCCCGGGCCCGCACTGGCGGGCTTCGCGCGGTCGCCCATGCCGGCGAAGAGGGAGAGGCTCAGCTCGTGGCGCGGACGCTTGACGCCCTCCAGGTCTCGCGCATCGACCACGGGGTGCGGGCCGCGGACGACATCACGGTCATGCGTCGGCTGGCCGAGTCGGGCGTGGTTCTCACCGCCTGCCCAAATTCCAATGTGAGGCTCCGCGTGCTCGCGTCGATGGATCAGTCGCCCGTCAAGAAGCTGCTGGACGCCGGAGTGGCGGTCACGATCAACTCGGACGACCCGGCCTATTTCGGCGGCTACATCGGCGCCAATTACCGCGCTGTCGCCGCCGCCCTCGACCTCGACGCCGACGACCTGGTTCGCCTCGCCGCCAACGCCATCGACGGCTCGTTCGCACCCGACAATCGGAAGCTCGAGCTGCATTCGGAACTGGCGATCGCGTCCGCCGGCTGAGCGTTGCCGCAGCCTGAGCGTCCCCGCCGAGCCGCCGCCGGAACCGCCTCGACCGACTCCGGAGTGGCGCCTCGCCGGCACGACCCAGCCTGTGCCGTGCCACAATCTGGCGGCCAGCAGCCCACCGACATAGGAGCATCCACTTGACTGCCCAGGACGGCGACGCGGGAATCGGTTCGGATTCGCGACACATCGACTCGTGGGTGACCTTCCGACCCGAGCTGAAGGTCCTCGACTGCACGGTCCGTGACGGCGGTCTCATGAACGACCACCGGTTCGAGGATTCGTTTGTGCAGCGCGTCTACGACACGTGCGTTGCATCCGGTGTCGACTGCATGGAGATGGGCTACAAAGCCGATCGCAAGGTCTTTGTCGGCTCCAAGGCGGGTCCGTGGAAGTTCTGCACCGAGGACGACCTGCGACGCATCGTCGGCGAGAATCCGAGCGAGCTCAAGCTCAGCGTCATGGCCGACGCCGATCGGACGGACTACCACACGGACATTCTGCCCCGCGAGAAGAGCGTTCTGTCTTTCATTCGGGTTGCCTGCTATATCCATCAAGTCCCGACCGCGCTGGACATGATCAAGGACGCCCACGACAAGGGCTACCAGACCACGTTCAATCTGATGGCGCTATCCACGGTTCAGGAGCGCGAGTTGATGGACGCGCTGGAGGTGGTGGCCGCGAGCCCGGTCAATGTCGCGTATGTGGTGGACAGCTTCGGCTCCTTCTATTCCGAACAGATTCGCGACCTGACCGGCAAGTTCGTCAAGCTGTTCCGCGACGCCGGCAAGGAAGTGGGCATTCACGCCCACAACAATCAACAACTCGCCTACGCCAATACCATCGAGGCGATGCTGTCGGGAGCCACCTGGCTGGACGCCACGATCGCCGGCCTAGGCCGTGGCGCCGGCAACTGCCCTACGGAGCTGCTGCTCGGATTCCTCAAGAATCCCAAGTTCCACCTGCGCCCGGTGCTGGAATGCGTCCAGGACGTCTTCGTGCCACTCCGCAAGCAGCTGGACTGGGGCTACTCAATCCCGTACATGCTTACGGGCCAACTCAACATCCACCCGCGCATGGCCATCGCGGTCCGCGACAGCGACACGCCCGACGCATACGTCGAGTTCTACGACAGGTTGAGCGAGGGCGCCGACTGACCCGCGCCGAGCTCGTCGCGCCGCGTCAGCGCGCCACCTTTGCCGATCGCAACCTCTAGACGTTCGGCGCCGACACCTCTACTGTCGGGGCGATGGGCTTGCCGCCCGGGCAGGCCTCCGCAAGTCGCCGGAGTAGCGCAGAGGGTCCAATTGGGTTCGGTCGATTCTTCGGTCGGGGCGATCCGCAGAATTCGGGCTGTCGGCCGTACTTCGGTGGGCTCGATCGTCCTCGCTACCGTGGCCGCGACTCTCATTCTTGCGGGCTTGTCATTGCTGGCAAGCCCGCTCAGCATCTTCTTCGACGACTTGCAGGAACTGGTCGCGCCGGGCGGTGGCGCGATCGCTCTGGTTGTGGCCGCTCGGAATCGTCGGGGTTCTGGACGCGCCACCGCCCTCGCCACGGCCTTCTCCGTGGCGTCGGCTTGCCTCGGAATGCTGGCCTGGGATCTCTCCGGGAGCCCGGACGACCTGGCACAGACAGTCGGGAACGCCGTCTTCGTTATTGGGGCGTCCGCGGGTGCGGGAACTATCTTCGCCGCGATCTTCGGCGGGACCCCACGCGACCGGCTGGTTGGCGTGAGCATCGATACCTTGATCGTGTTCCTGGCCGGCATCGCCACGGTTGCCGCGTTTTGGCGGCAAGGGATGATTCCGCCGGATGACAGGCTGGTGTCGGTGGGACCCGTCTTGCTGGTCTCGGCTGCTGCCGGAAGCGCCCTGGTGCTGCTCAGCCGGAACATCGGCTGGTCACGGCCGGGGCCGTGGCTCTTATTGCTGGGCTCGATCGTCCTGGGTTCGTCGTGGCTGATGTGGATCGGCGGGCTGGCATCGCCAACCCGGGTCGACGTTTCCGACTTCATGTTCAGTGCGGGCCTTCTCCTCGTGGCCTCCGGCGTCGTGGCCTGGGATGCCGGCGGGGAGAGTGGTCGCAGATTCCTCTTTTTGAGCAGGCTGCTCACCTCGCTGCTGCCGGTGAGCGCGATCATGATCAGTCTCGGTCTCCTGGCCGTAACCCGAAGTGCCGATTTCGGCGATCCGCTGGGTGCGGCGGTCATTGCGGTGATCGTCACGTCGGCGATCCGGCAACTCCACCTATTCTCGGGAGAGGCGCGCACCAGACGGTCCCTCGCGAGCCTGACGCTCGACCTTCAGACGGCCATGGAGTTCCTCAGGCTCGAGATCGAAGACCGGAAGCGCCTCGAACTAGAGCAGGAGACCATGCGCTTGCGAATGGTCGAAAGCCAGCGCCTGGAAAGCATCGGCCGGCTGGCGGGCGGCGTCGCTCACGACTTCAACAACCTGCTCACAGCGATACGTGGCTACGCGGACTTGACGGCCCTTCGGCTGCCCGACGGCGACGAGGGCCAGGAGGATTTGGAGGCATTGCGCCGTGCCACGGATCAAGCGGCCGCGCTCACGGCCCAGCTGCTGGCATTCAGTCGCAATCAGCGCCTGAGCCCGAGCGTTCTCGACCTCGGCGACGTCGTCATCCGGATCCAGCCGCTGCTCCGCCGTCTCCTCGGCGAGCGAGTGGAGTTGACCGTGAGGACAGCGCCGGATCTGCGGCGCGTTCTGGCGGACCCGGGCCAGATCGAATCGGTGATCGTGAACCTCGCCGTGAATGCCAGGGACGCGATCGAGACGGGCGGTCGAGTGACGATCGAGACGGCGAACGTGGACCTGGATCGGGAGGCCGACCTCGACCACGCAGAGGTCGTTCCGGGGCAGTACGCCATGATCGCCGTCTCCGATTCCGGAATCGGGATGGACGAGGAAACGATCAGGCGCGTCTTTGAGCCGTTCTTCACCACCAAGGGGCCCGGCAAGGGGACGGGACTTGGACTGTCTGTCGTCTACGGCACGATTCGGCAATCGGGCGGATATGTCGGCGTCACATCGACTCCCGGGGCAGGTACGACCTTCAGCATCTACCTGCCAAGAACCAACCTGGATATGGGCCCGGTTCCAGATATCCCCCGGCAGCCGGCGCGGCCCGAGCGAGTGATCAGCGGCACGATTCTGGTAGCGGAAGACGAGGAGCCTGTCCGAGTGCTGCTTGACTCGGCTCTGCGCCACGCCGGCCACGAAGTCGTTTCCGTCGGCAGCGGCGAGGAAGCGCTGGCGGAGCTGGAGACGAGCAGAGATTTTTCTCTACTTCTGACGGATGTTGTGATGCCCGGTATGAGTGGGCTGGATCTGGCTGCCAGAGCTCGGCTCGGCCGGCCCGCTTTGAGAGTCATCTGCATGTCCGGCTACACGCCTCCGGAAATGGATCGCGCTACCGATCGCGGAGTGCGCTTCCTGGCCAAGCCATTTACGCTTGATGCTCTAGAACGCCTGATACGTGAGGCGCTCGAGGACTAGGAGGCTCGAATGCCCAAGGCTGACCGGATCGTCGACATCCTGTCGGGGCGAGTTCCGGCGGGCGGACCAGCCACTATCGAGGGCTGGGTACGGACGCGTCGCGACTCCAAGGCCGGGCTTTCCTTCCTGCATGTCCATGACGGCTCGTGTTTCGATGCGCTTCAGGTCGTTGCGCCAGCAACGCTCGCCAACTACGCGGACGAGATTCTCAAGGTCACGGCCGGCTGCGCGGTGCGAGTTTCCGGAACGATTGCGCCGAGCCCGGCGCAAGGGCAAGCCGTCGAGCTGCAGGCCGAAGGCGTCGAGGTCGTGGGCTGGGTCGACGACCCGGAAACGTACCCGGTCTCGGCCAAACGCCACAGCTTCGAGTATCTCCGGGAAGTCGCCCACCTGCGCGCCAGGACCAACACTTTCGGGGCGGTGGCTCGGGTCCGGCACACGCTGGCGATGGCAATTCATCGCTACTTCGATGAGCACGGCTTCTACTGGGTTCACACCCCGATCCTGACCGCCAGCGACGCCGAAGGGGCAGGGGAGTTGTTCCGCGTCTCGACCCTCGATCTCGCGAACCTGCCACGCACGTCCGAGGGCGCCATCGACTTCGCCCAGGATTTCTTCGGCAAACCGGCCTACCTCACCGTTTCGGGTCAGCTGAACGTCGAGACGTATGCGATGGCGCTCTCCAGGGTCTATACGTTCGGGCCGACCTTCCGGGCGGAGAACTCCAATACCAGCCGTCATCTGGCCGAGTTCTGGATGGTCGAG
>PMLK01000061.1:0-163 GCA_003158875.1 Chloroflexota bacterium
CGCGAGCAGTTCCTTGTCCTTGGCCGTGGCTTTGTCACCGGCCTTGGTGACCTTGACAAGCTGATCCTCGAGGTTCGGCAGGAACTCGTGGAGCGGCGGGTCGATCAGGCGGATAGTGACCGGCAAGCCGCTCATCGCCGCGAGGATGCCTTCGAAGTCGCCC
>PMLK01000061.1:237-1103 GCA_003158875.1 Chloroflexota bacterium
AGGCCGATGCCCTGAGCGCCGTAGCCGCGAGCCTGAGCCGCTTCTTCGGGCTTGTCGGCATTGGTCCAGATCTGCAACTTGCGCACCTTGTCGGCCCAGCCGAGAACGGTCTGCAGGTCCTTCTGGTCCTCGAAGCGAGCGCTGACCGTCGGCAGCGAGCCGGCGAAGACGTCGCCCGTGGAGCCGTCGAGGCTGACCCAGTCGCCTTCCTTGACGACGATGCCGTTGGCGGATGCGCTCTTGGTCGCGTAGTTGACCTCGAGCTCAGCGCAACCGGCCACGCATGGCTTGCCGATCTGGCGGGCGACGACCGCGGCGTGCGACGTCGCACCGCCCTTGGCGGTCAGGATGCCCTGGGCGACGGCCATGCCGTGGAAGTCGTCCGGAGACGTCTCTTCACGGATGAGGACGACCTTCTCGCCCTTGGCGGCCCAGGCGGCGGCCACGTCGGCGTGGAAGACGGCCTTGCCGACCGCAGCGCCCGGCGAGGCGTTGAGGCCCTTAACCATTCGCTTCGCGGCAGCCCGAGCCTTGGGGTCGAACTGGTCGCGCAGAAGCTGGTCGACCTGGGCCGGCTCGATGCGCGCCAGCGCTTCGTCGGTCGTGATCAGCTTCTCCTTGACCATGTCGATCGCGATCTTCACGGCCGCGGCGGCGGTTCGCTTTGCCGACCGGGTCTGAAGCATGTACAGGCGGCCGTGCTCGATGGTGAACTCGAGGTCCTGGACGTCCTTGTAATGCTTCTCGAGCTTCTCGGCGATCTTCTTGAACTCGTTGTAGGCCTTCGGCATGTCCTTGGCCAGAGACGAGATCGGCGACGGGGTGCGAATGCCGGCGACGACATCCTCGCCCTGGGCGTTGACGAG
>PMLK01000061.1:1130-15469 GCA_003158875.1 Chloroflexota bacterium
GTTGGCGCGCTTGCCGAACCACGAAGCGAAGACGGCCTTGATGGCCAGGTCCAGCTGCTCGTTCGGATCGTCCGGGAAATCACGGCCCAGAGTGGTCTTGACGATCTTCTTGTACTCGGCGACGAGCTTCTTGAGATCGTCGACGTCGAGGTCCGTGTCCTTGGCGTCCTTGCCGTGGCGCTCCTTGGCGACGTCGAGGGCTTCATCAAAGCGGTTGTACTCGACGACCGATCCGTCCTTGCCCTTGACCGAGTGAGTCGGGACGTCCATCACGATGCGACCGAACATCGAGATGAAGCGGCGGTACGCATCCCAGCCGAATCGCTCGTTGCCGCTGATGGCAATGAGGCCGGCGAGAGTCGTCTCGTTGAGGCCGAGGTTGAGGACGGTGTCCATCATGCCCGGCATCGAGAACTTGGCGCCCGATCGAACCGATACGAGGAGCGGGTTCTTGGGATCGCCGAGGCCCTTGCCCGACTGCTGCTCGACGACCTTGACCGCCGCGAGAACGTCGTCCCAGAGGCCGGCCGGAAGTGTCTTGCCGGCGGCGAAGTAGTCGTTGCAGGCTTCGGTGGTGATGGTGAAGCCGGGAGGAGTCGGAAGGCCGGCATTGGTCATTTCGGCGAGCCCGGCGCCCTTGCCGCCGAGCAGGTCCTTCATGTTGCCGTTGCCCTCGGCCTTGCCGCCACCCCAGGCGTAGACGTAACGCTTGGCGGCTTTGTAGGTCTTGGTGCCAGAGTCGGCCATCGAGTCGTCATCTCCTTGGATGCGGTGGCTTGTCGCGCCACGGGCGGCATGTAGCGCCCGAGCGACGGGGTCGCACATATGTCTCGAAGATTGTACAGGCGCGCACCAAGACAACCCGCGTCCTAGCGGCACGCCTGGCTGGTAATTGCGTCACGGACGAGGCGGCCATTCGGCCCGAAATGGGGTCGGGACAGCCGAAGGCCCGCTGGATCGACCTCGTGGTCGATGGCGGGCCCGGCAATCGTCCCCTGCGCCGCACACAGCGCAGAAAGCTCTTCATCTGGCAGTCCGGAGGTCCACGTCTGGGCGAACCGCACCGGATCAGGCTTTCCTCGCCTCGCGTCAAGCGCCGCATCCCTGCCGCGCCGGTCGAACTTCGACAACCGAGGTATCGGCCCGCCGCCGGGCTCCTGGAGAGTACTTGTGGAGCAATCGCGGAGCTAGACCTTCGGCGCGTCCAGCCAGTCGAGCCAGCCATCCAGGCCCTCGCCCGTGGTCGACGACACGCCCAGGATCGGGACGGTCGGATTGAGCAGCCGAACGTCGGCTTCGAAACCGGCCCGGTCGAAAGTCAGGTACGGCGCCAGGTCGATCTTGTTGAGCAGGATCAGGTCGGCCGCCGTAACCAGGTACGGGTGCTTGGCAGCCTTGTCGTCGCCCTCGGTCAGGCTGAAGAGTCCAACCTTGACGTTCTGGCCCAGGTCGAACCCCACGGGGCAAATGAGATTGCCGACGTTCTCGATGAAGAGCAGATCCACTCCGTCGAGGTCCAGTCCTGACAGGGCATCGCGAACCTGACCGGCTTCCAGATGGCAGCCCTCGCCGGTGGAAATCTGGACGACGCGGTCGCACCAGCGAGCCAGCCTATCGCCGTCACGACGGGTCGTGAGGTCGCCGACGAGGACCGCTGGCCGCCGACGTCCGGCGAGCGTGCGCAGAGTGGCTTCGAGGAGCGCCGTCTTGCCGCTGCCGGGGGCACCGATGAGATCGACGGCGAAGATTCCGCGGGCTTGGAGTTCGTCCCTGACCACAGCCGCAATCGTGTCGTTGGCCTCGAGAACGCGGCCGACGAGCGGAATGCGAACGGCGTCGCGCGGATCGGTCATTCCGGCTCACCTTCTTCTACGGTCATCGACACGAGATCGAGTTCGTCGCTCCCCGTCGGTGTGGGAGTGGCGTTGCCACACTCGCATTCCGCGAACGGCGCGGCGCTCGTCCACTCGCGTCCGCACTCCCCGCAGGAGATAGTCCACGGCACTACGTCCATCGCGAGCGCCGCGCCGGCGAGGGGCGTGTCGAACGTGACGGCCTGCCACGACATCGTCATCGCTTCCTGCTCGATGCCGCGCAGCATCCCGATCCGGACCTCCACCTCGCGTACCCGGGCGCCGGTTGGGACCTTCGGCAATACCTGGTCGGCGAGGGCCTGCGCGATGGAGAACTCATGCATCGCCGCATCCTAGTCCACTTTTGTCAGGCCAGACGCCCAAATTGCCTACGGAACAGCGGGGTCACAAGTCTCTAGGGCCGAAGTGCCCGCCTTCTTGGGCCGAACCGGGGCCTTCAAACGGCCGCGCCTTCGCTAGTCTCGATTCGACAGGTTCGAGCCACTCTGACCGGCAGGGCGGCGCGCCACTCGCACGAGCGGAGGGCATGGCAAACATACTCCTGGTCGACGACGACCAACAGGCCGTCGCCGCCAATACCGCCGCCTTGCACGCGAGCGGCTACACCGTCGCCGCAGTCTCCAATACCACGGACGCCACCGCGGCCATCCGCCGCGACAAGCCCGATCTGGTGATCCTCGAGGCTATGCTGGACGGAGCCTACGCTGGCTTCGATCTGGCCCGCTCCCTCGCCGGCGAATTCCCCACCCTGCCGCTGATCATGCTGACGCGCGCGGATGAGCACCTGTCCGCCGCGGAGCGCTCCTCTCAGGACCGCGATCACTGGCTTCCGGTTCAGCGCTTCATGGAGAAGCCCGTTTCCACGGACGTGCTGGCTTACGAAGTAGCCCACCTGCTGCCGGGGGAGCATTGACCTTGAGTTCGCTGCTGGCATTCCTGCTTGCCTTCCCGCTCCTGGTCGCGGTCGTGCTGCTGTTCGTAACACGGGCCACCATCCGGAACCTGATCGTGATTGTCGCGTCCGTTGCGGTCGCGGCGGCCGCAATCGCCATGGCCGTGACGTTCGGCAACGGCGACTCGATCTTCTTCGGTCTCCCGGGCAACATGGCACTGGGCCACTCACTGCTCGTCGCTGAAGCGGTCATGACGACATTCGTCGTCGTCGTTGGCGTCCGGAGCCGCCGCTTCCTGGCCCCGCTGCTCGGCCTGACCCAGCTTGCCCTGATGGGTTTCATGGATCTGACCGGCCGCCTGCCCGAGCCGGATCTCAGCCGCCTGTTCTGGTTCGATCGACTCACGATGGTGATGGTTCTCATCGTCGGCATCGTCGGGACGCTGATCTGCGTCAACGCGATCGGCTATATGCGCGACTATCACCGCTCCAGCCCGATGATCCGCGGCCGGCGGACCGTCTTCTTCTCCGTGCTGTTCCTCTTCCTGAGCGGCATGTTCGGTCTGGTCATGGCCAACGACCTGCCGCTGATGCTCCTCTTCTGGGAAGTAACCACGCTTTGCTCGTTCGTGCTCATCGGTTACACGAGAACCGAAGAGACCATCGGCTACGCATTCACGGCCCTGAACATGAACTTGCTGGGCGGCCTGGGCTTCGCCGCCGCAATCGCCGTCCTGGCCAATCAGAACGCCAGCCTGGAACTGGACAAGCTGACGGCCGGCCCCGTGAGCGGCCTCGTCCTTCTGGCCGTCGCGCTCCTCGCCTTCGCCGGGATCACCAAGAGCGCCCAGATGCCGTTCTCATCCTGGCTGCTGGGCGCCATGTACGCCCCCTCCCCCACTTCGGCGCTCCTCCATTCGAGCACGATGGTCAAGGCGGGCGTCTTCCTGCTGCTGCGCCTCTCGCCGGCCATCGCCGGGTCGGACCTGGGCACGATGGTCGCCTTCATCGGAATGCTCACGTTCCTGTTCGTCTCGCTCGTCGGCTTGACCGAACAGAACACCAAGAAGGTCCTGGCCTACTCCACCATCGGCAGCCTGGGGTTGATCGTCGGCTGTGCCGGGCTCGGCTCGCCTGAGCTGATCTGGGTCGGCGTGATGATCATCATCTTCCACGCGCTGGCGAAGGGCCTGTTGTTCCTCGTGGTCGGGCACCATCGAGAACAGGTTCTACACCAAGGACATGGAGAACTTCGACACGCTTCTCAGCAGGTTGCCGCTGGTGAGCGCACTCGCTCTGACCGGCATCGCCGGCATGTTCATCGCCCCGTTCGGTATCGTCGTGGCGAAGTGGAGCGCCATCAAGGAGTTCCTGCTGGTGCCCGGACCGCAGGGCGCCCTGATGCTCATGATCATGGCCTTCGGCAGCTCGCTGACGATCTTCTACTGGGGCAAGCTACTCATCAAGATCCTGTCGATGAAGAAGGTCAGCGACTACGAGCGCTCCATCGAGGGCAGGGTCAGCCGCTACGAATGGCTCACTGAGGGGACGCTCGCGGTCGGCGTGATCGGGGTGACTCTCTTCCTGGGTCTCATCTCGGACAAGGTCGTAATCCCCTACGCCCAGTCGGCGTTCCCGCACGCGGCGCCGGGCGTCTTCCTGCACATCGAGCCCGCCATGCTGATCGTGATGCTGGCCGCGGTTCTGTTCCTGCCCGTGCTGGCGATCTGGGCCTCTCGTCATGTCATGAGTGACGAGGCGGACTTCTACAGTTCCGGCCGCGGTGGCAGTGCCAACCACGTCATGGGCGCCGCTCTGGGCGGCACCAGAACCGTAACTTTGCGCAACTACTACCTCGAGGGCGTCATAAATGGCGGCCTCATGTTCCGCGTCGGGACCACGGTCTGCGCCGCGCTCCTGGCCACGATGGTCGTGTACGGAATGGTGGTCCGCTGATGAATACCGCGATCTATGGACTGCTGTTCGTCGTTCTGGCACCGCTCTTCGGCGGCCTCCTCGCGGGCGTCGATCGCCGCGTCAGCGCCAGAATGCAGAGCCGAATCGGGCCGCCGCTGCTCCAGCCGTTCTACGACGTCGGCAAGCTTCTGCAGAAGAAGACCCGCCAGGTCAACCCCGTGGCCGGGCCGCTACTCCTGGGCCACGTGATCTTCATGGCGGCCACCGGGGCACTGCTCCTGGGCGGAACCGACTTGATCTTTGTCGCCTTCGTGTTCGCCCTGGCGGCGCTCTTCCTGGTCCTGGCGGCCGGGTCCGCCAACTCGCCCTACAGCTTCACCGGAGCCGAGCGCGAACTGATCGTGCTTCTTGCCTCGGAACCGTTCTTCATCCTGATGATGGCCGGTGTCTGCAAGGTCAGCGGCGTCAGCACATTCGGCGACGTCCTGGCCTATCCCCAGTGGGTCGCGCCGCAACTACCCGGCATCCTGATCGCCTTCCTCATCGTGGCCACGATCAAGCTGCGCAAGTCCCCGTTCGACATCTCGACATCGCATCACCCGCACCAGGAACTCGTCAGCGGCCTCACGACGGACATGTCCGGTCGCCTGCTGGCCTACGTCGAAGTGGCCCACTGGTACGAGTCCGCGATCCTGTGCGCATTCATGGTCCTTCTCTTCAACCGCAGCTGGCCGATCGGCCTGGTGGCTTTCGGCGTCGCCTACGCCCTCGAGGTTCTCGTCGACAACTCCACCTCCAGGGCCAAATGGCAGCTCGTCCTTCGATCGACGTGGGCAGCCACTCTGGTCCTATGCGGAGGCAACGTGCTCGCACTCTTCGTGATCGGTAGGTGAGCTAGATGAGCATGTTCTCCCGCTCGCCGTGGATCCTTCACTACGACGGCTCGTCGTGCAACGGCTGCGACATCGAAGTCCTGGCCTGCCTGACGCCGCTGTACGACGTGGAGCGATTCGGCGTCGTCAACACCGGCAACCCCAAACATGCCGACATCTTCCTGGTGACCGGCAGCGTCAACGAACGAAACATCGACATCATCCAGAACCTGTATGGCCAGATGCCCGACCCGAAGGTCGTGGTGGCGGTCGGTGCCTGCGCCTGCTCCGGTGGCATTTTCGCCCGCGCCTACAACATTCAGGGCGGGATCGACAAGGTCATCCCCGTCGACGTCTACGTTCCGGGCTGCGCCGCCCGCCCGGAGAGCATCATCGACGGCGTAGTGCAGGGCATTGCCGCCCTCGAAGAGAAGCGAAAGAAGAGGGCGTCCTGATGGATCGGACCACGTTCCTCGCCCGGATCGAGGAATACCACATGGGCGGCTGGCGGCTGGCGCTGATCAACGCCACCAGCGCTATGTCCACCGAAGAGCAGCCCGGCGGCTCGTTCGATGTCGTGTGGGCATTCGTCAAGGACAACGCCTTCGAATATCTCCGCGAGGAGATCGTTCCGGGCGACGAGGTGCCGAGCATCTCCGCCTCGTTCCCGGCGGCGTTCCTGTACGAAAACGAGATCCGAGAGCTCTTCGGCATCAACGTCACCGGGCTCAACGTGGACCTCGGCGGCCAGCTCTACAAGACCGCCAAGAAGATTCCGTTCTCGCCATCGGCGATACGCGCTCGTCTGGAAGCCAACGCCGCGGCCGGCATCGCTTCGGCCTCCCCGACGCCGCCGGCCGGCCCGCACGGCGCCGCTCACGCCGCATCGAGTCCGGCACCGACCTCCGCACCGACCGCAGGTAAGACCGCATGAAGCGCACCGTCATCCCGTTCGGGCCGCAGCATCCGGTGCTGCCGGAGCCGATCGTCCTGGACCTGATCCTCGAGGACGAGCGCGTCGTCGACGCCGTTCCCACCATCGGCTACATCCATCGCGGCCTGGAAATGATGGTCGAACGAGTCGAGTACACCGAGATGGGCTTCGTTGTGGAGCGCATCTGCGGCATCTGCAGCTTCATGCACGGTATGGGCTACTGCCTCTCGCTCGAGACGATCATGAACGTCGAGGTTCCGGATCGCGCGAAGTGGCTGCGGCTCATCTGGGCCGAGATATCCCGAATCCAGAGCCATCTGCTCTGGTTGGGCCTGGGCGCCGACGCTTTCGGCTTCGAAAACCTGTTCATGCACTGCTGGCGGATGCGCGAGGAGATCCTCGACATCTTCGAGAAGACCACGGGCGGCCGAGTTATCCATTCGGTCAACCGCATCGGCGGCGTGAAGCGCGACGTCTCGGACGCCGAGCTGGCCGCCATCCTGGTTCGGCTCGAAGAGCTGGGCAAAGCGTTCAAGAAGACGGCGAGCGTCTTCGCCACCGATCCGTCGATCGCCCACCGTCTTGTCGGTGTCGGTGTGCTGTCCCCCGAGGACGCGCTGTCGACTGCATCGGTCGGGCCTATGGCTCGGGCTTCGGGCCTCGCCACCGACACTCGACTCGGCGGCGCCAATCTGTACGACCAGATCGATTTCCAGCCTGTCGTCGAAACAGCCGGGGACTGCCTGGCTCGAGTCGCGGTTCGCTTGCGCGAGGTGGAGCAGTCGATCGGCATCATCCGCCAGGCAATCGACAAGATGCCCAAGGGCGAAGGCCTGCCACTCGAAAACCGGCCAAGAGGCAATCCTGCGGGAGAGGCGTTTACCCGCCTCGAGCAGCCTCGCGGCGAAGTCGTCTACTACGTCAAGGCCAACGGCACGAAGTACCTGGAGCGGTTCCGAGCGCGGACGCCGACGTTCGCCAACATTCCGGCCATGATCCAGCTGGTCAAGGGCTGCGAACTTGCCGACGTGCCGAACATCATCCTGACCATTGACCCCTGCATCAGCTGCACGGAGCGCTGAGATGGCCAATCCCCTCACTCTGCCTATGGTCCGCCGCTCGCTGCGGAACCTGGTCGCCCGGCCGGCGACTCGCAAGTACCCATATGAGATCCGGCCGAGTTTCGGCGGCGCTCGCGGCAAGATCGAATTCGACGTCACGACCTGCAACTACTGCATGCTATGCATGCGGCGCTGCCCGGCGGAGGCGATCAGGGTCAGCCGGGAGGATCGGATTTGGTCCATCGAACATCTCCGCTGCATCGCCTGCAACGTGTGCGTCGAGGTCTGCTCCAAGAAGTCGCTCAGCATGAGCAACCAACCGCGCAAACCGCAGACTCCCGCGGACGGCGTCGACGGCCAACGCCCCGGTCACGAGGAGTGGCATCTGGCCGCTCCGGACACCACCGGAGCACCGTGCCCGGACGCCGAGACGCCCGCCGCAAAGGCGTAGCCGCAAGGGCCGGCCGGCGGCGAACCGACGCGTTCATCCATCTCGCACAGCGAGAAGCCGCTACCCTACCCGCTCGGGGGGCGGAATATGACATTTGGACCCATGGTTCAGGACGTGCCGGGCATGCCGCTGCGACACTAATTGCGCATGATTCTAGTCATCGATATCGAGTCTCCAGATTTGCAGCCGCGCGGCGCGGCGCAATGCGCCCCGGAGTGAAATGCATCCAATAGTCGAACGCACACAGCTCTCCCCCAACGTCACCCGTCTCGTGGTCGAGGCGCCGCGGATTGCCGAGATCCGGCGGCCCGGCCAATTCGTGATCGTGCGGCGCGGGCCCGGCGCGGAACGGATCCCCCTCACCATCGCGGACGTCGACAAGAGCGCCGGGACGATTTCCCTGGTGATCCAGGCGATCGGCAAGAGCACTCACGAGCTGACTTCACTCGGCGTCGGCGAGGCGATCCAGGACATCGCCGGACCGCTCGGCAACCCCACTCACCTGCTGGAGAAGGGCAATGCGGTGTGCGTCGGCGGCGGCGTCGGTACGGCAGTCGCGTACCCGATCGCCCAGGCCCTGGCCGCCAACGGCGTCCACGTCACGAGCGTGATCGGCGGCCGATCCAAGGAATGGGTCATCTACGAAGAAGAACTGCGCAAGGTCGGCGACGTGATCGTCTGCACCGACGATGGCAGTTACGGTCGCCACGGCTTCGTGACGGAAGCGCTCAAGGAGCTGTGCGAGGCCGGCGGCATCGACGAGGTTTTCGCCATCGGTCCGGTGCCCATGATGCGGGCCTGCTCGGAGCTGACTCGCCCCTACGAGATCAAGACGACTGTGTCGCTCAACTCGATCATGATCGANNGAATTCGACGGCCACAAGGTCGACTTCCGCCAGATGGCCGACCGGCTGACAACCTATCGAGAGTTCGAACAAACGGCACTCGAGCGCTGGACGACAGCGCATCCGCAGGCCCACTCATGACTGAGCCGAGGAACATGGACAAGATCGCTGACACCCTGGCCGGTCGAGCCGTCGAGAGCCGAGAGCCGCTCCCCAAGAAGGATCGGATGAAGATCGGTCGCGGCCACATGCCGGAGCAGGACGCCATGGCGCGCGCCCGCAACTTCGCCGAGGTCAATCTCGGCTACTCCGAGCAGCTGGCCATCATGGAAGCCGATCGCTGCCTCCAATGCCCCAAGCCCTATTGCATGGACGGCTGCCCGGTATCGGTCAACATTCCCAACTTCATCCGGCTCCTGGGCGAGGGCAACATCAAGGCTGCGGCCGACTCGCTTCTTAGCGACAACGCCCTGCCGTGCGTCACCGGACGTGTCTGCCCGCAGGAAACCCAGTGCGAACAGGTGTGCCTCCGAGCCAAGACGGGCACGCCGGTGGGCATCGGCTACCTGGAGCGCTTCGTGGCCGACTGGGCGCTCAACAACCGGGCCGCCTTCACCGACGCCAGGCCCGCGCAATCCGGCAAGTCCGTCGCGATCGTTGGTTCCGGTCCGGCCGGCCTCACGGCCGCCGGAGAACTCACCAAGCGCGGTCACAAGGTCACGATCTTCGAGGCATTTCACGCCGCCGGCGGCGTCCTCATCTACGGCATTCCCGAGTTCCGGCTTCCAAAGGACATCGTCCAGAAGGAAGTGGACAGGCTCGTCCACGACGGCGTCGAGATCCGTCCCAACCAGATCATCGGCAAGACCTACACGTTGCCCGAGTTGCGCAAGCAGTTCGACGCGGTCTTCGTCGCCGTTGGAGCCGGTCTCCCGGTCTTCATGAACGTGCCGGGCGAGAACCTCAAGGGCGTCTACTCGGCCAACGAGTACCTGACCCGAGTCAACCTCATGGGTGCCTACAACCCCGACTCGGACACGCCGATCCTCCACGGCAAGCGCGTCGCCGTCGTGGGCGGCGGCAATGTGGCTATGGACTCCGTCCGAACCGCCCGCCGCCTGGGTGCCGCCGAATCCGTGTGCGTCTACCGCCGATCGCGCGCCGAGCTGCCGGCCCGGGCCGAGGAGGTCCACCATGCCGAGCAGGAAGGCGTCCGCTTCGACTTCCTCGTGGCTCCGACGGAGGTCATCGGCGACGACAAGGGCTGGGTCACAGGCCTCAAGTGCGTCCGCATGGAACTCGGCGAGCCCGATGCCTCCGGCCGNNCCGGACCTGCGGGTCAACAAGTGGGGCTACATCGAGATCGACGACAACCTCCAGACCTCGATGGACGGTGTCTTCGCCGGCGGCGACATCGTCCGAGGCGCGGCCACGGTCATCCTCGCGATGGGCGACGGCAAGAAGGCGGCGTCGAACATCGATGCCTACCTGCGCGGAACCCTCATGGCATCGGCAGCCGCTGGACCGGCGTAGTCCCGCCGCGACCTACTGCGCACCCAGCGGCCGGCGACCGAAGAGCCTCCGGACCTCGCCGAGATTCAGGTAGACGAGGATGCCGGCATGGGCGATCACGCCGATCACGTCCAGAGTCGTGACGCCCCACTGCGAGTCGCCAACGACGATCAAGCAGATCGCCGACGCGCTCAGAATCACCGAGGGGAGCCAGGCCCGCGCCTGCATAGCCCACAGTCTTGTGGCCAGGACGAACGCCGCACAGGCGAGCACCACATAGGACACGGCAAAGGCGCCGTCGACCATGCCCGAGAACCACTCGTCGTTGGTGAAGCTCCAGTCCGCCGAGTAGGCGAAATCCCGCAGAACATACAAGCCGATGATCCCGATGACGATCTCAGCCGCGGCCAAGAGCGAGACTCCAACCGGACGAACCGACGGAGTCTGACCGCTCAATTCGGGCGAGATGTAGGTCGGGGCAAACGGCACAAGCAACAGGCCACAGACATGGCAGAACTGCGACGTGAGCGCCGATTGCGTGCCGCAGCGAATGCATGTCCGCGTACCTGTCACTGAGAGTCCTCCGATGATCTGCGTGGCAGCGCTATCCGGCATGTACTTGCCGCGCGAAAGCAGGGAGCTACATCGTATCGAAGTGAGCGGGCGGTTTCTTGGGGTTGGAGCACTCTGAACGCCCGGGGCGGCGGGTCGCCGTTGGGGGCTTCAGCCGGCGGAGCTGGTGGACCGCGGCGCGGAGAATCGGCGGTCAGACGCTGGGGCATCCGACGGCCCTCCGGGCTCTGCCTCGTAGCGCTGCCAGCCCGAAACCCAGATGATCGTCAAGGCCAGGACGGCAAGCCCGACGCTGCTCAAGCCGGCCCATAGCGACACCAGCAGCAGCAACCCGGCCACCGCCAGGATGGCGATCAACCAGGTCCGGACGGGTTCGCGGATCCCGGTTCCAGTCCCGCCCATGAGCCACAGGATGGCCGGCAAGGCGACTGCCGCCTCGTAGTTGAGTGAATGCGGGCTCGCCGCCAAACCGACCAGGCAGACGCCGGCAGCCGCCTCCACGATTGGCGCGCGCAGCAGTCGAGGTATCGCCACGGCGACGATCAGCAGGCACAGACCCCAGGCCACGATCGGAGGCCCTCCTCGTCCGACCAGGATCCCGGGTATGGACGTGGCCTTGGCCGCGTTGAAGGCCGTGTTTGGTCCGTAGTAGTCGCCCAGTTCGATGAGCAGATGCAACGGCCAGAACCAGTCGCCGGCGGTCGCGGCCACGCTGGCCAGGTACCACGCCACGGCGGCAACGGCGGCAACCGAGAGCGCGCCCCATCGACGTCGCAGCAGCAGCAGGCCGAGTAGCGGTATCGCCAGCGTCGGCTTGTAGAGCAGCAATCCCACACCGATCCCGGCGAGGAGATCGCTGTCTCGCCGCAGCCCTTCGATAGCGATGAGGATGAAGACCAGGGCCAGCGGCGCGTTCTGCCCGAAGGCGACCGCCGCCAGGCACGGGCTCCAGGCGAACGCGACCACGAGTCCGACGCGCTTTCGCAGACCGAAGATGTGTGCGCCCAGCACTCCGGCCACCCCGATAAGCAAGGTCATCGTCGCCGCGTGCAGCCAGAAGGCGACCGGAATCGAGAAGGCGGAGAACGGCGTGAACAGCCACGCCGCACCGGGTGTGTACGGAAACAGGTCGGGCGGGATGCCGTGCAAGATTTCCCAGTTCCCGTGACGCGCCCGGTCGAGCATGTCGAGCGTCCCGGCGGTATTGCCGGCCGCCCAGAACTGAGGGAAGTCGACGAACTCAACCCAGGGCGAGTTGGCAATGACGATGGCGTTGTAGCAGGCGACGACGATCCCCCACAGGATGAAACGGCGGCCCCGAATCCGGAGCGGCAGGTCTAAAGGGCGTGTGCCGATCCAGGACGACCTGAGCGCCGCCACTGCCCCACTCATGCGCCGCGAGACTCAACGACGGCGGGCACGGGTCCGAATGGTCGCCAGCGCCACAGCCACATCGCCGCGGCCACGCCGACGATCAGCGCCACGCCGCTCACCACCGTGTAAGCGGACACGAGCCACAAAAGGCCCATCGGGATCGCGAGGAATACCAGCCGTGTCCGCCAGGGCTCGGAGAGCCCGCCGGCAACCGCCCAGGCCAGGATTGGCAGCATCAAGCCCGCTTCGTAGCCCCACACTCGGGGCCCTGCCGCAAGGGCGATCAGACACGCGGCACTGGCGGCCTCGACGATCGGGGCCCGGATCAATCCGCGCACGGCCAGCGCCACGATCGCCGCCCCGGCCGCCACCGGCACCACGAGAGGCATACCCGTAACACGACCCAGGAGGCCGGGGACGCTGACCGCCTTGTCGGCGTTGCGGACCAGATCCGGCGCGAGCCACGGCTGCATGCCGTTCCACCACGTTATGGGCCAGCCCCAATCTCCGGCCGCGGCTACGACGCTGGCCAGGTACCACGCCACTCCCACGGCCGCGGCCGCCGCCAGAGCCCGCCAGCGGCCGCGCAGCAGCAGCAGGCCGAGCAGCGGCAGTCCCAACGTCGGTTTGTATAGAAGCAGCCCGGTGGCCACGCCCGCCTCCAGCGAACTGTCGCGGCGGAGGGCATCGATCGCCCAGAGCGCCAGCAACAGCGCCACAGACGCGTTCTGGCCTATGTCGGCCGAGGCTGTGGCCGGCGTCCAGGCAAAGGCAAGCAGAACGGCCACGTTGCGCGGCAGATCGAAGATTCGGACGAGCAGAAGCCCGGCCAGAGCCACGCAGCCGAGCATGAGCAGCGCCTGGATTACGAATCCCAGCCACAACGGAACGAGCGAGGCCGGAGTAAAGGCATACGCCACCGCCGGCGGGTACCGCCAGAAGTCCACCACGACCCCATGCGCCGTCTGCCAGGCGGCGTGTCGAGCCCCGTCCAGCAGGTCCGGAGTCCCGGCCGTGGCTCCGGCCGCCCAGAACGCCGGCCAGTCCGAGCCGCCGTTGACGAGGGCCGTGTCCATCGGCACGAGCCCGACGACCGCCAGCGCCACTGCCCACAGCCTGACGCGCTTGGGCGGCAGGGCAACCGGACCGAGTCTGGTTCTAAACGGCCAGCCGAGTACCCCGGCCGCTTTCGCCGGGGCGGCCCGTCCGTCCGCGGCAGGAGCGCTCACGGAAGCCGAAGCCCGGCTATGCGCGGGCTTTCGCCAGCCGTTCAAGGATCAGCGGCTTGACCTGGCTCAGGTCCACGCGAATCTGCTCCATCGTGTCGCGGTCGCGAATGGTCGCCTTGCCGTCCTCGAGCGACTCCACGTCGATCGTGACGCACCAGGGCGTGCCGATTTCGTCCTGGCGACGGTAGAGCTTGCCGATCGCGGCGGTGTCGTCGTAGACCGCCATGGTGTCCCTGGCGAGGTCCTCGCGGAGTGCGTGGCACTTCTCGACGATCTCATCGCGCTTCTTGAGCAGCGGCAGGACGGCCACTTTATACGGCGCGAGATCAGGGTTGAACGCCAGAACCACACGCTTCTCGCCACGAACCTCTTCTTCGCGATAGGCGTCGATGAGGAACGTGAACGCGGCACGGTCGCCGCCGGCCGAGGTCTCGACGATCCACGGGACGTACTTCTCCTCGGTCGCGGGGTCGAAGTACTCGAGATTCTCGCCCGTCGCTTCCTGGTGACGACCGAGATCCCAATCGCCGCGGTTGTGGATGCCTTCGAGTTCCTTCCAGCCGAACGGGAAACGGTACTCAACGTCCCAGGCTTCCTTGGCATAGTGAGCCAGTTCGTCGGGGCGGTGCTGGCGGAAACGCAGACGGGCCGGATTGACGCCGTAGCGCACATACCAGGCCATCCGGCGCGGCTTCCAATCGTTGAACACGGCCGCTGCCGTCTCCGGCTTGACGAAGTACTGCATTTCCATCTGCTCGAACTCGCGCATCCGGAAGACGAAGTTGCCGGGGCTGATCTCGTTGCG
>PMLK01000053.1 GCA_003158875.1 Chloroflexota bacterium
TTCGGGCTCGATCGCCACGGGTTCAGGTTCGGGTTCGGTGGCCGCCGGTTCGGTGGCCGCCGGTTCGGTGGCGAGCGCCACGGCCTCAGGTTCGAGCTTGGGCTCGATCTCCGTGGCCTCGGGTTCGGCGGCCGGAGCCACGGGTTCCGGTTCGGGTTCGGCGGCCGCGGCCGCGGCCGCGGCCACGGGCTCTTCTTCAGGTTCAGGCTCGTCGATGATCTTCAGCTCGGCAGGGTCGTAGACCCATTCCCCGACGTCTCCGACAAGGTCCTCGTCGCCTTCGAGATCCTCGGTCGAGACCCGGATCAGAACTTCGGAGGCATCTTCGAACGGCTCCGAATAGTCGTCATCGACCGGCTCGTCTCTTTCGGGCAGCGTGAGAACATCCGTCGGTTCGACGGCGGGTTGCTCGACCTCGCCAATCGCCTCTCCGATCCCGTCCTGTGACGCGTCACCGCGCGGCTTGCGCCCGTGTCTCACGCACCACCCCCGGGCAATCGCAGAAGCGAATCCAGGCGGCGGCCTCGACGTGGCGGCGCCACGACGGCCAGACGCAAGCCTTCGTCGCGGAAGAGTCGTCCCGCAAGAGAGTAGATGCCGTCGCTCGTGACCCGGTTCAGCTCGGCAAGCGCTTCGTCGAGAGTCAGAACGCGTTCGTGCAAGGCCTCCTGGCCACCCAGCCACGAGGAGACATGGCGCGTCTCTTCCATGCGCAGTTCCAACCTACCCGACAGATAGCGCTTGGCCCTGGCCAGTTCGTCGTCGGGCACGGCGACGTCGCGCATACGAGCAAGCTCCTCCAGAATCGCGGCCATCGCCGGCGCAATCCTGTCCGGATCGACCCCTGCCGACACTACGAACGCCCCCGTATCCACGTAGTCCACGACGTAGGAGCCGACATCATAGGCCAGCCCCCTTTCCTCTCGCACCGACTGGAACAGCCGGCTGCTCATGCCATCCCCGAGGATGGCGTTTAGAACCTCCAGTGTCCAGGCCTCTGGGTCATCTCTTCGGAGTCCCGGGACGCCCAGACAGAGCTGGGCCTGCGTCGTATCCCGCTTCGCGATCATGATTCGCTCGCCGGCCGGCAGAACGGGCGCGGGTTCGAAGGTCGCTGGAACGGCCGCTCCGGTGCCGAATGCGCGCTCTACGAGCTCGACGACTTCCGCATGCGAGATGTCGCCCGCGGCCGAAACCACGACGTTGCCCGGCCGATATGACGAAGCCCAGAACCTTCTCAGGTTCTCTTCCGGCAGTGCCCGAACGCTTTCCTCGCTGCCGGCGATCTCTCGACCGAGGGCCGTGTCCCCGAACATCGCCAGGTCGAAGAGCGTGTGGACGTGTTCCCCGGGATCGTCGAGATATGACCGAATTTCTTCGACGATGACCGCGCGCTCCGACTCGATCTCCTGACTTCGGAGATGTGGCCGAATGATCAACTCGCCCAGAACGTCCATGCCACGTTCCATCTCGCGATGCGGCACGCGAACCCAGTACACGGTCGATTCGCGATCGGTGGCGGCATTGAAGCTGCCGCCGAAACCCTCGATCGCCTCGGACACGGCACGGGTCGTGGGATATGCGGCCGTGCCCTTGAAGGTGATGTGCTCCATGAAGTGCGCGGCGCCGGCTTCGTCGGCCGATTCCAGGCGCGAGCCCGCCAGTACGTAAGCAGCGATCGAGACGGAAAGCGACCCCGGAAGACGCGCAGTGATAACTCGGGGGCCGTCCGGGAGTGCTGTTCGTTCGTACATCGAATCAATGCTAACGGATAGCAGGTTGGGTCCCACAGCTGATGAGCGGGGCCACCTGCCAGGCCGCTCGCAAGTCCTCTCGCAAGTCCTCTCGCAAAAGAGAAAGCGGCCGGCACCCTTTCGGGCACCGGCCGCTTCGTGAGCGCTCCAGACTACTTGGTGAATGTCTGGATCCAGGGGATGAAGAAGTAGACGACGAAGGAAAGGCTAACCACCCACATCAGTGGGTGGATCTCGCGAGCCTTCCCGTGGAGGACCTTGAGGAAGACGTACGACACGAACCCTGCCGCCAGGCCGTTCGTGATGGAGTACGTGAGGGGCATCACGATGATCGTCGCGAGAACCGGGAAGAGATCGTCCATCTCGCCCCATTCCATCTGCTTGACGCCCGAGAACATCAAGTAACCGACCACGACGAGAGCCGGTGCCGTCGCCTGCGCCGGGACGATCCCGGCGATCGGGGCAAACAGGATGGCGACGAGGAACAGAAGGCCGACGACGACGGCGGTAAAGCCGGTACGTCCTCCTTCGCCGACGCCAGCGGCTGATTCGATGTAGGTCGTGTTCGAGCTGGTGCTCATCAAACCGCCGGCAAGAGCGCCGATGGAGTCGACAAGCAGAACGCGCTCGATGCCAGGCAGGTTCCCGTCCTTGTCCAGGAGGCCAGCTTCCTCGCCCACACCGATAACCGTGCCGACGGTATCGAAGAAGTCAGACAACATCAGGCTGAACACGACCAACGCGACCGTGATGAACGGCACTTCGGGCTGAGTCCAGACGCTGATCAGGTGACCCACGGGCTGGAAGAGGGTTGAGAAGTTGCTTCCGCTGAAGTCGAAGAACCACTTTGTCGGCGCGACCGCCGATCCGGCCAGGAAACCGGCGGGCGTGTAGGCGTTGCCCGACGCATCCGGCGTCCCGGCCGTCGTTCCCATGATGTAGTTGATGACGATGGCAAGGATCGTCGAGGCCAGGATGCTGATCAGCAGAGCACCGGGGACCTTCTTTGCCATCAGGGCGAGCGCCAGAGCCAGACCGAAGACGAAGACGACGATCGTTGGCTGGACAAAAGTCCCGAGGGTTACCGGCTCGCCCGACCCGGGAACGACGAATCCGGCATTGGCCAGTCCAATGAAGAGGATAAAGAGTCCGATGCCGATGCCGATGGCTCGCTTCAGGTTCATCGGGATGGCCCTCACCACGGCCTGCCGGAGGCCTGTGAGCACCAGAATCGTGATGATGATGCCTTCCCACGCAATCACGGCCATGGCGTCCTGCCAGACCATGTGGCGCGTGTTGATCAGGTCGTAGGCGACAACGGCATTCAGCCCGAGTCCGGCAGCCATCGCAAACGGGTAGTTCGCGACCAGGCCCATCGCCACGGTCATGATGCCGGCCGCAAGACAAGTGGCGACGACGGTCGCCATGAAGTCGGGGCCCTTACCGTTCGTCGCACCCGACAGGATGCCCGGGTTCACGAAAATGATGTAGGACATGACCATGAACGTGGTCAGTCCCGCCCTGCTCTCAGTGATGATGTTGGTGCCGCGTTCGGCAAACTTGAAGTACTTACTTAGGAATGCCAACGGACTCTCCTCCTGGTGTCTCGCCTGGTCGATCCCACCGATCGGCTAGCCACCCGGGGCCCGGGCGGCGCGCCTCTCCTCCTGCCGCACTCCTGTGCGGCTCACCACGCCCTCTTCCGGGCACGAAACGCGCCTATTACCAGCCGTAGTCCGACTTGGGGTTATGGGGCCCCCTGCTCGCCCTCGACTGCGTCGTGGCCGAGCAACTCCATTTGGACGTAGCCATCGGCATCGAACTCGGGCCGGGCAGGCTCGAGGGCGTCCCCCACCGGTGCCCCGGTAGGCGCGAAATCGATGACCACAGCCTCGTCTCCCTGAACCAGACGATACGTTAGCAACTGGTCCGGACGGGTCTCGAACTCGAGGTGCTCGAACGAATCGACGTTCAAACAGATCGAAAGCGGAGTGAAGAACGTCGATGTCTCCGGCTCATCCGACACTATCCGTTCCACCCATCCCAGGCCGTGTTGAACCAGCTCGTGGCCTCGGTAATACCGATATGCCACGGTCTGCTTCTCGAGGGGCCTGAGGACGTTGAGCAGGTCGGCCCGGCTGGACACGATGCCGCGATTCACGAAGAACTTCGCAGGCGGCACGGACGACACCACTCCT
>PMLK01000076.1 GCA_003158875.1 Chloroflexota bacterium
CGTGGTCATCGCGGCCCTGGCGGGCGTCCAGGAAGTGGGCACGCTGATTGCCATCTTCGGCGTGAACGCGGCCATGATCCTGTTCGGCTGGAGCATGGAGATCGCCAACGAGGGCCGCGAGCGGCCCCAATGGCTCCACTACATCTTCGGCTGCATCGCCGGTGCGGTGCCGTGGGTGGTCATCTTCGTGACGCTGCTGATCTCGGCCACGGAACCGGGCTCGGCGCCGATCCCGGGCTTCGTGATCGCCATCTTCGTGACGCTGTTCGTGGCCTTCAACGTCTTCGCGATCAATCAGGTGCTGCAATACCGCAAGGTCGGCCGCTGGCGCGACTACCTATACGGCGAGCGCGCATACATGCTGTTCAGCCTGATCGCCAAGTCACTGCTCGCGTGGCAGGTCTTCTTCGGGACCCTGCGTCCATAAGCTGCACTACTAGAGCGCAACTTGTGCTTCGGCCCGCTTACACCACTGGTGCGCCGGAGCGGCTCGGTGCCGCATCCGACCTTCGTTTAAGGTCTCCGTGTTCGCATGCTCCCAATCTGCAGAGGCGACGCAAGGGCTGATCACGGAGGCAGTGGCGGCTCGCTATCCTTCTCGAATGCCGATGCCGCCGAGCGCGCCATGACCTTCTCCGATCCCAACCTGGGTGAATGCCAGGTCTTTCGCGCCGGTGGCCGTCAGATTCTAAATTTTGTGGTCGCGGGGCTCTTCCTGCCCGTTGGGTTCGTCATGGCGCTCTATGTGACCGCCCCGAAGAGCCCTTCCCCGTCGCCGTACGACGCCTACCTGAACCCGCCCCCGGATTACAGCGCCCTCGTGTTACCGCTGGTGTTCTTCGGCATTTGGACTGCGATCTTCTTCGCGGGTGCGATCTGGGAATCCATGCTCCGACTCGCGGTGGGAGAGCGTGGGTTTCGCTACTGGCGCCCCTCCGGCACCGTCGAGATCCCGTGGAGCAACGTGGAGAGCATCCAGCTCCTGACGCGCCTGGGTGGTCGATATCACAACAGGATCATCACGTGGGTTGTCGTCGCCCTCCGAGAACCGGTTGGGGGTTCCTCAAATGTCAACATGGGGCCGAACCTGAGTTTTGCCGCCAGCTGGGGAGAAATCAGCGAGGCGATGAACGCCCGATTCGAGGCATCCGGCGTTCGGGAAACCAGCCGCAATGGCGGCACTCGCACCGATTCTGACGACACGCACATCTTCCACTACGGCGGGATGGGCATCGTGGTCCTGTTCGTCATCGGCCTGGTCCCAATCGGCTTCGTGGTCTGGACCCTGATCGGCCACCTCGAGGGCCCACCCAGCACATCATCATTGGCATACTTGACCTGGCAGGATCCGCTTCCGCCGAGCAGCGCTCCTTGGTCGATCGGCTTCTTACTGGTCGGGGCTTTCTTCTGTTTCCTGGCTCTGTGTGCCTCGCAAGCCCGCCTCGTCGTCGACGACCGGGGCTTCTACCTGTGGCGGCCGAATGGGAGCATCGAGGCCGGCTGGGATCAGGTGGCCGAGATTGAGTGCACGCCCACGCAGAGCTTCGGCGGCGAGCCGCGTGTGACGATCCGCATGCTCGGCCACGACAATCGGCCAGGCACCGCAGTTTCGCTCAACGGGCTCTTTTCGAGCTTCGCCGCGGGCAATCAGGTCATGTCGCAGACCATGCAGGCGGCGCTGGACCGATACCGCGGCGGCGGCAACTCGGCCTGAACGCTCACGCTCGGCCGCCGGGAGGTAGGGGGATGACCATCGCAGATCCGTCTCTGGGCGACAGCGCGGTCTTTCGGGCGGGCAAGTTGCAGGTGTACGCCTTACTGGGTACCGCGCTGATCATGCCCGCCATATTCCTGGTCGTGGCACTGACCGTAGCGAGCCCACACCCGGGCGGGCCTGCCAACGCGCTTCGCGTTGGACCGGATTACGGCATCGCGCCTTTCTTTCTCCCCGCATTCTGGCTGCTCTTCTTCTGTATCGGGGCAGTACTGGAGATGCGACTCCAGCTGGTCGTCGGCGAGCGTGGCTTTCGCTACTTCGGCCCGAAGGGGGCCATCGAGGTGCGCTGGGATCAGGTCGACGACGTCGCGATCCACTGGCGTCGCGGCGTGCGAAGAGGACCGCTCAAATACCTCACGGTGACCTTCAAGCAGCCGCTGGAAGGTTCATCGCAGATCAAGATGGGCCCGAGTACCACCTTCGCCGCGAGCTGGGAGGAGGTATGGTCCGCCATGCTTTCCCGGCTCGAGGCAGCCGGCGGCCAGCCGCGGAGCGCGGAGCTGCCACTCACCGAGGCCCTGGCGCTGGAGTCGGCGCTTGGTACGGAAGCGGCCACGTCCGCGGCGAAGGCGGTGTTCAGTGGCCAACGCGGCGTCTTCAGGACGAGCCGGTTCCTCTCTCTGGGTGCGTTCATCATCGGGCTCATCGCCTTCGCCGTGGCAGCGTGGGCGTCCCAGCCGCACGCTACAAACCCGAGCGCTTCAGACATCCTCAACGGCACCTATACGACCTGGCCGCCCCCGTCACAGGCGCCTTCGATCCCGCTCATGGTTGGATCGGGCCTGATCGGCCTGCTCCTCTGGTCCTACGGCTGGTGGAACTCCAGACTCAGTCTGACTGTCGACAGCCGCGGCTTCACGCTCAAACACGCCTTCGGACTCAGCAAGGTGGTCGAGTGGAAGAGCGTCAGGTCGATCGGCTGGCAGGCGCCGACACTGACTCGCGGCGGCGGCGTTGCAGTTGGATATCTGGGCCTGGACGGCCAGCCGACCGACTCGTAATCGGCGGCTTGAGACTCGCCTTCCCCTCAATACCGGTTCTGGGGGCAATGGACGCAGCCTGGAAACGCGCGCAAGGAGAACAGACGTAGCCGCCGCCAATCGGATGGCGACGTTGGCGTCAGACGATGTGGGTTTTCATCCTCGCGCCGCCGCCCGCCTGCCAGTAGCGTGAGCGATCAGGTTCAGTCGAGATACCAGACTGGTGTCGACTGAAGACACTGCGGCCCGACGAGATGCATCCCGGGCTGGAGCCGCACGAGGAATTCCATCATGCCTACTGCCGCATTGATTGTCGCCGCGGTCGTGATCGTGGCGGTCGTGATCGTGGCCGCGCGTTTGTACTCAACCCATCAGACTCGAGAGCGGGTCGAGACGGAGCAACGGAGCCAGCAACTCCAGCAGCGGTTCGGGCCGGAATATGACCGGACCGTAGCGACGGCGGGCGACGTTCGCACGGCCGAACGAGAGCTCACGGCCCGCCAGAAACGAGTCACGGGATTCCACATCAAGCCCCTCACGGCGGATGAAGGCAAGAGCTTCAACGACGAGTGGCAGGTCATGCAAGCCACGTTTGTCGACGATCCGTCAACTGCCGCTCGCGATGCCGACGCGTTGATCGGGCGAGTCATGGCCGCTCGTGGCTACCCGGAGAGCGATTACGACCAGCGCTCCGCCGACGTTTCGGTCGACCACTCCGCCATCCTCGACCAATACCGGACCGCGCACGAGATCGCGCTCCGCGACGCTGGTGGCGAGGCCAACACCGAGGACCTGCGCCAGGCGGTTCTCAATTCGCACGTGTTGTTCGCCGAGATGCTCGAGGAGTCGTCGACGGTTGAGACTATCCCGGGGTCCCCCGTCCCGGTTGCAGCACAATGATCCAGCCGACGACGCCCACTCCGAAAGACACTCCGAGCCCCAGCCCACTGGCCTCGAAGCGGGTGCGCACCGGTTCGTCCGGCCTGCGCCGAACAACGAGGAGGAGCAGCATCCTGCTCTTCGCGCCCGGCGCAGCCGATTCATTCCGGACTCGGTGGCTGGACATCCAGGCGAGCTTCGTCGACGAACCCGGGCAGTCGGTCGAACAGGCTGACCTACTGGTCGCTGAAGTCATGAAGCAACTCGCGAAGACATTCGCCGATAAGCGAGCGAAGCTCGAGCCGCAGCTGGTCAAGGGCGAGGCCATCTCGACAGAGGATCTCCGGATCGCCCTGCAGCATTACCGCTCATTCTTCGATCGCCTCCTCACGATCTGATAGCCCGTCGAGCGGAAGGGTGCTCGTGCTCTGACGTCCCCAGACGCACCTTCCGCGACGGGCTTCACGATTCCAGGAATGGAGCCAGGGGCTCCATTCCTGCCGCGAGCCAGGGGTTCGCTTCAGCGCGACGCCGGCGATACCGACTTCCCGGGCAAGACATTCAAAGGTTCCCCGGCCGCACAGAATTCGGCGAAAGCCCGTGACGCCATGCTTGACAATGCAGCTTCGGCTGCCATAAGCAGCCCCTTCTTCCGAAGCGCAGACAACCCGATCATCACCGCCAATGACCTGCCCTACCGGGCGCATGCGGCCTTCAATCCTGGTGCGACTCGCCAGGGTGACGACATAGCGTTGCTGGTAAGGGTTGAAGGCTTCCGAGGTCAATCGCATTTCGCCGTGGCTCGCAGCGCCGACGGCGAGCACGATTGGCGTTTCGATCTCAAACCGGCGCTCGAAGGCAACGTGGCACTTCATCCCGAGGACGCCTGGGGGATCGAGGATCCGCGGGTTGTCTACCTGCCCGAGCTCGCCGAGTACGCGGTCACCTTTACCTCTTACTCTGAGAAGGGGCCGCTTGTGTCCCTGGCCCTGACGGAGGACCTCGTCACGTTCAGGCGGCTTGGCCCGATCTGCCCTCCCGATGACAAGGACGCTGCGCTCTTTCCCAGACGGTTCGGCGGCCAGTGGCTCATGCTCCATCGTCCGTACGGCGGCGGGCCGGCCAACATAGTGCTTTCCAGATCGCCCGATTTGCGGCACTGGTCGGAGCCTGAGCTCGTCCTTCCAGCTCGCGCCGGCGGCTGGTGGGACGCCGGCAAAGTTGGGCTTGGTCCACCGCCGCTCGAAACGGCCGCCGGCTGGCTGCTCCTTTACCACGGGGTTCGACTGACCGCGTCGGGCGCCCTCTACCGAAGCGGTCTCGCGTTGCTCGACCTCGACGATCCGACCAGGGTCATCGCCCGAACTGACGATTGGCAGTTCGGACCGGAGGCCGACTATGAGCGAACCGGCGACGTGCCGAATGTCGTGTTTCCGAGCGGTTGGGTGCTCGATTCGTCCGGCGAGCGAGTCCTCGTCTACTACGGGGCAGCCGACACGGTGATCGGCCTGGCCACGGCCTCTGTGTCGGACCTGCTCGCGGCGCTGGACGTTGCCGCAGCAGCTTGACTAATTTCTCGCTAACGGTCGAGGTCACGCACCCGGATCGTGCCCCGGCCGCTGGCTGACCGGACACGTCCGGAGTGACTTTCGCCGGACACAAGAACGGGATGGGCAAACTGGTGATTCTCCCCAAGATCCGGGACCCGCGGTTCATCACCGTGCGGCGCGGAGGGACCCTCCAGGACGACGATCATCGTCTTCTCGCGATCTGGGCGGCCGACTGCGCGGAGCACGTGCTGCATCACTTCGAGTCGGTGCAGCCCTCAGACCCGCGGCCCCGCCAGGCGATCGAGCAGACTCGGGCATGGGCGCGCGGCGAGATCAAGATGTCCCAGTCCCGCGCGGCCGGCGGCCATGCAATGGCCGCGGCCAGAGACCTCAGCGGCGCAGCCCGCCATGCCGCCTTCGCTGCCGGCCAGGCGGCGGTCGTGGCGCATGTCGCCGCCCACGAGCTCGGTGCTGCGGCCTACGCGATCAAAGCCCAGCGTGCGGCAGCGGCGCAAGACGAGGGCGACACGGCTGGCCGCGTGGAATGCCAGTGGCAGCGCGCCCAACTCNNCCCCCACGAGATCCGAGAACTTGTACTCGACGACCAGCGGCTGCGCAACGAGTTGTGCTGGCTTGCGTTCGACTGCTGACACGATTTGGAATCCCGGGACCAGCATCTCGCCAGCTGAGCGTTGGAGTGGGCTGATGACAGCCTGCTCGGGCACGCCGACGCAAAAGCTGAGTGTCGCGCCAGGCACGAAATGGGATTTGGAGCGGGAGACGGGTCTCGAACCCGCGACATTCAGCTTGGAAGGCCTAAGCGTGTATGCGCAGTGGCAACCCTCGTGAAGGGCCAACCATTTCGTGTCCAGTTATCGTGTCGCGTCTTGCAAGCCGGCCACGGGCCGCCGCGGATCTTTGGTGTCAGCGGTTGATCGAAAGCATCGTGTCCGGTGCCGGTTCCCGCGAGCGCGCCGGCCCTGACTGTCCGGAACGTTCCGCACCTGCCATTGCGCGCTCCACCCCGCTCGCCCAGACGGCGATCTCGGCGCGGCGCGACGCTCCGAGCTTGGCGAGGATGTGCTCGACATGGCTGCTCGCGGTCCTCGGGGCGATCGACAGCTCGGCGGCGATCTCGCCGTTGGTCAGTCCCTCGGTAATCAGTTTTGCCACGGCGAACTCGCGGGCCGTCAACGGACGCCACGGCTCGTCGACCGAGACGTGACCTCGGGCCAACTTCTGCAGGGCATCCACTCGATCAGTGAGCGGCCGACTCTCCAGCCGGGACGCCACAGCCCCGGCCTCCAGGGACAATCCGGCCGATTCGACGAACCTGTTCTGCCGCGTCAAGCAGTTGGCAAGGTCGAGGCGCGCCCAGGTAGCCTCCCAGATCCGCCCCATCCCATCCCATCCAGCGACAGCCGCCTCCAGCTTCTGACGGGCCACGCCGGTCGCTCCCGAGGCGAGGGCAACAAGGCCTGCGGCGTGATCCAGGGCCGTCCTCGCCACCTCCGGCATGGCCGCGAGGTACTCGGCGCAGGCCGCGAGCCACGCCTCCGCGGCGTCCGGCCGCCCGGCCGCCTGTTCGGCCCGGACTCCTGTCACGACGAAGGGCGTCAGGAGGGCCCGCTCGCCCACTGCGCACGCTCGCTCCATCGCGTCGCGACAGTGCCCCATGGCCTGGTCGGGACGATCGGCAAGAAGGGCAGCCTCGGCGAGGCCCCACAGAGGCGGGAGGATGAGATCGACCGCCCCGCTCTCCACTCCTACAGAAAGCGCCGCCTGTAGCTCCGCCTTTGCGGCGTCGTAGTCGCCACGGCCAAGGGCCACAAACCCGACCGCCCAGCGTGCCATAGTTGCCGCCCGCCGGCAGCCGTGGTCGGCAATCGTCTGGCGGCCCATGGTGGCCGCATCCGCCCAGTCCCCCCTCGCCCAGGAGACCAGCCCGGACAGCGCGCCCATAACGTGACGGCAGTGCGACTGCTCGATAGCGTCGGCATAGAGCAAACCGTCGGCGAGAAGGCGGTCCGCTCGCCCGTAGTCCATGGTCCGGACGGCGAGCGTGGCTCCGTCGCGGAACGCCGTGACCCCGGCGCCCTCGAGCCCGGCGCGTCGGGCCTCGTGGGCAGAGGCCGAGATACCGTCGAGGCCTCGTGCAACCCGCCCGTCGAGCACGTCGACCATCGACTCGAACGCGGCGGCCTGGATTCCCGCGACGGCATCCCCGAGCGCAGCGGCCGCCTCACGCATCGACGCGATCGTGGAGCGCGCTGCCTCGACCTCGACGGCATCCAGGTGGATTCGAGTCCATTCGTCCAGCAACTCGGCAAGGGCCAATTCGCGGTCACTACTGGCTGGGAGTCCGGTGAGCTCCTCGAACAAGGAGGCTGCCAGCGCGGACCGTTCCGCGATCGATCGCGCCTCGCGGCGCCAGACGCCGATTATGCCGATCAACATTCCGGCCGCGTTTGCCGGGCGGCCGGCAGCCAGGTAGGCATCGCGGGCATCGCGTGAAGTGCTCTCGGCGACCTCGTTCTCCTCGATCACGGCCGCTTCGACGGCATATGCCTC
Source organism: Chloroflexota bacterium (assembly GCA_003158875.1). GTDB lineage: Bacteria > Chloroflexota > Limnocylindria > Limnocylindrales > CSP1-4 > Fen-1039. The sequence goes on from PMLK01000076.1 coordinate 7,758, forward strand.
GAGCAGCGTCGCTCGCTGCTCGTGATCGAGATCGTCAGGGATATTGGCAACGGCCCGACCGAACAGCTCGAAGGCCGCACTGTGGGCCGACAGCCCGGCGGCTTCGCCGGCCCCGGCGAGGGCGGCCTCGAATGCCTGGCGCCGGAGTCCTGCGCGCTCGTAGTGAAGGGACGCGTGGATCTCGGACGCTCCCTCGAGCCGGGCACCAAACTGGGCGGCTCTGGCGTGCAGTCGGCGGCGCTCCGGCGCTGAGATCGTGCGGTACAGGGCGTCGCGCAACAGCTGGTGTCGAAAGTCGAGCAGACCTCGCATGCCAGGCGGATCCAGTACGAAGTGGTCGACGAGTTCCTGGAGTGGCGCCTCCAGTGCCTCCAGTTCGACGTCCATGACCACGGCGAGGACCTCCGGGACGAAACAGCGGCCGATTACCGCTCCGGCCCGCGCAGCCGCTTGTGCCTCGGATGAGCGCTGCGCGAGCCTCGCGAGCACGGCGTCCTCGATCGTGTCCGGGACGTTTGCCTGCCTGATTGCCCTCCCATCCGCTCGTTCTTCCGTGCTCAACGCCCCGAGTAGCTCCTCGATATGGAGCGGGATCCCGTCGGTCCGCTCGAACACTGCCGCCGCGACTCCTCTCGGCGCGGGTAGCCCAGTGTCGAGAATGTGGCTCGTCATGAGGGCCGTCTCTGTTTCGGTCAGCGGCTCGAGCCGGATCTCCTCCGCCACTCGCTGGGTGATGAGCCGTGCTCGCCAGCCGCGCAGGCCCGTACCGGGCGCGACTTCCTCGGTCCGGTAGTCGCCGGTGAGGAGGAGCTGGCGGTCGCGCGACTGCCGCGCCAGTTCGGCGATGACCTCGAGGCTGACCTCATCGGTCCAATGCAGATCCTCGAAGGAGAGCATCGTCGGGCCCGGCAAGGC
>PMLK01000070.1 GCA_003158875.1 Chloroflexota bacterium
GTCATGGGGCCCGCGGCGGCGAGGGCGGCCGCAGGGCATGAGTCCTCGGAGCGCATCGGCAGGCGCAGCTCAGCGCGGGCCCGCGTCGCGGCGAGTGCGGCCCGCTCGTCGGCCGGTCACCGGCGATTGGCGGAGCGGCGGCCGCCGCGATAGCCGTTACGCTTCTTCCGGTGAACACGCCACAGCCGCCGGTNNTACATCCATCTGCCATTCTGCGTGGCCCGTTGTCCCTACTGTGACTTCACCGTCTACGCGGGCGGCGACGCGCGCGGGCCGCGTGCCCGAACGGAGCGTCTGTACGCGGCCGTAGCCCGCGAGCTGGAGTTGCGAGCCGATGCCCTCGATGAGCGGTTCGGCGCCCCGAGTGGCGTTGGCGGGCTCGTCGCGGATGGAAGCCGCGTGGTCGCACCTCCGGCTAGACCGCCGCTGCGCACCGTCTACTTCGGCGGCGGCACTCCCTCCCTGGTCCCCGGGGAGTGGCTGATGCGGCTGATGTCGATCGTCCGGAGCCGCTTTGGAGTGGCGTCGGACACGGAGGTGACCATCGAGGCCAACCCCGGCCCGGACGAACGCGGCAATCTCGCCGCGTTCCGGCAAGTCGGCGTGACGCGGATTTCGTTCGGGGCGCAGAGCCTCGACGGCGCCGAGTTGCGACGCCTCGGACGCCGCCACTCACCTCGGGACGTGGCCGAGGCCGTGGCGGAATCGCGAGCGGCGGGCATCGCCTCAATCAATCTCGACTTGCTATACGACGTGCCGGGCCAGTCCGTGGCGGACTGGCGGCGGACTCTCGACGCGGCCCTGGCCCTTGCCCCGGACCATCTCTCGCTGTATGCCCTGACTCTCGACGATCCGGAGGCGGAGGGGATCGCCGGCGTCGGCGGCGATCATCTGCCTACGGCGCCCGGTGCCCGGCGATGGCGGGAGCGTGCCCGGCTGGAACAGGACGAGGACCGCGCCGCCGACCAGTACATCCTGGCCGCGGAGCTTCTCGCCGCGGGCGGTTGGCGGGGCTACGAGATATCCAACTGGGCCCGGCCCGGCCACGAGAGCCGCCACAACCTGGTGTACTGGCAACGCGAACCGTATGAGGCGGTGGGGCCCGGAGCCCACGCGTTCGATGGAACCGTGCGCAGGTGGAACGCGGCCGCGATGGCACCGTATGTCACGGCTCTGTCCGCTGACTCGTCGGGCGACGTATCTCCTGATCTGCCGCCAGGTGGCGCCGAAGTCGTCACCGGCGCGGCGGCTCGAGCCGAGGCGGCGATCCTGGCACTGCGTCTGGATCGCGGAGTCAGCGCGGCTGCCGCGGAACTATCGCCACTGGCCGAAGTCCGCGACTGGGCGTTCGCCGTCGGCCTGCTCGAAGCCGTCGAGTCGCAAGGCGAACCGCGGGTGCGCCTCACGACCAGAGGCCGTCTTCTCAGCAACGAGCTGTTCGCCCGCTTGATCTAGAGTCGGGGCTGGATCGCGTTTGGCGCCCCGGCTCACACGCCCCGGCCCGCCCGTTGACACTCGCCGGCTGGCACTGCTAACATCGCCAGCACATGGTTAGCAGTCGCACAGTGAGAGTGCTAACCACCGGCGAAGCCGGGTGATCGGCATCTGTGAGCGTGCGTTTTGGTCTCGGGGTGGAGCCGGACGTACGACCCTCCCGGCGCCGCTTCGCTGGGGAAGGAGTCAAATATGGCGCGACGTCCACGTCGCACCATCGGTTCGCTGGACGAGCGCTCGGACGCCATCCTGCGGGCCGTCGTAGACGAATACGTTGTGTCGGCGCTGCCGGTGAGTTCCGGTTCGTTGGTCAGCAACTACCCCCTGGGCGTCAGCAGCGCCACCGTCCGCAACATCCTGTCGGACCTCGAGGCGCTGGGCCTGCTCACGCATCCCCATACCTCGGCCGGTCGCGTTCCCACCGACGCAGGCTACCGTTACTACGTCCAGGTTCTGGCCGATGAGTGGTCGTTGCCGCAGGTCGAGCAGCGGATGATCCGCCATCAGTTCGGACAGGTCGAATTCTCCAGCGAGGGCTGGTTCCGCCTCGCCGCCAGCACTCTTGCCGCCAACACCGGCACGGCCGGTCTGGCCACTACGGCCAAGCCGCAGTCGGCTCGGGCGCGGCGCGTGGATCTGGTCGCGGTTCAGGATCGCGTGGCGCTGCTCGTCGTCCTGTTCAAGGAAGGGACGATGAAGCAGGCGCTCCAGAATCTGCCCGCGGCCGCCGGCCAGGATCAACTGGACCGCGTGGCGTCGCTGCTCAACGTTCTGGCGGTGGACCGCACTGCGGACGAGATCGAGGCGGCTTTGACGGATCTGCCGCAAGGTCCGGGCGAGCTGGACGATCTCGAACTGCTGCGACGAGTTGGCGACGGGCTTGTCCGAACGGTTCGTGAGTTCGACGCCGCAGCCATTGACGACCTCTTCAGCGACGGCCTGCTCAATGTGATGGCCGCTCCGGAGTTCGACCGCAGCGACAAGGTGAGACGGGTCTTCGCCGCCCTTGAGAACCGGACCTATCTGGGCTCCTTGGTCGAGAGCGTCGCCAGGGCCGGCAGCATCCAGATCTTCATCGGCCACGAGAATCGCCCTGAGGAGATGCAGGACGTATCGCTCGTGCTGGCGCCCTATGGACGCATCGGCCATGCCATCGGGGTGGTCGGAGTCCTGGGGCCGACTCGGATGTCGTATGCGCAAGCGATTGCCTCGGTCGAGTTCGTGTCGGGGCTCATGAACGAATTGGTGGAGCACTTGTATGCCTGATCGACCCACCCGCAGCAGATCCCAGTCCCGGGCCGGCGACGGGGATTGGCCGGGCCGGCCAGCCGCCGGTTCGGATTCGGACACGTTGACCGACGCCGAGGCGGTGGACCAGCTGACACACCAGCTCGAAATCGCCAAGTCGCTGGCGGCCGAACATCTGGCGTCGCTGCAGCGGACCGCCGCGGATTTCGCCAACTTCAAGCGCCGCACGGCCGAGGATCGCGAACGCGACTTCGGCCTGGCGAGCGAGATGCTGTTGCGCAAACTCATTGGGGTCGCCGACGACTTCGATCGAGCGCTCGACCACATGCCGGTGGAATTCAAAGACTCCGGCTGGATCGAGGGCATCGTCCTGCTCGACCGCAAGCTCCGGTCGGTGCTGGAGAGCGAAGGCGTGACGCCGATCGAATCGGTCGGTCGAGCGTTCGATCCTCACGAGCACGAAGCGATCGCCATCGTTCCCGGCACGGGCCGTCCCGACGGCGAAATCGTGGACGAGGTCCAGCGTGGCTACCGAGTCAAAGACCGAGTCCTGCGACCGGCCCTGGTCGCCGTCGCCGGCGAAGCCGGACCGGACACCACTACACATATCAACTGACACTGAACCGACAAACGAGGAGCGTTGACTAAATGGGAAAGATCATCGGCATCGACCTGGGCACGACGAACTCCGTCGTGGCGGTGATGGAAGGCGGAGAGCCGACCGTCATCCCTTCCGCGGAAGGCGGTCGGACGGTTCCTTCCGTCGTGGCCTTCACCAAGGGTGGCGACCGTCTCGTCGGCCAGCTGGCCAAGCGCCAGGCCGTGACCAACCCCGGCAACACCGTCTATTCCATCAAGCGTTTCATGGGGCGCCGCTTCGACGACCCGGAAGTGGCGCATTCGCTGCCGCTCGTCCCCTACAAGGTCGATAAGGACGCCAAGAGCGACGGTATCAAGGTCGTGCTGGCCGACGGCAAGACGTACACGCCGCCGGAAATCAGCGCCATGATNNCCTGCAGAAGCTCAAGGCGGACGCGGAAGCGTATCTCGGCGAGAAGGTCACCGAAGCGGTCATCACCGTCCCGGCTTACTTCGACGACACGCAGCGCCAGGCCACCAAGGACGCGGGCCGCATCGCCGGTCTGGACGTCAAGCGAATCATCAACGAGCCCACTGCCTCGGCCCTCGCCTACGGCCTGGACAAG
>PMLK01000056.1 GCA_003158875.1 Chloroflexota bacterium
CTCGTCGCGGAACTTGTTGACGCCCACGACGACCTTCGAACCGTTTTCGACGGCTCGCTGCACCTGGTACGCGGCCTCCTGAATTTGCCGCTGCTGATATCCGGCCTCGATCGCGGCCAGGGTCCCGCCTAGAGCGTCGATCTCCTTGAGGTATTCGTTGGCTGCGGCCTCGAGCTGGTTCGTCAGGGTCTCCACGTAGTAGCTGCCGGCCAGAGGGTCGGGCGTCTCGGTGACTCCCGATTCGTAGGCGAGGATCTGCTGGGTCCGAAGCGCCAGTCGCGCGGCCTCGGCCGACGGCAGGGCCAGGGCCTCGTCTCGAGAGTTGGTGTGGAGGCTTTGGGCTCCGCCGAGGACTGCGGCCAGGGCCTGGACCGTCGTCCTGACGACGTTGTTGTCGATCGACTGCGCGGTGAGCGAGGAGCCTGCGGTTTGGACGTGGAAGCGGCAGGCCATCGAGCGCGTGCTCGTGGCCTTGAAGCGCTCCTTGACGATCCTCGCCCACATGCGACGAGCGGCGCGGAACTTGGCCACTTCCTCGAACAGCTCGCTCCACGAGGCGAAGAAGAAGCTGAGGCGATCGGCGAAGGCGTCAATGTCCAGACCGCGGCTCAGCGCCCCATCCACGTAGGCGATGCCGTCGGCGAGGGTAAAGGCCAATTCCTGGGCGGCCGTGGCTCCCGCCTCGCGCATGTGATAGCCGCTGATACTGATGGTGTTCCAGCGCGGCAGCTCCTTGGAGCAGAACTCGAAAATGTCCGTTACGAGTCGCATCGAAGGGCGCGGCGGGAAGATATACGTGCCCCGGGCGATGTACTCCTTGAGGATGTCGTTCTGGGTTGTGCCGCTCACCTGAGCCTCGCGCGACGCCCTGCTTCTCGGCCGCCGCCACATACATCGCCAGCAGAACTGCCGCCGAGGCGTTGATCGTCATCGAGGTGCTGACCGTGTCGAGCGGCAGCCCGTTGAGCAGTACCTCCATATCGGCAAGTGAGCTGACCGGGACGCCGACCCGACCGACTTCGCCTTCGGCCTCGGGCGCATCGGAGTCGTAGCCCATCTGAGTGGGCAGGTCGAACGCGACTGACAGGCCCGTCTGGCCCTGCTCGAGCAGATAGCGGAAGCGGCGGTTGGTGTCTTCGGCGGTAGAGAAGCCGGCGTACTGGCGCATCGTCCAGAGGCGACCGCGGTACATGGTCGGCTGAACGCCACGCGTGTACGGGTATTCGCCCGGGCGGCCGAGGTCGCGGCTTTCGTCCAGGCCGGCGAGATCGGCCGGCGTGTACAGGTCCTGAATGACCGCTCCAGACGTCGTCAGGAACCGCTCCTGGCGCTCCGGAGAGCGCGACAACGCCTTAGCTCGGGTCGTTGCCCGCCAGCGCGCCCTCTCTGGATCCACGGCCTCATCAGCCTGTGCCGCATCTCGACTTGTGCCCTGATCGTCCGCCACTACCGCTTCCTTCTCGCTGTGCCCTGTCGCTGATTGCGCGAGCGTGCTGTCTGATCATGGCACGGACCTGCCCCGACCTGCCAGTCGGGGTCTGATCCGCTCGTAATGGCGCCTGCCGATGCCGGGCGACGCACGTGGCTCGACACGTCCGTGCCTGCGCATCGGGGATAGCCGCTAGAGACCCTCCCTGTCTCCGGACCGTCTTTGCGCAAAGACACCGGGAACCCAGAATCGGCGGCGATTTCGACAATCCACACAACTTGTGCTCACGGCCTGATCGAGTAATGGATTTACCCATGCGATATCCACAGAATCGGTGAACAACTTCGCCAGTTTGTGGATAAGCGCAGCCGCCGATGACGGTCGGTGAGGTAGCATCTTCGGGAATCGACAACGGCCGCGAAAAGTCGTTGCTTCCTCGCACAATCGGGTGGAGCGGCACGAACGCAAGGGGTCGCGGCCAATCAATCCCAGTCTCAGCGAGGTGAACCCACGGTGGCAATCGTCATCGCGATCGCAAACCAGAAGGGCGGCGTCGGCAAGACGACCACCACCATCAATCTGGCTGGCGCACTCGCCGAGCACAAGCTGCGCGTCCTCTGCATCGACATGGACGCTCAGGCCAACCTCACCGTGGGGCTGGGGATCAACCTGACAAACGTCGAGCGATCCATGGCCAACGTCCTGGGTGAGCCGAGGGTTCGTCTTCGCGACATCGTCGTTACCACCGCGTCGCCCGGAATCGACGTCGCTCCTGCGACGCTCGATCTGGCCTCCACAGAGGTCGACCTCCTGAGTGCCATCGGCCGCGAATATGCCCTATCCGAAGCCCTGGACGAGTGGGCGAGAGACTATTACGACTACATCCTTATCGACTGCCCGCCGACGCTGGGCCTCTTGACCATCAACGGCCTCGTCGCCGCCAACGGCGTGATCATCCCCGTTCAGACGCAGTACTACGCCCTGAAGGGCCTCGCCGCCCTGGTGAAGGTGATCAACACCATCCGGGCCAAGCTGAACAAGGATCTGCGAGTTCTCGGACTTCTCCCCACCTTCTACGATCCGCGGACCGTCCTGGCTCGGGAGATGCTGGATGAGATGCGTGAGAACGGCGACAACCACGTGTTCGAGACACTCATCCGAAACGCCGTGAAGCTCGGCGAGGCGCCCTTGACCGGCCAGCCCATCACCGAATATGCGTCGGCCTCGGAGGCCGCAACCAACTACCGCGATCTGGCGAAAGAGGTAATCGCACTTGGCTAAGCCCGACTTCCGCGCTGCCGCCACCGCTCGCCTCAACGAGGAGCGCAATCAGAGCCTCTCGCAGAACGTCCTGAGCCTGCTCAGCGCCGATGAAACGACCGTGGTCCGGCCGGCCTCAGTTCGCAACGTGCCGGTCGACAAAGTCTCCCCGAACCCCAACCAGCCCCGCCTGGCGATGGACAAGGCGGGTCTCGAAGACCTGACTTCGTCCGTTCGCGAGCACGGGGTTCTCCAACCGATCCTGGTCCGGCCCCAGCCCAACGGCCATTACCAGCTGATCGCCGGCGAGCGGCGGTGGCGAGCGGCGCAGGGCGCCGGCCTCGAGACGATCCCGGCGCTCATCGAAGAGATCGACGATGAGACGGCCCTGGAGATCGCCGTCATCGAGAACCTTCAGCGCGAGGATCTCTCGCCTCTCGACGAGGCGACGATCTACGACAAGATGATTCGCGAGCATGGCTACAGCATCCGCAAGCTTGCCCAGAAGTTGGGCAAGGACAAGGGTTACCTGGAGAACCGGCTTCGCTTGGCCGATGCACCGGACGAAATCAAGAGCCTGGTGTCTGTGCGCAAAGACACCCTGTCGCACGCATACGAACTTCTCAAAGTCACGGACCCCAAGAAGCGCCGCCAGCTGGCCGACATGGTCGCCCGCGGCGAACTCTCGCTGATCAAACTCCGAGAAAAGATCGATGCAACCCCACGCGTCAAGCGAAGCCCATCAGGCACGGCATCTAAGGGTTCTCTCGCGGGTACCGTTGAAGACGCAATCGAGGCAGAGGCCGAGGCGAACTGGCTCGCGACGGCATCCCGCAAGCCGCTCACCGACGACTCGCTCATCGCCGTCCGAGCTCACTTGACCGACGCGATGGCCGATCTGATCTCCGTTCTCCAGTCGGATGTGATGCACAACATCGACGAGACCGATCGCCAGAACCTCATCAAGTACCTGATGATCGTCCGGGTGAGGCTCGAGAACGCGATTGGGCTGGTGCGACGAGGCACGGACAAGTAGCCGTTCCCGAGAGCGTCGGCCGCTCGCACCAAGTGCGCCGCGGACGACAGGAGGCGCGGATCCGCTGGAACACGCGACCACGCCGACGACGGCGACCTGACCACAGACGTCCGCCGTCGGGCCGGCTCTAACCCTTGAGGGCCCCCGCCCTGACAAGGGTGTCGAGCAACGCTATGCCGAGAGCCGCAATCCCGATTCCCTGAACCTCCCAGACCAGGTGTCGCCACCTGTCGGCCGCCACTCGACCCAGGCCCACACCAAGCCAGCCCAATCCGCAGCCGACCACGGCCAGCGCCACGTCCGAGACCTGTGGGCGGGCGGCCAGCAGGGTGAGGCACGCGATCGCCTGGGTAGCGAGCAGGGTCGCCCCGTTGAGAGCAAGTGTTATCTCGGGACCGAGCAGCACCGCCACGGTTCGAACACCCGTACGCATGTCCAGTTGCAGATCCGCGTACGCGTTCGCCAGGGCCAGCGTGGCGCCCGCCAGGACACTCAGGGCAACAACGGCCAGCACGGCACCCGGAATACCGTCACGCACCCCCAGCCAGGCGTACAGAGGCACCAGGCCAACCCCGGCGGCAAAGGGTAGCCAGGCAAGCGGCGTGGCCTTGAGCTTGAAGTCGTAGACGAGTCCGTCCAGCAAACCTACGACGGCAACGGCCAGGGCGCCGGGGGAGACTGTCCAAGCCAGCGTCAGCCCTGCAGCCGCTGCCACCGCGCAGCTGCTGGCAGCTACATCGAGCGGCACGAAACCAGCTGGGATCGGCTTCCAGGGCTTTGCGACAGCGTCTGCCAACCTGTCGGCGATATCGTTAGCGGCCCCGATCGAAAACTGGCAAAACAGCATCCCCAGAGACAGTCTGAGGGCTGCGTCTGGTGGGGCGCCCAAAATCAGAGCGATCGCGGCTGCGGCGGCGGCGTTGAGGGCGGATGGAAACGGATGTACCAACCGGCCCAGGCCGACGATGCGGACGGCCCGGGGTCTCCGGAACTCAGACGTACACGATCTCGTTGAAGCAAGCTACGAGAAAGGCGATCAATCGGTCGCGGGCATCGGCAACCTCGGCGCGCAATCCCGCGACGAGGAAATGCAGGGAAATAGTCGGAACCATCAAATGCCCGACGGCGTCGAATCCAACGGTCTGCGGCGCACCGCCGCCTCGCGCGAACACGCGCCTGAATGCCTTCTCGTCCAGACGCGCGGATTTGCGGAATTCGGCGACCACGTCTGCCAACCCGCGCCGTTTGGCGAAGTCCCGCAGGAGTTCGGACGTCCAGGAGTCGAGTTGCTCATCCGTTTGCTCGCTCAACCGCTGACGATACTCTGCCGGAGTCGATGCCAGTCCCGAAGCGCCCACGTCTCCTCCTGCTGCGAAGAGCGCCAGTATCGCAGACTATCCAGCCTCGACGGTGACGACGCCACAGCCGAACCGAACGCCGAGATTGCGCCGTCACCATGCTGGTGCGGGTCAACCGGTCGGCCCGAGCTTTACGAGCCTGACCCAGGGCCGACGTGCTCCAGATCTCGAGCGCTCGACGGCACCGCCGGTCTGGCCCCACCCGGCCAGTCGTTGAACAACTCCGTGATCAATCGGCCGATGATGCCCGGCTTGGGGCGATCCGGAAAGCCCTGCACTAGCAATTCGAGCGCCGCCTGTGCCTCAGAGGTGAGGTTTCGCATGGCTGCCTCCGTCGGCCGAGTCCCCGCCGACGGGTGGCCGATTGGAGCGCCGACTCGAATGCGAACCGCCCGACGGAAACCCAGCCAGCCCGTTCCGTTGATCGCCACAGGCACCAGAGGCACGCCGGCCATGAGAGCTAGATATGCCGGCCCGTCGCGAAGTGGCAAGACCACGCCCTCACCGGAGTGGATGCGGCCCTCGCCGGCAATCGCCACCGGAGATCCGGCCCGGAGCACCGAGACGGCCTTCCGCGTGGCCGCCACGAGGCCGCGTTTGCCGGGCCGGTACGGTATGACCGCTCCGCTCCAGCGCATCAGGCGATTACGCGTGCCACGCCGCATTTCCTCCTGTTCCGGACCGAAGAAGTACATCCTTGGCGTCTTGGGCATCGCCGCGAAGACGTAGAAGGGATCCGCCCAACTCTGGTGGGTGAAGCACAGAATCGAGGGGCCGGGCGGGAGGTTGTGGCTCCCTTCGACTCGTATTCGTGAGAACGATCTGGCAACCACGGTCAGGATCGTCCGCACGAACAGATAGCGTCTATAGGGCGAACATGGCGCTTGAGCTTCGAGACGAATAGGGGCCTCATGACCGGGAGTTGTGTCCGGCCGATGCTCCGGAACGGCGCCCAAAGCGATTTGCGGTTTGACCATGCGCCGAGTATGCCAACCTGGCAGAGTTGGCGCTGTCGGCTAGCCGTCCCTGGATTGACAATCGCCGCGATTCATCGTCCGGAAGGCCCTGAACGAGGTCCGGGCATCGGGGTTGGCCCCTATTGACCCGTTCTCAGGCCTGAGTACGATTGTCTGCATGCATGAGAACGACCGTTCCCTCCGCGAGAACGTCTGTTCCGGTCATGAGAACGATCGTTCCCATGATTGAGAACAGCTCGGCTCTCGATCTGGCCCTTGGTCGTTCCACCGTCCGCCAGCGAATCCTCTCTCTTCTGATCGAGGATGACGGGCGCAGACTGCACCTACGCGAACTCCAGCGCCGGGCGGCAACCAGCCCGGGGACGGCGAGCCGCGAGTTGGCGAAGCTGGTGGCAGCCGGACTCATCGAGCGCGAGGCCGAAGGCAACCAGGTTTACTTCCACGCCTCCGCCTCTCCCGTCGCCACGATGCTTCGTTCGTTGTTGCTGGCGATGCCTGGGCCCGCCGCCGATCCGAGACCGATTCAGGCGAGCGACCCGCCGAAGGTGCGACGAGTCTCGGAACGCTCCTTAGCCAAGATGGCAAGGGCAAAGGCCGTGGCCGCCCCCCTGGCACCCAGCAGGGCAGCCACGTCCGAACCTCGACAAGCGAAACCGCGATTGATCGAGCCCGTCAAGCTATCGGCCGTACCCGCTGCCAAGGTCGCGATTCCCGACGCTCTGGGCCTCAAGGTCGCGGCCAAGCTCGCCAACTCGCTTCGGTCTGTGTACGGCGAAGCACTTCACGGCGTCTTCCTTTATGGCGCGAGAGCTACCGGCATGGCGTCCGGCGAGACCGATGTGGAAACGATCGTCGTTCTGGAGCGGGTCGATCGCTACGGCGAAGAGCTGGAACGCACGAGCAACTTGTGCGCGGAGATCTCGCACGACTTCAACGTTCTAGTGAGTCGTGTATTCGTTGCGAGATCCACCTGGGATGGCGATCCCGACGGCAAGCTGCCGCCGGTCAGAGCCGAGGCGATTGCGGTATGACGGCCCGCAGCGACCAGCTGATCGAGGGGGCCAACAAGGCCCTGGTTTCCGCTCAGCGAGAGCTCGAGGAGCGCGACCTCGAAGGCGCCTCCGAGCGAGCCTGCGTGGCCATGCTGCGTCTGGCCAAAGCTTGCCTGGACGTCGATGGCGTCGCGGCCGGTCCGGCCACGACCGTCTGCTCGGAATATGGCCAGCGATTCGTTCAGACGGGCCAGATGTATTCGGCCTATTTCCGTTGGTTGATCGACGCCACTGATCTGCGCAAAGCCTCGGCCACGGACTTCGCCGCAGCGATCGATTACGAAGCTGCGGCTACGGTCGTCGAGCGGGCTGAGATTTTCCGCGACGCGACGGTCCGCTTCGTCGCCCGGAGCGCTCGATGAGCGACGTCGCGTACATCAACGGATCCACGCGCCCGGGCGCGGCGCGGCTTCTCGATCACCCTCACACTCGACTCGTAGGTGCGACCCTGCGCTGGAAGAGGTACCGGAGCTGGAACATGCCGGCGCCGGCGGGCCGGTGTGAACTCTGCGGCGCTGAATTCACCGAAGGCGGCGCGCCCGGGCCCAACTCGGGATACTCGGTAGTAGGCGGTGGCCCGGCCGGGCAGGACGACTATCGCTGGATATGTGCGGTCTGCTACGAACTCCAGCGCGACGACTACTGCTGGACGGTTCTGGACACTTGCGACAATCCAACGGAGCCCCCCGCGCTTCTCGATGCTGCCTTTGGCTGGATCGCCCGGCGCCTCGACTCCGAGGTACAAGAGCCGGTCGACTGATAGGGCGCCGGCCGGTGTGAGCGGCAGGTCTCGGATACGATCACGTCATGAACCCCACCGAAACACCCGCCGAAGAGAGCCCTACCGGCGAATATGACGTCTGGTCGTGGCATACCGAGGGCCAATTTCCAACCGATCAACCTCCGGAACACGGCTACGTCCACATCGGGATGTACCTTGTCTGGCTCATCGATGTGGGCATGCTCGATTCGGACTGGGCGACACGGGCCGGAGTCGGTGCCGTCGTCGAGCGGATCAGACAGCGCAGCGTCGACCCTTGCGCCCTTCGCGACAAGACGGACGGTCGACTCTCCGCCGATATGCTCACGGACGAGGGCGATGCCTTCACCGCCGCGTACTACGCCCCCGAGTACGGGTACACGAGCGACTGGAACCGCGCCTTCGGTCGACTGGCCAGCCGATATGCCGTGCCCGATGACTGGGCTTCGTACGATCGCATCGGCCCGGTCATCGAGCATCGCTTCGACGAGTGGGTCAAGGCGGGCCGGCCGGACCTGATGCCGATGCCGCGACTGCTGGGGGCGCTGCTTCGGCTGGCGACGCGAGGCAGACGATAGAGTCGCCGAAACGAGCGAGCGTGACCGCACCGGGGTGGGCCGCGAGCCGCGCGCCGGGTTGGGCCGCGAGCCGAGGTCGACTGAACTCGCGAGCTGCGCGCCTGGTTGGGCCCCGAGCCGCGAGCCGCGATCGGCGGGATTCAGCCGAACTGGTGACGTGAACATGCCGCGGCCGGGGCGATCTACGTGGGATGGGCGGCGACGCTGCCAGTCAGCCTGCGCCGCCGCGTGAGCGCAGCATCGCACAACTTGCTATTGGTTGCCGGGCTCGTGCCGCAGGCGCGAGTGGCGTCGATAATGCATCCATGAGCCACCCCGACGAAACGTCGCCCCGCGCCGTCGACAACGATCGAATCATGAGGGCGACCACCCCACTCCCCGGCCTCCATCGAATTGAGCACATCATGGGCACCGCCATCGATATCGATGTCCGCGACGCCTTCGTCGCCCCGGCCGCACTGGACCTGGCGTTCGACTATCTCAGGCAAGTCGACACGAGATTTAGCACGTACAGGCCCGACAGCGAAGTCAGCCGCCTGATCCGTGGCGAGCTTGCCGAGAGTGACGTCAGCCCCGAGTTGGGTGAAGTCCTGGAGCTGTGCGAGCGGGTCAGGCTGACATCCGAAGGCTACTTCGACATTCGAGCCCACAGGCCCGATGGCCGACCCGACCCGACCGGACTCGTCAAAGGCTGGTCGCTGGAGAACGCCGGGCGCATCCTCGAAGACGGCGGAGCCCGCAACTACTGCATCAACGGCGGGGGCGACATCGTCACCCACGGCGAAGCGGCTCCCGGCCAGCGCTGGCGAGTAGGGATCCGGCATCCGCTCATCGCCGACAAGCTGGCAACCGTACTTGCGGTCGGCGACGGCGGGGTCGCCACGTCGGGCGCGTATGAGCGCGGCGATCACGTCCGCGACCCATTCACCGGACGTGCGGCCGCCGGTGTCCTGAGCATCACGGTAGTTGGACCCAGCTTGACGCTCGCCGATGCATACGCCACGGCGGCCTTCGCAATTGGACCGACCGGACTCGCCTGGGCCGCCGGTCTGGCCGACTACGACGCGTGTTCCATCACCGCGGATCGGGACGGCTCAGACGGACGACTTGCCTGGACACCCGGCTTCGAGCGGTGGTTCACAGGCCGCGAGAAAACGCCGCGCCCATAGGCGCGACCGTGGCCTGACTTACCAGAGATACAGCCGTAGCCCCATGGCGGTTTGCGCTGCGATGGCGACCGCATAGGCAGCGAGCAGCAGGAGCCCAGTGGCGAAATAGAGCCGGACAGTCGCCTCGACTGTGGTCGCGAGCGCGTAGCCGCTGTCGTAGAAGCGAACCAGGTTCGCATGAATGCCTCTGCCAAACGGAGCCGCGGCCAGAATCACGAGGGCCGGCAGAGGCAGCAGACCTGCGAGTACGCCCAGGGCCACGACAAGGAAGGCGGTCGCAACCGTGCCATCGAAGAAGCGCGTCACCGTCGACTTCGACCACCGAACGGGGAGAGTCTTCTTGCCCGCTTTGCGATCGGCGGCCCGATCCGGGATTTCGCCGACGTAGACCACGGCCGCCAGAAGCAGTCCGAATGGTATTGACGCGACGACCGCCTCGGCGGGAATGTAGCCGCGCGACTGGACCACGTACGTCCCGACAAGCAGCAGCGGCCCGAAGCCAATTGCTGTCGCAACCTCGCCAAGGCCTCGATATGCCAATTTGATGGGCGAGGCGCCGTAAGCCAGGCTTAGGGCCAGTCCGAAAAGACCGATCGCGGCGAGTGCAGGCGAGCCCCGCAAGACGAGCAGCGCAATGCCCAGGACGATGACCGTCGCATAGCACCATGCCGCGACAGAAGTCATCTCCCCTACCCCGACGAGCGCGTTCCGCAGGACTCGCGCGCCGCCGCTGCTGAGCCCCGTGTCGGCGGCCGCACCCCGGCGGGCATGGAAAGCGCCGCTGGCGACGTTCATCCCCAAATGGAGCGCCACGGCCGCCGCCAGCGTCAAGGCCGCCGTCACGGGCTCCAACGCATTCGCCCGCGCGGCAACGGCCAGACCCACCAGGACGGGCACGATTGCCGCTCCCAGGAATGACTCCCGCGCGGCGTGCAGGAACAGCATCGACTGCGACAGGCCCGGCCGAACCGGTTCTCCCCGTTGTTCCTCCAGATCGGCGTAATAGCGCCTTGCCTTCGGCAGGCTTCGCTCGTATTCGACGACCATCGGCCGATCGCCTTCGTCTCGGGACCATGACCTGACGGGCGCGACCGCAAACCTGCCTCTGGGTCGCGCGGCGGCGGAACCCCATATCGTGACGTAGCGACGCTGGGTGAACCCGCCGAGCGGCAGCGGACGGACATAGCTACCCGTGATCGCGACTGTAGTGCCGGGCTGGATGTGGAAACCCACCGGTTCGCTAAAACGGACGATTCCTTCGTCGAGTTTGACTTCGATCTCGACGTCGACGTTCATCGGATAGCCGTCGTCCTCTACCCAGCTCAGGACCGCCCTGCGGTATTCGGCAAGCCTGTCCAGGTCTTCCGCCAGGATCGAGTCGAGTGGCTCTTCTTCATCGGCCGATGCCACGAGCGTGGTCGGATTCGGTGGCGCAGTCGGCGCAGCTGGCTCGACCGCGACCGAGATTCCCGTCGAACCTGGCGAGGCGGTATTTGGCGTCTCAGCCGTCCGTTGCGAGACGACGGGGGCCGCCTTGGACGTTGCTGCGGCGAACGCCGTGTCCACGACCACGAGCCCCAACGGCGCCGCCGGCGCCTTGCGAGGCCGGGCCGATCGAGTCGCAGCCCCGGCCGCAGGAGCGGGCACGGGCGCGGGCGCGGCGGCAGGAACCGGAGCGGCGGGCGGATTAGCGGCGGGCGTCGGGGCCGGCTCGCCTGTACCGGGCAGTTTGAATCGCGGGCTCATCGGGCCACCTCGGCAGCCACCGAGACCTGCGGCTGCCTATCGGTCCGGCCATCCGGCCAGAGCCACGTCTTTCGGGGCGTGAGTTCGATAAGCACTCGCTCGAAGATGAGGGGATGGGCCAGTCTCGACCTGAGCAGCGCCACCGCCGCCTTGTCTTTGCGCGACCAGTTGTCCAGCAGGCGCTCCCAGCCGGCCGTCAGATCGTCATCCGCAACCCTGGCGTCGCACTGAATCGTGACCCTTCCAACGTACGAACCCATGGCATCCATGTCGGTGATGGAGAAACTGACTCGAGGATTGGCTCGGATATGAGTCACCTTCGAGCTGTCGAGGACGCTGGACGTCAGGAAGATCCGGTCGCCCCACAGGAGCGGAACCATCGGGTACGTGATGGGGCCACCTTGCGACCCCACGACCGAGAGTTCGCCCACGAGTGCGGCATCGATGAGTCGGGCGATCGGGTACGGCA
This sequence comes from Chloroflexota bacterium, assembly GCA_003158875.1. GTDB lineage: Bacteria > Chloroflexota > Limnocylindria > Limnocylindrales > CSP1-4 > Fen-1039. Next base: position 11,835 of record PMLK01000056.1, read on the forward strand.
GCGCGGGCAAAGCAATCTCCTGACACGGGATGCCGTTCGAGTGGCAACGCCAATTGTACGGATCGCCGGAGATTGCTCCTGGATCGAGTCGCGCGCCGGGCTGAGCGAGGGTCGGTCAACGGCGTCCGGCCCATTAGCCGCGTCGGGTCATGGCCGAGTAGGTCACCCCGAAACCGATGACGCACCAGATGCCGAGCGTCACGAATGCCTCGAGCGGCACCGTGAATTGGCCGGGCGCGATGGTGCCGCGGGTTACTTCGCCCATCGCCTGGATGGGCAGGACGCGGTGGATAGCCTCGAACCACCACGGCAACTTGTCCGGCAAGAAGGTCAAGGGCGAGAACATGAAAACGAACACCACGATCGCCTGGGTGATGACAACGGTGAGCATGTACGGCAGCACGGAAGCGATGGCATAGCCGATGCAGGCGGAGGTCAGGGCCACTAGGAGCATCGCCGGAACGACTAGCGGGCTCACCTGCAGGTCCAGGCCAAACCGCCAGGCGCCAACCATGATGCCCAAGACGACGCCCGGAATGACGATCGCCAGCCAGACGGTCAGGTCGGCCGCCAGATAGGCCAGTCGAGGCACGGGCAGCGAGCGCATGTAGGCGAGACTGCCTTCGGTCTTCTGTTCCCCGACCGTCTGCGGCAACGCCACGAGACCCACGGAGACCATGGAGATGGCCGGCGCGCCCGTGGCAATGAGGTAGATCGAAATCCGGTCCAGCGTCGGGAACAGGAGCGGATAGCCCAGCACGATCCCAAGCGTGAAGAGCGTTTGGACCGCCAGCATGAGTGGCAGGTAGCTCTTCTTGCGAAGTGCCTGCCAGGTGACCAGCAAACGATAGCTACGCAGCATTTGCATCGAGGGCCTCTTCCGCTCTATCGGCCCGCGCGTCTGCGCCACCGACCAGAGCCACATACACGTCTTCTAGAGTCGCTGGACCAAGGGTGAATTCTTCGACCAGGCCGGCAGCTTCGAGGGACTCCGCCCAGGCGACGGCCTGACCCGCGGCGTCCGTCGGCACACCGACCATGACCCGATTGCCGACCGGTACCGCGGCAAGCCCGAAGGGCGATTCCGGCATGTCCGTCACTTCCGGCTCCAGGACGAGCTCCAGTCGGAGTGCGGCACCGAGCCGGGACTTGAGTTCGGAGGGAGTGCCCTCGGCGATCACCCTACCTTCGTCCAGAATCGCCAGCCGGTCGACCGACCGCTCGGCTTCGATCACGTTGTGTGTCACCAGAAGGACGGCGGCGCCGTGATCGGCCAGGTTGCGCACCTGCCGCCACAACAGACGGCGGCGCACCGGGTCCACATCGTTGGTCGGCTCGTCGAGCATGACGAGTCGGCCCGGGACGACCGCGGCCATCGCGAAGGCCACCAGCCGCTTCACGCCGCCCGAAAGTCTGGCCGCGTCTACATCGGCCCACTGCTCGAGCTCCAGGGCTTCCATAAGCCGCGCCCGGCGCAACTCGACGTCTCGCCCGGTACCGCCGCGAAGCTGGCCCAGCAGGCCGATCGCCTGGCGCGGGGTCAGGCCGTCGATCGGCACCTGAGCCTGAGCCTGGAACGAGCACAGCCGCCGTGCCAGGCTCGGGTCGGCAACCATGTCGCGCCCGTCGATGCGGATCGATCCGGATGTCGGCCGAAGCAGACCGACGACCTGATTCACGAGGGTCGACTTGCCGGCGCCGTTGTGGCCGANNGAGCAGACCGAAGACCTCGCCTTCTTCGATATTCAGGTTGATTCGGTCGTTGGCTCGGACCCCCGCCCGATAGACCTTTGTCAGCTCCGCGATCTCAAGCAACATGTTCGTTCCCTTGATTCAGACAACAGCTATCCAGGCCGGTCCCGTTTTGGGTCCCGGATTTGACTCGGTGGTATGGCCTGCGGCTCCGGCCGCCTCGGCTACTCGATGACTATGCGGACCTCATCGCCGTGGTCCGACACTTCCAGAATTGGTCCTCTCATCCCGGTTTGGATGGCCTCGACGATGCGTGACCGATGATCCGGCGATAGCCCGGGGACCTGATCGATTGCGAAGCCCGCCGCGGCGAGAGGAATCTGGAGGTTGATGATCTGGGTTCCGTTCTCCGCCACGAAGATCCGGATTCGCCTGCCCGTGAGCAGTTCCTGCGCCCGACCGGGTCGATGCGGTTCTTCGCGCTGCCACTCTTCCGAGGCGTCGCCCCGGCGATCGGCCGACGCCGAAGCCGTTGACTTGGACTCGGATGCCGTCGCGGCTTCGCGCTCCAGGGCCGCCACGATCGGAGCGGCCTCCTCGGCGGTCAGCTTGCCGTCCGAGACGAGTTTGAGAAGAGCTTCGAGTTCTCCCGACATGGCTCAGTGCCTCGCCCTATCGAGCCGCTCGGCAGCCTCATCGACATCGATCTCACCGCGCTCGAGGGCCTGCAGGACTGCCAGTTCTTCGTCAGTTGCGGCCTCGTCCGGCGTCGCCGATCCCTCGTCCGGGTTCCACGTCTCGCCGGCAACCTGCCGATCGGTGTCGGCCAGTACGGCATCTGCGTCGGTTGGCTCGGTCCGTGAAGGGGCAGCGTCCGTGCCCGCCGGCGTCGGTGCGGGAGCATCGGCTCCAACCGTGTCGCCGGGCAGGGCCGCCAGGATGCGCAGGTTCCCGGACGTGGTGTTGACCTTGAAGGTCGAGCGGCCGTCGCCCACGATCGATCGCCAGTAGCCGCGGCTGCCCTCAACGCGATTGTCCACCTGCGAGACGATCGAACCTGTGATAGCGCGCAACTCCGCTGTGACGCCACTGAGGGGAGTCAGATCCACGGTCCCGGAAATTGACTCGGCCCGGTAGTCGCCCGACGGATCGAATTCGCCAACGACCGCGATGCCGCCACTGGTCGTGGAAACGGTCAGGCCATGGAAACGCCGAGCCCGGGCGCGGATGCGACCGGAAACTGAGTTGGCCCGGAGCCGCACGTCGCCACCACGATCCAGGGTGATGGACCCCGAGACGGAACCGGCGTCGACCAACCCACCCAGGCTCCACAAAGTCAGCTCGCCCGACACCGTCCTGTACTTCTGGTCGCCAACGAGAGTCGCGGCCTCGATGGAGCCGCTCATCGTCTCGTAGTGAACCCGGGTTCCCCACGGCACGTCGAGACTGATCGTGGCGCCGACTCGAGCGCCGCCGAAGAGCCAGGCCAGGCCCGTCGCCAGTCGCCGCTCCGGAGTCTCCACCTCGAGAGAGGAGGGGCCCCGATCCACGAGAACGCGTCCGGTCTCCAGAGCTCGCTCCGCTGAGAATTGATCTGTGGCCCGAATTCGGTATGTGACCGACAGGCGGGCATCGTCGCCATCCACACCGCGGATGCGGAGGTTGCCGGTGATCGTCTTGACCGAGACCCGGCCGTTGGAACCAATGCGATGGGTGAGCGTCTCCGTGCGCTCCAACGTCCCCATCCCCTACTCCTTCCGACCGCGGAGGATGACTGCCGCCTCGTCCGCCGTGATCTCGTGTCGAGCCAATCGCTCCAGCACATCTCTGCGCAACTCGGCCGACTCGGCCGAGTGCCCCAACCCATCCTCACCGTCATCTGCCGGTTGGCTGCCGTCGGCCAATCCCAGAGCACGAACCAGCGCCTCCAGGCGAGCCCGGACGGTGGGATAGGAAACCTTGAGTTCCCGCTCCAATTCCTTGGCGTTGCCTCTAGCCCGGAGAAAGCTCTCCAGCAAGGCGAGCTGCTCGCGGTTCAAACGCCCAAATCGACCGACGTTGAAGTCGCCCTCGATCGCGGTCCCGCAGCTGCGGCATTGCAGTCGCGTGATCGCGAGCTCACTCGAGCAGATCGGACAGGTTGAGATGACGTCGCGTGCCATGTACCAAATGCCTCTGTGACCGGAGATGGCCCCTGATCTGGCAGCGGCCACTACGGCGTTTGGACTCGTTCTCGCCGTGGTTACCACTATGTCACTGTCAGTTTCTATTTGTCAAGCTGCCATTATCAAATTGTGATTTCCAGCTTACACATAGCCCATGTAAGCTTCCGCCGGCTCGATGCCTCCGGTTTCCCGTGGTTGTGGCCGGCGAACGCCACCACAGTCGGCCAGCGAGATATCTCGTCCGACGGTATAGATTCGGACGGTTGGGACGAACAGCGTCCATCCGCTCGGAGACCCCATGGCTCGACGCATCTACAACTTCGAGAACCCAGACCGATTCACCACCGGCACTATCGGCGAGCCCGGCAGCAGAACCTTCTACCTGCAGGCCCGAGAAGGAAGCCGAATCTCTTCGGTCGTGCTGGAGAAGATCCAGGTGGCGCTCCTCGCCGAGCGATTTACTCAGTTGCTTGACGAGGTCAAAGAACAGGGCCTGGTCGGCATGCCCGACGCCGCAACCGCAGGGATCGATCGCAACCCGTTGGATGAGCCGTTGAACGAGGTCTTCCGGGTCGGTTCGATGACCATCGTTTGGAATGCCGAGGACGAGTCCGTGACGCTCGAGGTCCATGCTCTCGACGAAGATGCGGACGACGAAACGGACGCGACCTCCGACGATGACAATGACGCCTACGACGACCTCGATGCACTCCGAGTGAGGCTGACGCCGCTGGGCGTCTCGGCGTTCGTGAAGCGAGCCACGGAGATCGTCGCGTCCGGCCGACCTCCCTGCCCGTTCTGCGGTCAGCCGCTCAACCCCGAAGGCCACATCTGCGCCCGACGCAACGGGTTCATGCACTGAGCGAGATGACCCAGCCAGAACAAGCCGCCGAAACCGATCCGGACGCCGCGAAACCAGACACGGAACAGACCGTGGCGGGCATGACTCGTTCCGCGATGGAAGCGGCGGCCATGGCCGGCCGGCAGGTCGCAGGCAACCTGAGCGGCCCAGACGCACTGGCGCTGCTGCGCGGAGGCGAACTGACCGTCGTCGGGCGCCTGCTCGCGGCCTCCAATGCCACATTCTTCTGCATGGCGTCCGGGCCTGTCGGCGGTTCCGGTGCGGTGATCGCGGCGAGCTGCGTCTACAAACCGATCCGGGGCGAGCGGCCCCTTTACGACTTCCCGGACGGCACGCTGGCCTGCCGCGAAGTCGCCGCCCATGCCCTTTCGCAGGCCAGCGGTTGGGACATCGTGCCGCCGACAGTCATGCGCGACGGACCTTTCGGCGAGGGCATGGTCCAGCTCTGGGTGGAGACGGACGAGTCAGCTAATATCGCCGCGCTCCTCGATTCGGACAGCCCCGCGCTGCGGCGCATCGCCGTCCTCGACGCCGCGCTCAACAACGCGGACCGCAAAGGCGGCCATCTCCTGCCACTCTCAAACGGTCACATTCAGGGCATAGACAACGGCCTGTGCTTCGCGGTAGCTCCGAAACTGCGCACCATCCTGTGGCGCTGGCGCGGCCAGAAACTCACAGATGAGGAGTGCGATGTGCTGGCGCGGCTCCGAGATTCCCTCTCCGGCGAACTAGGCGAGGACCTGGCGTCACTGCTGGCACCCGAGGAGATCTCCGCCACAGAGCGACGAATCGGCGCCCTCCTGGTCCATGGGCGCCTTCCGCAGCCGGACCAAAATCGGCCCGCGGTTCCGTGGCCTCCGTACTGATTGTCGGGAACGGACCACGACCCGGGGCCACCTGCGCCACAATCGGCTGAGGAGGGCGATACGTGCCGGCATATCTGACCATTCGAACCAGGCTGACTCTGATCGTCGCGGTGGCGGCGACGTTCTCGACCCTNNCTCGCGGCGCTGGTGGGCGACGCCACGGATCAGCTCTCGCACTGGCTCGGCCCAAAGGCCACGGGCGTGCTGCAGTCGGGCCTCGGCAACTTGCCCGAGTTCTTCATCGGCATCTTCGCCCTGCGCGCGGGCCTGCTCGACGTCGTCAGGGCCGCCCTGGTCGGCTCCATCCTCGCCAACACCCTGTTGGTCCTGGGTTTGGCCTTCTTCCTGGGAGGCCTCCGCCACGGTCCCCAGAAGTTCGGCGCCGATCAGACCAGGATGATGGCAACCCTGCTCGTACTGGCAGCGGCCGCCATTGCCATACCGACGATCGCCACTTCGCCGGGCGGACCGGCAGCCGGCCACGATGTCGAGCTGTCGGTCGTTGTGTCGATTGTTCTGCTGGCGGTATTCGCGGCAAGCATTCCGTTCGCGGTGGGTATGGGCGGTGGCGGCGGGGCTGCCGTCGGCGGTGCCGGCCGCGGTGGCGAGCAGACAGCGGCCTCCAAAATGGGCGCCATCCCCGCGACCGCCGATCCGGCATTCGTGGAAAGGATGTGGCCGGCCACGCTGGCCATCGCGATGCTGCTAATCGCCGGAGTTGGCGCGGCCTTCGTATCGGAGTGGTTCGTCGACGCCCTGCAGCCCGCTATGTCGACTCTTGGCATGTCGCAGTCGTTCGCCGGGCTGGTGGTCGTGGCAATCGCCGGCAACGCCGTGGAGAACGTGGTTGGCGTCCAGGCGATGCTGGCGGACAACGCCGACCTGGCGATCAGCGTGATCCTCAACTCCAGCCTGCAGGTCGCCCTGGCCCTGGCGCCCGTACTCGTCCTTGTCAGTCTCTTCATGGGCGGAGCCACGTTGACTCTGGTCGTGTCACCGCTGCTGGCGGCGGCTCTGGCCGTCACGGCGATCCTGGCGGTGGTAGTCGTCATCGACGGCGAGTCGACCTGGCTCGAAGGAGTGGCGTTGATGGGTCTGTACGTCATCCTCGGCGCCAGCGTATGGTGGGGGCCGAGGATCGCCTGAGGCGCGCCTCCTTCCCTACCCGAGCCGGCGACGCTCCCGCCATTCGGGGATACCGTGCCTCGCCGCGACGAGCGGCCACGCTCCCACCAGACCGACGTCATCGCCAAGCTGGGCCGCCACGATGCGAACCCGGCCCGCAGCCTTTCGGAAGGCTGTCGCCGCGACCTCGTCCCGGGCCGGTTGAAGCCACCTCTCACCCTGCTTCTCGGCCAGCGTGCCGCCGACCACTATCAGATCCGGGTTGAAGCCGTCGACCCAGCCGACGCAGGCGACGGCGAATGCGCGCCGGGCTCGTTCCATCAACCACGTGCACTTCGCGTCGCCGGCAAGCTCGCCTTCGGCTACGTCGCGGCCTGTGAGCGGCCGCACCTGGGCTCGAGCGGCCAGAAACGCCGATTCGGAATCGCCGAGCGATTCGGCCGCGGCACGGGCCAGCCCGGACCCGGACGCAATCGCTTCCAGGTGGCCGTACCCGCCGCAACCGCATCGAGGTCCACCCTCCAGCATCAACGAGGTATGGCCAATCTCGCCGGCGGTCCCGTCCGGACCAAGGATGAGCCGTCCGCCGGTCCAGATGGAGCCACCCAGGCCGGTCGACACCGTCACATACATGAAGTCGCCGCAGCCCCGTGCCGCGCCCAGCCAGTTCTCGGCCATGGCCGCCACGTTCGTGTCCTTGTCCAGATACGCGGGAAGTCCGATGCGCTTCTCCAACTCATCGGCGAGCGGCGCGTTGCGCAGGGCCGGCACGTTGGGTGGATCCACGATCGTGCCACGCCACGGATCGACCGGACCCATGGATGAGATCCCGATGGCCCCGAGCCGAGCCCGGTTCTCCGGAGTTAGCCCCGCGGCCACTCGCTGCAGAAGTTCCGCGCTGGCGGCGAAGACCGCCTCCACGCCCCCCGCATGAGGCGTGGCGACCGCCAATCGCCCGAGACAATCGCCGTCGGGCGTTATGACCGCGGCGCGGATCTGGGTGCCACCCAGGTCGAGAGATAGAACCGTGACCGCGGCCGGTAAGTGTGCGGAACCGGTCATGGCGCCGATGGTGCGGGTTCGTCTGGAGCGGCGCCGGCCGCTCCGCCGGCCGCTCCGCCGGCCCACACCCGAATCGATCCGACGACCACCAGCAGCACGAGCAGCAACCCGAAGAAGGCGCCCCAAACGACCCGCTGAGTGCCCAGCCCCAGGGCCGGCTCGATGAGGAGCGGATACGCGAGGAGCGCCAGCAGCGAGCCGGCGTTGATCACTACGTAGAGCCGATATGGGTCTTTGCCCGTGCCCGCATTCGCCTCGGCCCCGTCCGAGGTGGAGAGCACGGTCGTCAACCACGCGGACAGCAGCGGCGTCGTTGCGCACAGCACGAACGACGGCAGCCCGACCGCCACCGCCAGCGTGAGGAGCACCTGCAACACCNNCGACGGCAACCCCGGCCAGGATCAGATGGAAGATCGGGCCGAGGCGCCCCAGCCGCGTCACCGAAACGTGCGCGTACAGGTATCCGAGCAGCAGGATCAGCTGGAAGAAGCCGAGGGTTGTGGCCCAGACGGACGGCGCGCCGCCCAGAAGCGGCAGCAGGAGCAGCCCGACCATCAGCTCGAGCGTGAAGAGCAAACACGCCGAGAGCCCGATCGCGACCGAGTACGCCCACCCGGCGACTGCGATCAGGCCGGACCTGTCCAGGGCCGCCGAGGGCGATCCCGAAGGGTTGGGTTCCACGCGAGCGGCGTCGGGTGTCGGAGTGGCTGTCATGGCGACAAATCGTGAGCCACGCCGAAACCCTGTCAATGGGCCGCCCGGCTGGAAGGAAGGGCTATTCGGCGCCCGCACCCGCCGTAGAGCGCCGCCGCGCCGCGAGACTCCGCCCTGGGCTCGGGCAAGAGTGAGGGTTCTCATCCTCGCGGCCGGGGCGTCACCCAGCCGAGAATTCACAACAAGGCATGGCGATCCATGACCTGCACAGGCTCCCGGCGCTCGCCCGGAGCGCGGGAGGTAGGCCTCCCAAAACCCGCATCCAAATGGAGGAAAGCCGTTATGGGCATCATCGCCTGGATCGTCCTTGGGGCCATCGCCGGCTTCATCACAAACCTGCTAATGGGCGGGTCGGAGGGCGTCGTCGCCACCATCCTTCTGGGCATCGTCGGTGCCGTCGTCGGGGGCTACCTG
>PMLK01000042.1:0-17809 GCA_003158875.1 Chloroflexota bacterium
CCTCCTTGATGAGCGTACCGGGCACGTCCTCAAACGAGCTCAGCACCTCGATGACGACGTTGTTGACCCAGCCAAGTTCCACCGCCCGGACCTGCATGACCTGGGCTCCCTGGTGGGCCAGCTCCATCATTTCTTCGTAAGAGATCACGGCCAGCTGCCGAGCGTCGGGAACCAGCCTCGGGTCGGCTGTGTAGATGCCGCGGACATCGGTGAAGATCTGGCAGCGGTCCGCATCCAGAGCTGCGGCGAGCGCAACGCCACTGGTGTCCGACCCGCCGCGACCGAGAGTCGTGACCTCGGACAGTGTGGGGTCCGCCTTGCTCTGGCCCTGGAACCCGGCCACGATGACGACGCGGCCGCTCTCCACCTCAGCCCGGATGCGTTTGGGGTCTATGTCGGCGATGCGTGCCTTGCCGTAATTGCCGTCCGTGGTGATGCCGGCCTGCGCGCCCGACAAAGCGATCGCCGGCACTCCCAGAGCGTGCAGAGCCATCGACACAAGGGTCGCGCTCTGATGCTCGCCTGTGGCTAGCAGCATGTCGAGTTCGCGCGGATCCGGTTCGTCCGTAATGGCGCCGGCAAGGGCGAGCAGCTCGTCGGTGGTATCGCCCATAGCCGAAACGACGACTACGAGATCGCAGCCAGTGGCGCGCTCACGGGCGATGCGCGCCGCAACGCGCCGAATGCGATCGGCGTTGGCCACGGAGGAGCCACCGAATTTCTGAACGACGAGCGGTTTTGACATGGCAGGCATTCTACCAGTCGGAGCCCGCCCCTCTCGACACCGCGAGGCCAAACGATGCCGGCAACATGGGATGCGCCAGCATCGTTGGCCGGGACAATGGCAGTGACCCTTAAGGATTTATGCCATGTGTTTCGATCAGGACAGTGCTCTGCCCATCCGGGCACTCGCCGGTGCAGCCGTAGATCACGTTTCGCTGACGCTCAAAGCCGCCGACGGCAATGAGTTCCGCGTCGTTCACGCGTGGCCGGCAGAAGGCACCGGAAAGGCCATCGTCATCCCGCTCGACGTCCGCGGCATTCACTACTACTACAAGGAGCGGGCGCGACACTCCCGTGAGCCAGAGCGCCGGGCCGCTGAACGGCGGCCCGCACAGTTTCGAGCCACGCCGCACGGCACAATCCCGCCTTAAGTTCTCCGACATACTGTGCGTGTCCCGAACCGGACGAGTTACGGGACGACAGCCGATTCGGCGGGAGCGATCGAGCATGCCTCATCTACTGGGTTCCTGGCTGCCCTACCACCAGGCGCTGGCAGTCGCGGCCGCGATCATCGGCATTGGCGTCGCAATGGCATTGTTCTTTCTTAGCCAGCGTGGCGCGACCCAGCCGGACCCAGCCGTCTCGGCTTCCGAGGGAGTGAAGCTGGGCACGGATAATATCCTGCCCATCCTCGCTATCGGCGCCTCCGCGGCGGCCCTCGCGGGCTTCGTCTTCATCTTGAAGGCTTCGACCCCTATCTGGGATGATGGCGCCCTCGTCCTCTCCAACCGGCTGCCCATCACGCTCGCGTCCGCACTCAAGCCGTATCACGAGCACCTCAATCTGGTGCCGATCGCGATTTGGGCCCTGCTTGACTGGCTGTTCGGCTCGTCGACGTGGACCTTTCTTGCCGTCCTGCTCCTCACCCATTTTGCGCTGGCGACCGGGACGGCCGCATTGCTGGTTGCCAGGCTGGGGAATGTCGCGGGCTTCGCGCTTGTCCTGCCCCTAGCTCTACTAGGCTCAGCCCACTACGACATACTCATGCCGTACCAGATAGTCTTCACGATCCCGCTGTTATGTGGCCTGATCGCGGTATGGCTCTCCATACCTAGGGACAGGGCGCTTCGCCGCCGTATCGGCGTCGCAGGCGCGCTCTTGATCGGCATCCTGACTTCTGACGTTGCTTTGTTCGTCATCCTGGCTATGGGCATATGGTTCCTGCTCGACGGCCGATGGCGCCAGATCGGCGACTTGCTGCCGGCGATGGCCGTCTGGTTCGCATGGTTCGTCACAATTGGACGCAATGGCCTCAACGACGGTTGGCACTCGGCTACGGTTGGCGCCATCATCCCGTACACCCTGACGGGGATCGCAAGCGGGATCGGCGGCTTGGCTGGGCTCAGCCCAACCTTCGGTGGCCTCTTCCTGGTGGCTGGGCTTGTGGTGGTCGTCGTGCGTCGATGGCGACCAGGGCCTGCATACATCGCCTTTGCAATTGCGCTCGTGGCAATGTTCGCCACCGGAAGCCTATTTCGATCTTACGGATCCGCGAACCAGGCCACGGCCAACCGCTACATCTACCTTGTGGGGTACATCCTCGTCTTCGCCATGGCCACCGCCGCGCCCAAGATCGCGCACCCATGGCGCCTCGTCCCGGTTGCGATCGTCGCGTCCGTGCTCAATCTCATCGCTTTCGCGATCGCGTTGCCGGGTTACCCATGAGCAGTCGCCGGTAAGGAGTGGTACTCGGTGCGCGGCTGAAGCTCTTGCCAGTCAGGCCGGATTGCTGAAGCCGTCGAGCCCAACGACTTCGCGGCCGGCCTCGAGCGACTTCGGGACGAGGTATCCGCAGATGAAGCCGGCGTCGCCTCTGACGAGAATCTTCATTGGTTCTTCGACTCGACTTGTCGGCCGCGAACGTTGCCCGGCCGGCCCGCACTGCACGATGCGCCACCGGCTCCCGGCTGCCGATTCCCGACGGCCCGCTCGCGGCTGTGCGACCATTCGTTGGCGGGCAGAATCGCGCCGCCAGTGGAGGAACCGATGTTCAGGCGACGCGACAAGGACGATGCCGCAAGAGNNGCCTGGATGTACGGCCCCAACGCCGAGGCCGTGCTGCTGATCCTGGACCGGCTCGAGGAGATCGTCCCCGACGAGGCGCGGCCCCTCGTCGAAGCGTGGCTGGCAGTCCCCAAGTCGGATCGCGACCGGGCCCGAAAAGCCGCCCAGAAGCTCGGCGAGAGCGACCCGGAAACGGGCCGCTACCTGCAGATGGCCCGCGAGGCCGTTGGAGCGTGGGCGGCGGTCACCGGCCCGTATCCGGAGTACGTCAACGCCGAGCCCAACTGGGGCAAGATCTGCGCCCAGACCGCGGAAGCGGCGCTCGATGCGGCCACGGCCGTGATCCTCGAGGGCGCCATCGAGGACAACCACTACGAGAACCTGTTCGAGCCGTGGTCGACGACCATGGCCGATCTTGACGAAGCCGCCGAACTGGCGGCCGCGACAGACGGAGACGAAGCCGCCGAACAGGCCGAGGCCGGCGAATCGGACGATGACGACGAGCCTGAAGGCGATGGCGAATTCGGGCCGAATACCGACTCGGTCACGGACTTCCTCAACCGCCTGTGGCTGCTGGGTCCCGAGCAGGTCGGGCGCCTGGTGAGCGGCTGGCAGAACGCCGACAAGCAGGCTCTCAAGGATGCCCACGAGAGCTTGAAAGCGGCCGTCGAAGAAGACCCCGACTGGCGCGATCAGGTTCGCCGGGCCCAGGACAAGCTGGGTCCGTGGCTCAACGCGGGCCGCATAGAGGAGACCGCCGGGTTCCTGGGCCAAACCGGCCAGGGCGAGTCGCGCAAGATGGCCGGGCCGGCACTCGCCGACGCCATGGCCGCGCTCGTGCTCGGCGACATCCTGGAGCGTCCCGCGGCGGAGGTTCTGTACGGAGCGTGGTTCAATCTGGTCGGCGCGCCGCCTCTCCCCGTCGCCCAAGACGAGGAAGCGGATACAAATACCGGCAAGTGAGTTGATCCCCGGGCGAGCCCGGGCGTGGAGGATCGATGTTCAGGCGTAGCAGAAGCGCAGGCGACGAGCCCAAGGCGAATCAACTCAGCGGTGCGGCGGAGCCCAACGTGCTCAAGGTCACCAAGCCCGGCAAGTCCGGCGACAAGGACGCCACCGAGTGGGCCTGGACGGCCGACGGCATGACTCCGCTCGATGCCGACGCGGACTCCGACGAATTCGACGAAGGCGACGACGAAGGCGAAGAGGACAAGCAGGCGCCCATCCAGAGTGCCGAAGAGCTCCAGGCGGAGTTACAGCGCCAGGCCGAGGAATTCGGTTTGACCGGCGACAACCCGGTCGGGCTGTACGGCCCGAACGGCGAAGAGGTCGCCGCGCTTCTCGATTCGCTCGCCGAGATCGACGACGAGACGGCCGAGGAGATTGCCGATGCCTACGAATCGATCCCGGAGGCCGAGCGCCGTGTCGCCCAGTCGGTCGTGCGCCGGCGCCACCGCAACGGCAAGTACGCCTACGAGCTCGATCTCGCCGAACGAGGCGTCACGGACTGGATCTCCTCACTCGGCCTGGAAGGCAACGAGGGCGAGATGTACGGCGTCGTGGCCGCCGCCGCCACGGACGCCGTCTACGCTCTAATCCTGGAAGACGAACTGGCCGACGCGGACTTCGACACCCTATACGGGGCATGGTCCGAGGTGATGGACGTCGAAGATGACGACGACTCCGCCGAGGGCGAGGAGGCCGCAACCGAGACCGCCGACGCAGCCGAGGAGGACGCAGTCGCGGACAAGCAGGACGGCCCGTTTGGACCGAACACCGAACTCGTGACCGAGTTCCTGGAGAAGCTGGCCGGCCTCGAGGCGTCACTTATCGCGACGCTCGTATCCACCTGGCGGAATCAACCCAAGGAAGAGTTGAAGCAAGCGCACCGCGTTCTCCAGGAGATCGCCGACGAGGAGAAGCTCTGGCGAGAACAGCTGCGGGCAGCCCAGGAGGAAGTCTTCGCCTGGATGGATCTGCGCACCACCTCGTACATGGAGCACTTTGCCTCGTCCAAGGACGACGCCCTGACCCGCGAGTCGGCCGGTCCCGTGGTGGCCGACGCCGTCGCTGCTCTGGTCATGGCCGACGTACTCCCTGAAGAGGACGCCACGATCCTTTACGCGCCGTGGGCCGAAGCGATCGGCGCACCGGAGATGCCCGCCTACGAGGACGCGGACGACGAAGAATGAGGCAGTCGATCGTCACGCTGGACATGGAGGGCGTCCTCACGCCGGAAATCTGGATCGCCGTGGCGGAGAAGACCGGCATCCCGGAATTGCGCCGCACGACCCGCGACGAACCCGACTACGACAAGTTGATGCACGGCCGTCTGGAATTGCTCGACCGGAACAACCTCAAGCTGTCTGACATCCAGAGCGTAATCGGGACACTGGCTCCACTTCCGGGCGCCCGCGAATTCCTCGATGAGCTGCGCTCGTTCGTGCAGGTGGTGATCCTCTCGGACACGTTCGAGCAATTCGCTGTGCCACTCATCCGCCAGCTGAACTGGCCCACTCTGCTGTGCCACTCGCTGGTCGTGGCGAACGACCGCATCGTGGACTACAGGCTCCGCATCCGGGACCAGAAGCGCGAAGCCGTGACCGCGTTCAAGAGGCTCAACTTCAACGTAATCTCGGGCGGAGATTCCTTCAACGACACGGCGATGCTCTGCGAAGCGGACTGCGGCATCCTCTTCCGCGCAACGGACAACTTGAAGCGGCAGTTCCCGCAACTTCCGGCCGTGGACGACTACCCCGACTTCATGCGGCTGATCAAGGAGGCGATGTCCTGAGGTAGAAACCGGCGCGGCGGCTCAGCCCGGCAGCGTACCCAGGGTGACGCTGATCGTCGCCTTGGTCCCGTCCTGGTGGGTCACCGCAAGCTTCACCACGTCGCCGGGATGGAGGGCCGCAGTGTCCTCGATGAGCGTCGAGCTGTCCGGCACGTCACGGTCGTCCAGAGCGGTGATGATGTCGCCCGAGACCAGGCCAGCCTTGTCGGCGGGGCCGCCGGACACGACGCTGACCACTACCGCGCCGCTGGTCGTCGCCGCGTCCTGGACTGTGACTCCCAGGTAGGCCCGACCGGAGTCGGTGACCTTGCCGCTGGCGATCAGCTGATCAGCAATCACCTTGGCCCGATTACTCGAGATGGCGAAGCCAATGCCCGGTGCGGCGCTGCCCAGCTGAGGATCGGTGGCGGCGAGCGTCGGAATGCCGACCACTTCACCGTCGAGGTTCACCAGCGCGCCGCCGCTGTTGCCGGGATTGATCGCCGCGCTGGTCTGGATCACGTCCGGCAGGGCGTTGCCAGCGGGCTCGCTGACCTGACGGCCGAGAGCGCTGACAATGCCCTCGGTGACGCTCGACTGAAGACCGAGCGGATTGCCCATCGCCATGACGAAGTCGCCGACGCTGAGCTGCGACGAGTCGCCGAACTTGGCCGGCGTGAGGCCGGGTGCGGAGATGCGAATTACCGCGATGTCGTCCGGCGTGTAGCTGCCGATCAATGTTCCGGTGTAGTTGTGCCCGTTCGACAGGGTGACCTGGAACGTCGTCGAGGTGCCAACGACGTGGGCGTTGGTGACGATGTCGCCCTTGTCGTCGTAGATGATGCCGCTGCCAAGCCCGGAGTCGGTCTGGATCTCAACCACAGACGAGCTGACCTGCGAAATCACCGAGACCATCTGATCCTGGAGCGCGGCAGCCTGCGGATCTGGCGGAGGGAGCGTCGGGCCGGTAGCGGCCGAGGTCGTCGGGGTGGCAGTCTGAGCTGCGCTGGCGGTGGCCATCGCGACCGGGCTGCCGCTCGACGTACCGGACAGCGTGGAACTGCCAAGCACAAAGATACCGACCGCAACCACCAGCAGCACCAGCGCCACGGCACCGAGGGCCATGAGGAGTCGCCGATCGGCGCGGCGTGGAGTCTGGCCGGCTGCGCCGAACCCGCCGGTCACGAAGCTCTGCTCCGGCTGCGCGCCATTTCCCTCGACGGCGATCGAGGAGGCGCCTTCGGTGGGCGTCCACAGGACGCGTTCGCCGGGCGTCGGCGCGATCGGCTGTGCCGGCGCGATCGGCTGTGCCGTTGCCGCGATCGGGATCGCCAGCAGACGCCGTCCGTCCAACCACCCCGTCCAACCGTTCTGAGCCCTGACGCGCGCCCAGTCGCCGTAGTTCGACTCGATTGCGAGTTCCACTCGTTCGGGCAGAAGCACCGCCGGCGGATAGGCCGGGTCGGGGGCGTTCCAGGCCGGTAAACCGCCGGCCGGCACCATGTGAGTAGGGATCCAGGCCATTTGCGCAGCTCGCTCCATTGTCCGTGATCGTGCCGGTCCACGACCGACTCCTGGAGTCTACCCGCCGATACCCTGGGGTATTCCTGAAAGGAACGGTGTTTTGTCAACCGGGCCGGGTTGTGTAACTCCGCAGCCACGGAGCGTGCCGTCACGCCCGGTCAACTATCCTGCGCGTGAGGGCTGGGGCACCTAGCCGATCTGCACGAGAGGGGCGATTACTGTGGGCGGAGCGCGTAGGGGCGGCTGCTGTACCCATAGCGGCTGGACCGCGTCGACGGCATCGTGCCGGCCATCGACGCGACGCGCCGTCAAAGCTGGAGCCGTGGCTCTGATAGTGGCTCTGGCCGCAGGCTGCGGCTCGCCCTCGGTATCGGCAGGCCAGAATGCGGCCGCCAGGTCAAGTTCGGGCTCGGCGCAATCCGCAGGCACTTCTCCGGCGGCGGCAGGCTCAGCCACTTCCATCGCGCCCGAGTTCAGGGCCGCGGGCCAGATGGTCGAGGCTCGTGAGTTGCAAACCGCCACGC
This sequence comes from Chloroflexota bacterium, assembly GCA_003158875.1. Classification (GTDB taxonomy): domain Bacteria; phylum Chloroflexota; class Limnocylindria; order Limnocylindrales; family CSP1-4; genus Fen-1039. The sequence goes on from PMLK01000042.1 coordinate 7,609, forward strand.
TCCTGGCAGACGGACGCGTTCTCATTGCCGGTGGCGACGGTGAGGGCGACGGAGTCTCCCCACCTTTCGCCTCGGCCGAGTTGTTCGACCCGAAGTCCGGCACCTTCTCCAGGACAGGATCGATGACCACGGCGCGTGAGTGGGACGTGGCCGCCGCTTTGCCCGACGGCACGGTCCTGATTGCCGGTGGCGCGCGCGTCGCCGAAGCCGGCACCACATGCCACCCTCTCGCCACGGCCGACAGATACGACCCCACCACGGGACGGTTCGGCGCTACCGGGTCGATGAAGACGGCTCGCGAGAGCGCCACCGCGACCACATTGGCCAGCGGCCTCGTGTTGGTCGCCGGCGGCTTCGACGAGCAGTGTTTGGACCTCACCTCGGCGGAGATCTACGACCCCGCGACAGGCAAGTTCGCCGCGACGGGTTCGATGAAGACGCCCCGGGGAGAGCAGACAGCCACTCGACTGAGCGACGGTCGCGTCCTGATAGCTGGAGGCGAGGACGACGATCAGAGCGCCATTGCGTCGGCCGAGATCTACGACCCTGCCACCGGCAAGTTCGCCGCCACCGGGTCCATGACGACGCCCCGAGTTGACCACACCGCGACACTGCTCGGAGATGGCCGCGTGCTCGTAACCGGGGGCTACAACGAGACTGCCTTCGATGGCCTCACATCGGCCGAGATCTACGACCCTGCCACCGGCAAGTTCAGTCCGACTGGGGCGATGGGCGAGTTGTACGACACCGCGACGCTTCTTCCAGACGGAACGGTCCTGACGGCCGGCGGAACGGATGCCGGCGGCGCCGAGCTGGACTCAGCCGAACTCTACGACCCAACCGCCGGAACCTTCCGAGCCCTGGCCGCTCACGCCAGCTACCCGAGAAGCGGGGGCACTGCGACGGCGTTGAGCGACGGTCGCGTTCTGTTCACCGGAGGAGGAGTCGGCGGCAAGATAACCGACACCGCCGATGTCTTCGGCAATCCGGGCACCTCCATTGAGACCCCGCAAGCCGGCGGCAGCATGACTTCGGTAGCATCTCCGCCGGCTGAGCGATCTGAATTCACGGCCACCAGTCTGGGCAGCGGGCTGGTTCTGGTGGCCGGTGGCAAGGCCCGGCCGGGGGGCCGGTACTTCGTCACAGTCGCGTCTGCGATGCTCTACGACGCCAAGAGCGGCACCTTCAGCCCAACCGGTTCGATGCAGACTACTCGCCATCTCCAGTCCGCGACCCTGCTAAAGGACGGCCGCGTGCTCGTCGCCGGTGGTGGGGTCGACACGGGCAACGGCATCGATACTCCCCAGACCTCCGCCGAGATCTACTCGCCCACGTCCGGGACCTTCCGCCAGACAGGGTCGATGTCCAACGCCAGAATGGGCCAGACCGCCACGCTACTCGCGGACGGTCGGGTGCTGGTGGCCGGAGGGATCAACATCCGCGGGGACGCGATTGCCTCGGCCGAAATCTACGATCCGAATTCGGGCGCGTTCACGGCCGTTAGATCTATGGGGACGGCCCGCGCGCAGTTCACGGCCACTTTGCTGCCCGACGGTCGAGTCCTGGTCGCAGGAGGGGTCAGCGCCAGCGACGACTCCCTGGCCTCGACCGAGATTTTCGATCCCGGCACGGGCACGTTCAGCCGAGCTACCTCGATGAGCCATGTCCGCACAAACCACACTGCCGTACTACTCGGCAACGGCTCGGTCCTGATGGCCGGCGGCGTCGGCAACGACTACGACACGCCCCTCACGGGCGCCGAGCTGTTCGACCCGTCCTCCGGCAAATTCCACGCGACGGGCAAACTCGCCACTGGCTTGTACCACCCGACCGCCACGCTCCTAAAGGACGGCCGAGTCCTGCTGGTTGGCGGGACTGACGACGCGCAAGACCACGACGCCCCGGCCGAGCTGTACGACCCAACGAGCGACACGTTCAGCTCGACCATGTCGTTGCCACCTAACGAGATGAGCGAGACGGCAAGCCTGCTACCCGACGGTCGGGTCCTCATTCTCGGCGACGACTCGGACGTCAAGGCGGACCGCATGACGGCGGAGACATACCGGCCCTGAGACCGAGCCTGCCCGCGCGCCCGGTTCTTACAAAGTCGCTCGAAACCTACCAGCGAAGGGCGCGCATCACTCCATCGGTGGTCGCCGGGGCTTCGATGATCATCGAGTCGCTGGAGAACACCTTTTCGGCCCGTTCGGGATCCTTGAGACCGTGGCCCGTGAGCACGCACACGATCGTCGCGTCGGCCGGCACGCGACCGGCGGCGGCCATCTTGATCACACCGGCCACGCTCGCCGCCGAAGCAGGCTCGCAGAAGATGCCCTGGGTCGACACCAGCTCGGCGTAGGCGGCCAGGATCTCGTCGTCCGTGACCATGTCGATGAGGCCGCCCGACTCGTCGCGCGCGGCCTCGGCCCGCTTCCACGAGGCCGGGTTGCCGATGCGGATTGCCGTCGCCACCGTCTCGGGATGCTCGATGGGGTGGCCGAGCACGATCGGCGCCGAGCCGGCCGCCTGGAAGCCCCACATCTTGGGTTTGGCGTCGATCCGGCCGGCCTTCTCGTAACGATTGAAACCTTCCCAGTACGCGCTGATGTTGCCGGCGTTGCCGACCGGCAGCGCGAGGATGTCGGGCGCCCGGCCGAGGTCGTCGCAAACCTCGTACGCCGCCGTGGTCTGGCCCTCGATACGATTGGGATTCAGGTGGTTGACGAGAGTGACCGGATGATCCTTTTGCTCGGCCATTTCACGCACGACACGCAAGGCGTCGTCGAAGTTGCCGTCGACGGCGAGGACCTTGGCCCCGGCGGCGATGCCCTGGATCNNCTTGCCGAGGGCGATCTTGCCCTTGGGCAGAACGATGATCACCTCGAGACCCGCGACGGCTCCGTAGGCCGCGGCGGAAGCGGAGGTGTTGCCCGTCGATGCGCAGATGACCGCCTTGTCGCCCGCTTCAACGGCCTTCGAGATGGCCATGACCATGCCCCGGTCCTTGAACGACCCGGTCGGGTTCATCCCCTCGTATTTCACGAAGAGGTTCGGTACGCCGATCCGCCGGCCGATGTGCTCGACGGGGACAAGCGGCGTATTGCCCTCCCCCAGGGTGATGATCGGCGTCTTGTCGGTGACGGGCAGGAACTCGCGGTAGCGCTCGATCAGACGGGGGCGAGCACCCAGTCGCATTGCGGGTACGGACGCGTTTGCCGAGGCGGACATAACTGCGGCTCCGGGCTACGAGGTGAGGATCGGATAGATGGGCACGTCACGGTCTTCGGCGACCAGCGCCGAGAGGGCTTCGCGGACGTCGGCCAGCGGCACGGGTCTTGTTTGAATGCCTACCCATGTCCGGCTGCGATGGCGCGGCACGCTGCTGGGCGGCGGTTCGACCATGGCTTCGGCCAGCCGGCCGGGGATTTCGTCCGGCAGGACACCCGGAAGGCAGACGAACCACGACCTGCGCACCGTGTCGCGATCGTCGGCGAGCTCCACGAGCTGCGGCTCCGCAGGCGGGAGATCGGCCCAGGTGCTCAAGCCGCATCTGGCAATCTCCAGCAGGTCGGCCAGGACGGCGGAGCTCGTCGCGGGACCGCCCGCGCCGGGCCCCTCCATCGACACCCGTCCCACCGGATCCGCGTCGACTTCGAGTCGATTGAGGACGCCGTCCGTGCGGCCAAGCGGCGCGGTGACGGGAATGGCGCAGGTCATCACGGAGCCAGCCAGACCGAACGCCGGCTCGGCCGTGCCCGGAGAACTGACCGTGGCCACGAGCCGGATGGCGAGCTCGAGAGACACGGCCGCGGCGATGTCATTGGCAGAGACGCCCGTGATGCCGGGCTTGCCGTCGCCGCGCAGCGAAGGCGGCCGCGAAACGATCGAGTCGATGTTCGGCCAGGCACCGAAGGCCAGGCGCGTCAGGACGGCCAGTTTGTTGGCCGCGTCGTGGCCTTCGACGTCGGCGCTCGGGTCGCGCTCCACGTAGCCCTGAGACTGGGCTGCGGCCAGGACTTCCTCGTATGAGCGGTGAGCCTGCATCATCTCCGTAAGGATAAAGTTGGTGCTGCCGTTGACGATGCCTCGAACGCGCCGGACGTGGTTGGCGGCCAGAGCGCGCGTCATTGTGTCGAGGACCGGCGTTCCACCGCAGACCGAGGCTTCGTAGCGGAGGGCGGCGCCGTTCCGGCGGGCAATTCGCTCGAGCTCCAAACCATGGTGGGCCAGCACGTGCTTGTTGGCGGTCACTACCGGTTTGCCGGCGGTCAGGGATTCCGCGATCAACGACCGAGCGGGTTCGTTGCCGCCGAGCAGCTCGACGACGACATCCACATCGTCGCGGCGCAACGCCTCAAATGCGTCGGGGACGATCAGCTCGCGCGGCATGCCTCGATCGACCGCGCCCTGGACGTTCATATCGGCGATGGCCGCGAGTTCCAGCATGCGCCCGCCGGCCGGACCGAGCCGCCGATCCGGGTTCTTCAGGAAGCCGCGGGCCACTTCGGCGCCGACGGTGCCCGCACCGAGGATCGCGACGCGCAGTGGTCGTTGCTCGGATGGCATAGGGCTCACGGTACTGGGGCCAGCGGAGCCGAGTTGGCCCTCGCAGCCTAACGTGACGGGCGGCGGCTGCCGTAACGCGAATGGTACCCGAGGCGGGCGACAGGCTGCCGGAACCTGGCCGTTGATTCCGCCCGTCTGCGACAATCGCGCCGGTGGAACCGCACGGCGGCGCAAACTCGAGGTCGCGTCCGGGACACGCCGAGCCACCGAACTTGCCGAAAGTGAGGTCGTCCGACGAGGGAGCGATGCGCCTGGGTGCCGGTCCACGACGATGTGTACGCGGCTTACCATGACCTCGAGTGGGGCCTGCCGGTCCGTGACGAGCGGTCACTATTCGAGCTGCTGTGCCTCGAGGGCGCTCAGGCCGGACTGAGCTGGCGGACCATACTCGGCCGCCGGGACGGCTATCGAGCCGTGTTCGACGGCTTCGATCCGGAGCGGATCGCCGCGTTCGACGACGACCGCCTCGAGACGATTCTCCAGGACACGCGGATCGTCCGGAACCGGCTCAAGGTCTATGCCGCTCGCGACAACGCTCGAACGCTTCTAAGGCTGCGCGCCGAACGCGAGGACGGGCTCGCCGGGATCTTGTGGGCAGCGGTCGGTGGTCGGCCGATCCAGAACGCCTGGCAGTCGCTCACCGACGTTCCGGCAGTAACGCCCGAGGCCGAAACGCTCAGCCTCACCCTTCGGAAGTTCGGCTTCCGCTTCGTCGGTCCCACTATCTGCTACGCCCTCATGCAATCCGCCGGACTGGTCAACGACCACGTGGTCACGTGCTACCGCTACTCGGAGGTCCAGGACTCCTCGCGGCCACTTCGGGCCCGCGCTCCGCTACACTCGGCGTCATGACCGACGCCGCCGCTACAACCGCCACTCGCCCATCGAGCCTGCCCGTCAAGCCGCGCATCTACAGCGGCATCCAGCCCACCGGCAGGCCCCACCTGGGCAACGACCTGGGCGCGATACGCAACTACGTGGCGCTCTCGCAGACGTACGAGGCGATCTACTGCGTCGTGGACTATCACGCCCTGACCCACGTCCACGATCCGGAGTTGCTGCGCCGCCAGACCCTGGAGATGGCCGCCGCCCTGATCGCCCTCGGTCTGGACCCGGAGCGCTGCACTATCTTCGTGCAGTCGGACCGTCCCGAGGTCACCGAGCTTTGCTGGGTCTTCAACACGGTCACGCCGGTCGGCTGGCTCCAGCGCACTCCGACCTACAAGGAGAAGCGCGCCAATCAGCCCGACGACGTCAACCACGGCCTGCTCACCTATCCCGTCCTGCAGGCCGCGGACATTGCGCTGCCGAAGGCTTCGCTCGTGCCGATCGGCCGTGACCAGGCGCCGCATCTGGAGTTGACCCGCGAAATCGTCCGCGCCTTCAACGCCCGCTACGGCGAAACGTTCCCGGAGCCGCAGGCGGTCTACACCGAGTCGCCCACCGTCCTCGGCACCGACGGCGTCAAGAAGATGAGCAAGTCGATCGGCAACACGATCGAAGTCCTGGGCGAGCCCGAGGTCATTCGCAAGCAGGTCATGTCGATGGTGACGGACACCCAGCGCATCATGCGCGCGGATCCGGGCCGGCCGGAAGTCTGCAACGTGTGCCGGATGCACCGATTCTTCGGCGACGACTACGAGGAGATCTGGGCCGGCGAACGCACCGCCAGAACGGGCTGCGTCGACACCAAAAAGCTTCTCGCGGAGCGGATCATCGCCCACTACGCCCCGGCTCGCGAGACGTATCGCGAACTCATCGCCGACCCCATAAAGTTGCGCCGCATCCTCGACGAAGGCGCGGAACGCATCCGGCCGATCGCGCAGGAAACCATGGCCGAGGTTCGAGAACGCATGGGGCTGCGCTAGCTCGCGAGACCTATCATCAAGCCCGACAGACACTTCCAGGAGGGATGATGATCGAGCCTTCGGTCAATCCGCTGAACCAGCTGACCGACCGCGAACATCGCTGGCTCACCTCATTGCTGATCCTGGGCACGGTCGCAGTCGGTTTCGTTGTCATGTACTTCGTGACCGCTCTGCTGGCCTACTTCAACGACGTGATCATGGTCTTCTTCCTGGCCTGGCTGCTGGCGTTCATCCTGAGCCCGGTGGCCAGCGCCCTGTTGCGCCTCTTCCCGCGCCTGCCCAAAGCGCTCGCCGTTCTCATCGTCTATGGATTGCTGATCCTGGTCGTCGTGATCGCGATCCTGCTGATAGCCCAGCAGCTCTATTCATCGATCAACGGCCTTATCGGCAGCATCAGTTCCGGATCCTTCGACAAGCGACTACATGATCTGCTGGATCCCCTCCAGGGCCGGCTCGACTCGCTCGGCGGCAATCGGATCGACCTTTACGCGCAGGTCAAGCAGCTTGTGGACAACCTGAACACCGGCGCCGACCAGCTGCTCAAGCCGCTCGGCGATGTGGCCATTGCCAGCCTCGGCATCTTCGGCAACGTGCTATTCGTCTTCTTCCTCTCGCTGTATATGGCGGTCGACCGTGAACGGATCGTCCGATTCCTCTTCCGGCTGGTCCCGCCTGCCTACGACGACGAGGCACACCTTCTCGAGCACAGCGTCTCGAAATCGTTTGGCGGCTTCCTTCGCGGCCAGGCACTGCTGGGCGTCCTCTACGCCATCATTTCGATGACGGCGAGTTTGCTGCTGGGCGTGCCGTACATGCCGGTCACGGCGGCCTCATCAGGCGTCCTTCAGGCGATCCCATTCTTCGGTCCGTTCATCTCGTGGGCGCCGCCGGTCCTCGTCGCCATCTTCTTCAAGCCCGAGGCTGCATTGCCGGTCTTGATCATCATGGTCGCCGGCTGGTTCGTCTTGATGAACATCATCCAGCCGCGGCTCATGGCCGATGCGGTTGGCCTCCACCCGGTGATAGTGCTCGGCTCGGTGCTCATCGGGTCCAAAGTCGCGGGCATTCCGGGCGCTATCTTCGGCGTGCCGGTCGCGGCGGTCGTAGCTTCGTTCTTCTTCTACTACCTGGGCCGCAACCGCGAAATGTCGTCTGTGGCGCTTCGGGCCGTGCGCAAGGTGGAGGAGCGAGAGGGCCGGCCGATTCGCGTCCCGCGCCTGCCGCAACCGGGCGAAGACCAGGAAGTGGAACCGAGCGTGGCGGTCGCGAGCCAGCCCAATCTCGAGCTCCGCCGGAGAACACCGCGCCGCGCGGCGCCCAAGGACGCGGAGACAGCCGAGTAGCTACCGGGCCGCCGGGGGGGTGCGAACCGTCGGCGCCAGACCTACAGCCGGTCCAGACAAGAGAACTGCCCCCACGACCCACGTCGCAGGGGCAGTTGTCACTTCTGACGGGTGACCCGAGAGCCTCGGGTCGCGCGGGCGAGTCCCTCTATAGGTGGACCATGCCGTTCGCAATCGAGAGCAGAGTCTGCTGCGAGAGGCCCGTACTTACGATCTGATAGCCGTTCTTGGTATTGGCATTCACATACACGGCATACGAGCCGCCGCCCAGATCCTTCAACGAGCCGGTCAAGTCGCCGAAGTTGGCTGCACCAAGATCAGACACGGATGCCCAGCAGTTGGCTGGGGTGGCAATGTGCGAGCAGAAGTTGCCCTGCCCAATCGTCAGCGTCTGGGTCTTCTTCTTGTTGTGATAGGCCACAGTCAACCAGCCACCGCTCGTCGGCTTGGCCCAATTCGCCGCGTTGAGAACCCACCCGGACGGAGCCACCGGGCAGTAAACGGCAAAAGGTACCTTGCTTGCGACTTCGGTGAAGAAGGCGCCCTGCGCCGCCCAGTCAGTGCAGGTTGTTGGATCGCCGGCGTTCCCGGACGGCGTCTGCACCGCGACCGGAGGCTCGGTCGGGGCGATCGTGGGCGTCTCGGTGACCGCCGGGGTGGGTTCCGGCGACAGGCTTGCCTCGGGCGCCGGCGTGTCCATCGGGGTGTCGGTGGCAACGTCCGCCGGCGTCGCGGCCGGTGGAATCGGCGTTGGTGCGGCACCGCCGCACGCCGACATGGCGAATGCGATCGCCAGAGTAAGAGTGGCGTTTCGCATGAGCTTGGGCATCGGGATATCCCTCTCCGTCCGTGGTCGGGCCGACCCCACTTGGGCTCGCACCCATAAATGCTAGTCGACGGCCGCCCTGTCGGCGATCATCGCGAACGTCAATCTGACGTCTCCGTGGCTGTGACGGATTGGCGACACCTGATTGTGGCGGCGCCAGAGGAACGTGATTGGACTCCAGCCCCGCCGGTGATTTCGGCGACGATCGATCAGGACCTCGGAACCTTCACCAATGCGTTGGCGATACTCACCAACGCCGCCTGCGACACCTTGGTGCCCGTGGCCGCGTAAGCCTGGCTGGTTCCGGGGTTGACGTAGACGGCGTAGCCCGAGCCGCCACTGAGGCCGTACAACTCGCCGTTCAGGTCTGCGAAATTGCTGGGGCCGATGTCCGACGCGGACGGAGCACAAGCCGAGGCCGAGGTCAGACAGTAGGCACCTTCCTGCAGCGTCAGCTTGGCACCGCTGGGCCCAGAGTAGGTCACCACGAGCCAGCCACCCTTGTTGTAGTTGTCGTTGGCGCTGGAGAGGTGCCAGCCGGAAGGCAGGTGGCCGCAGTACATGGTGAACTTGGTCAGGTGCTTCGCCTCACCTGCGAACCAGGCCTGATTGTCGGCGCTGCCGGTGCAGGCGGCCCCGATGGGCGTTGCGCTCGCCGAGGGCGATCCCGACGGCGAAGCGGAAGGCGTTCCGGTCACGATCTGAGTTGCCGCTGGCGTCGGAGTGTCGGTCGGGATAGGGGTATCGGTCGGCATCGGAGTGTCGGTCGCCGGCACAGGTGTCGCATAGATGTAGATGGCCGTCGGGCTGGCGGCCGTACACGCCGAGAAGGCGACGGCCACGAGCACCAGGACGGAACCAAGCACCGACAGGCGCAAACGCTGGCTATTCAAGACTGCTCCTCGCTGTTAGGTGTCCCGGTGTCGCAGCAGGACGCAGTCAATGGTAGTCGCGACCTGCAGATGTGTCCCGCAGGCGAGGCGTCGTCTCAGGCAGGTACGGCAGGCTGAGTGTTGAAGATCGAAACCTGAGCCGGCTCGGGAAGCATCACGCCCAGGATTTTCTGCAGGGCAAGGACATGTACGCAGGAGTTCCAGCTCTCGAAGAAGTGGCATGTGCAGTGCCAGGACTCGGCGTCGAGTGTGACCGTGTGGGTGTCGTTATCGCCGTTAAACGTGACCGCGAGCTGTTGGAATGAGATCCGATCCAGCTCGCGGGCGTAGCGGTTGGCCTTCTCGACCTTCCCGATGAGAGAGCTGTTCATTGCCAATATCCCTCCGTCGCCCTGCCTGCCCCGAAGAGTTTCACTGCTCTGCCACGGGGTCGCGGCGGTGAGCAGTTAGGCCTTCACTGTACAGCTGCGAGAGACTCCCGGACGGGCCTTTCCGTCCCGCGATCGCCAAACTCGCTGGTACTTTCTTCCTTGTGGGCCGAGATGACCGAGTCAAGACTCGGAAGTCAGCTACTCGGCTCGAACCATGGCTTCACCGGCGACGAGATTCGCGTCCACCGCTTCGTACGAGGCCGCTTCCGTGTACACGCGCACGAGGGGTTCAGTGCCGCTGAAGCGGACTAGCAGCCACGATCCGTCGTCGGCG
>PMLK01000042.1:17823-45028 GCA_003158875.1 Chloroflexota bacterium
CCGATCGAAATGGACATCGACGCGACGGTAGCAGGACGGCCCTGCGATCTCGTGGAGATGGGCAATCGCGTTGGATACCGGCCATCGACCGGCGTCCTTCTCGCGCAGGAACAGGTCGAGCAGCATCAGGTCGGTGAAGATGCCGTCGCGCTCTGGAAGGTGCATGCCGAAACCGTAGCCGCCGGATTCCTCGCCGCCCATCATCGCGCCGGTTTCGATCATCTTAGGTCCGACATACTTGAACCCAACCGGGACCTCATGGACTTCGATACCGTAGCGCTCACCCAACCGCTCCGACATCGAAGTCTCGTTGACGGTCTTCACGACGGGCTGACGGAGGCCACGATGTTCGGCGAGGTAGTACATCAGCAGGGCGTAGATCTGGAGCGTGGTCACGAACGAGCCGCGCTCGTCGGCAGCGCCGGATCGGTCCGCATCGCCATCGAGCAGCAGGCCCAGGTCGAAGCGGCCGGCGGCGATGGTTCGCAGAGCTTCATCCACGTTCGGCGGAATCGGTTCTGGATTCACGCCGCCGAAGTACGGGTTTCGCTCGGAATGGAGCTCTGTGACTCGGATCTTGCCACCCGCCAGCAGCCGCGGAATCCAGCCCGATCCCGAGCCGTACAGCGGGTCGACGAGGAGATGCATATCGGCGGCCCGGAGGCGATCCAGATCCAGGTTCGTGCCGATGAATTCGCGGTAGGCGTCGTACGAGTCGTACCGTTCCACCAGGCCGGCGGCTTCGGCGTCGGCGAAGGGTCGAGTCGGGACGGGCTTGCCCGCAGCGGCAGCGATGCGACGCTCTATGTCGACGAGCATCTCCGGCCCAGCGGCTGAGCCGGTCGGCGATTTGATCTTGAAGCCATTGTCGGTCCAGGGGTTGTGACTGGCGGTAATGACGATGCCGGCCGCGGCCTTGCGCTGGACAACTTCGAACGACGACATCTGCGTGGGTAGAGCCCGCTCGCCGAAGACGATCGGGATGTCGTGGGCCAGGACGACTTCGGCGGCGGCGGCGGCGAAGTGCTCGCTGACGAAGCGCCGGTCGTAGGCGACGACGATGCCGCGCTTCTGCTGACCCGCGGCGATGACATATTCGGCCACGGCCTGGGCGCAGCGCCGGACGTTGACGAAGTTGTATTCGTCGGCGACCTTGGCCCGCCAGCCGTCGGTGCCGAAGGCGATCCTGGTCGGTTCGTAATCGGTCGAGCTTCCGCTCAAGACTTCTCCTCATGCTTCGCCGCGAATTCCCGGCTGAGGTTCGGGTATTCCTGGGCGATGGTCTTGACTTCCTGCGCATGCTCCGATGAGCAGACCAGCAACGCTTCAGGTGTATCGATAACGATGACGTCCCGCAGCCCGATCGTCACCACCAGACGTTCTCCGGCGATGACCATGCTGTCGGTGGATCCCAGGTCGCGGCGATTTCCCAGACCCACGACACCCGGCGCCCGAGGGCCGGCGGCGTCTCGCCAGGCGTCCTTCAAGGCCGACCAGCTGCCCAGATCGCTCCAGCCGACGCTCATCGGCACGACGGAGACGCCGCCTTCCAGCGAGGCCGGCTCCATGACCGCGTAGTCGATGGACGTGGCCCGGATAGATGGATAGCCCGTGGCCATGGCATCGGCGGTTCCGTTCTGGGCGATGGCGCGGACGGCGTGCAGGATATCCGGGGAGTGTCGCTCGAGTCGGTCGCGGATCGTGCCGCGAGTCCAGGCGAAGATGCTGGCGTTCCAGCTGGCCAGACCGGTGGCGATCATCTCGGCCGCTCGATCGGCCGTGGGCTTCTCCACGAAACGATCCACGGCAAAAGTCTGGCGACCGGCGACTTCGCGGGCCGGCGGTCGTGCCATGACGTAGCCGTAGCCCGTCTCCGGCCGATCAGGCGATATTCCGAGTGTCACCAGAAGACCGCCCCGAGCCACCTCAGCCGCAGCGATCAATGCGGCCCGGAATCCTTCTTCATCGACGATGTTGGCATCGGCCGCGAGGACAAGCATGACCTCGTCGCTTGGTCGATCGATCGCCTCAGCGGCCAGCGCCACGGCCGCGGCCGTATTGCGGCCCACCGGCTCCCCTATTCGATTCGCGGCCGGGATCGCCGGCAGTTGCTCCTCGATAAGCGGCAGGTGGCGCAATTCGGCGATGACGTAGACGTCTTGCGGGGCCACGAGCGGGGCGAGCCGAGCCACGGTTCGCTGAATCAGCGTCTGATCGCCCAGCAGGTTCAGAAACGGCTTTGGGCACTCAGGCCGGCTGAGCGGCCAAAGCCTCGTCCCACCGCCACCCGCAAGAACGACCGCGTACACGTCTGCTTAGCGGCCGGCGGCCGCAGGCACGGCGACCCCACACTCGGCGGCAAGCGCCGCGGCCTTGTCGGTGTGCTCCCAGGGGAAGTCGTGGTCCATCCGTCCAAAGTGGCCGTATGCGGCGGTCGGCTGGTAGATGGGCCGGCGCAGGTCCAGAACCTCGATGATCCGGGACGGGCGGAGATCGAAGATCTTCTGGATCGCGGCCAGAATCTTCTCATCGGGGACCTTGGCCGTCCCGTACGTCTCGATCGAAATCGACACCGGCCGGGCCACGCCGATGGTGTAGGCCAGCTCGATCTCGAACCGATCCGCCAGTCCGGCGGCAACGACGTTCTTGGCCACCCAGCGCGCGGCATACGCGGCGGAGCGATCTACCTTCGTCGGATCCTTGCCCGAGAAGGCGCCACCGCCATGGCGGGCCATGCCGCCGTACGTGNNGATCTTGCGGCCGGTCAGGCCGGCATCGCCCATGGGACCGCCGATTACGAAACGGCCCGTGGCGTTGATGTGCATGACCGGATCCGTCTTGCGCAGTTCGGCCGGGACGATCGGCATGATCACCGATTCGATGATGTCCGAACGGAGCTTGGCCATGTCGGCGCCGGCGTCGTGTTGGGCGGCAACGACGACGTTCGCGATGCGCTTCGGGACGCCGTGGTCGTACTCAACGGTGACCTGCGTCTTGCCGTCGGGCCGCAAGTACGGCAGCTGACCGCTCTTGCGGACTTCCGCCAGACGACGAGCGAGACGATGCGCCATGGCGATCGGCATCGGCATCAGTTCGGGGGTCTCGCGGCAGGCGAACCCGACCATCATGCCCTGGTCACCCGCGCCCAACTCGGTCTTGGTGACGGTCGTGCCGTCGCCGCGAGTCTCGAGCGAGTCGTCCACGCCCATTGCGATGTCGGGCGACTGCTCCTTGACACTGACCAGCGTGCCGCACGTCTCGTAGTCGAAGCCGTAGTCCGCGTTGGTGTATCCGATGTCGCGGACGGTGTCACGGACGACCGCCTGGAAGTCCACGTACGTTGAGGTGCTGATCTCACCAAGGACCACCACCAGGCCGGTCGTAGTGGCCGTTTCGCAGGCGACTCGCGCGAAAGGGTCTTTCGCCAGGATGGCATCCAGGATGGCGTCGGAGATCTGGTCGCACATCTTGTCTGGGTGGCCTTCGGTCACCGACTCGGATGTGAACAGGTATTGCGAATCGTCGAGAATGCTAGTCATCGTTCTCCCAGAGCGCCCAGCCGGCGCGCGGATGTTAGTTCGACAGGTGTGGAGGGAAGGTTAGCATGGGAGCGCGTGGCAGCTTGACGGAAGGGGCGAACCCGGGCATTGAGCCGGGCCGTCACGGGCAGGGCCACGCAGACGGGCCGCCCTGAGCTTCGCCCAATGACACCCGGGGCGACGCTGTTGGCCCTATCGGCCGGTTTCTTCGCCCAATGACGCCCGGGGCGACGAAACGCGAACCGAAGCGTCAATCCGAGCCCAGATTCGATGCCGATCTGCCCGAGACCAGCCAAGCCAGGGGATGAGCCCGTCACTAGTGTCTTCGATAGCCCAACCGGCGGCGGGGCGCCGAGTCTTCACTTAGGGTCGTCGGGGGTGGAATTGGTCAGAAATGGGCGAGTGGTCAGGAGCGATACCGGCCATGCCGAATACCCGAGATGCCCGACCAGCCGATGGCGGGCCCGCCTTGCCCGGCTCGAAAGGCGCCTGAGCGAAATCGCCCAGGCGCCGGGGGAAGTAGTTTGGGTTAGCGGCTCACGTCCCGTGCTGCCAGGATGCCAGGTACTTGACCTGCTCCGGGGTTAGCGGATCGAGGACGATGTCCAGGGCCGCCAGCTTGAGGCGGGCCACTTCCACGTCGATCTCCTGCGGCACGTCGTAGACGCCCTTCGGCAACTCGGCGTGCTTCTGGGCGAGATACTCGCCGGCAAGAGCCTGGTTGGCGAAGCTCATGTCCATGACCGACGCGGGATGCCCCGCGGCACAGCTCAGGTTCACGAGGCGGCCTTCGGCCAGGACGTGCAACCGTTTGCCGCCGACGGTGTACTCGACGACGTTTTCACGGACTTCGCGGATCTTGTCGCCCGCGAGTTCGGTCAGACCCGGCAAGTCGATCTCGCAGTCGAAGTGGCCGGAGTTGGCCATGATCACGCCATCGCGCATCTTCCTGAAATGCTCGGGCCGGATCACGTGTATGTCGCCGGTGGCGGTGACGAAGATGTCGCCCCACGACGCCGCGTCGCCGATCGTCATGACGAGGTTGCCGTCCATCAGCGCCTCGAGCGCCCGGACCTGATCTACCTCCACCACGGCCACCTGCGCGCCCATACCGCGGAAGCGGGAGGCGATGCCCTTGCCGCACCAGCCGTAGCCGGCGACGACGACGTGGCGACCCGCGATCAGCAGGTTCGTGGCGCGGATGACACCGTCGACCGTGGACTGGCCGGTGCCGTAACGGTTGTCGAAGAGGTGCTTGGTGAGGGCCTCGTTGACGGCGATGACCGGATACCCGAGGGCATCGTCGGCAGCCATGGCCTTTAGCCGGATGACGCCGGTAGTCGTTTCCTCGGTACCGGCGAAGATCTCGGTCAGCTGGTCTCGCCGCTCCTGGTGGATCAGGGTCACCAGATCGCAGCCGTCGTCCATGGTCATGTGCGGTCGAACGTCGGCCGCGGCGTTGAGATGCTTGTAGTACATGTCGCGATCGGCGCCGTGTCGGGCAAACACGGAGATGCCGTATTCGGCGACCAGCGCCGCCGCGGTCTCGTCCTGCGTGGAGAGCGGGTTGGAAGCGCACAGAACGACTTCCGCGCCACCGGCCTTGAGCGTCCGGACCAGGTTCGCGGTCTCGGTGGTGACGTGCAGGCAAGCGGCGAGGCGGAGGCCGGCAAGCGGCTTCTCGCGCTCGAAGCGTTCGCGGATCAGCCGGAGAACCGGCATCTCGCGCTCGGCCCATTCGATGCGGCGCTTGCCTTCGGCGGCCAGGCTGAGGTCGGCGACGTCATGCGCCGGCAGCTTGGACGCGCCCGCGGCGGATCCCGGGGCGGCTGGGTTCTGGATGGTCATCCGATTCAAGACTCCTTACGAGAGAGGATGCGACGCAGCGCTCCGGTCCAGCCGCTCCAGGGCAGCTCAGACCGATGAACCAGCCGCTCTTCAAAAGACACGTATGCCTGGTAGCCGAGTCGCCGATAGGCGGCCAGCGCCGGTGGATTGTCCGCCCGGACGTTGAGCACGATCTGGTCGCAGATCTTCAGCAGTTCCGCGGTCACCGCTCCGGTTACTGCGGTAGCGTAGCCGCGTCCGCGAAAGTCAGTGTGAGTCATGACGTTGCCCACAACCGCCAACCGCGCCGCGGGGCTGATCACGTGCGTGCCGGCCGCCGAAACGAGTCGGCCGTTGACGCGGACGCCGTAGTACAGGCCGTCGCTGATGGCGCTCGCCGGCAACCACGATGCGAAACCCAGCTGATAGAGCCGGTTCAGCTCGGAGATGTCGACGGGCAGGAGCCGCTGCACCTCGGACTTGATAGGCTGGAAATGGGCGGCGTCGACCCACATCCGCACCATCTTGCCTCCCGGCTCCACACGGTAGTTAGTGGCGAGGGCAGGCAGATTCTCCCTGCGAGTTGCAACGTAGGCGGTGCGGGGCCGGATGACGTTGGCGAGGATGGCCTCGACACCGTCGTTGTCGCCCATGACGAAGACGGGCTGGGGCGAATAGCCCGCGTACTGCAGCACCACCGCTATCGGCTCGCCGCCGACGAGGGCTACTCCCCAACGAGTACGGATGAACTCGCGGTCGTCCAGGTCGCAAAGTGCGTACGCGGAAAAGAGGCGGTCCGTTTCCAGGAACGCTCTCAGCATCGCCCGATCCGAGGTTTCCTGAACGACGATCGCCCGGTCGCGCCGAGTCACGGTAACGGCGGTTACCACAGGCGAATGCTCATGATGTCGCAGCCCCACCTCGTCAATACGGACTCCGATTCCAGACGAGCGGCGTGCCTCACCAAATCATCCGCGGATCAGTACTCGATGACGCTCGTCGTTTCGTAATCGGCCAAACGCTCACGACCCTTGAGGGACAGCAGCTCGACCAGGAACGCCAGCCCCACGATCTTGCCTCCGAGACGCTCGACGAGTTCAATCGTGCCTCGAACGGTGCCACCAGTCGCGAGCAGGTCGTCCACGACGAGAACTCGCTGGCCGGGCCGAATCGCGTCCTTGTGGATCTCCAGCGTATTGGACCCGTATTCAAGCGCGTATTCGACCGAGATAGTCTCCGCCGGAAGCTTGCCCAGCTTGCGGACGGGGATGAAGCCGGCTCCCAGCTGGTATGCAATTGGGCCGCTGAAGATGAAGCCGCGGGACTCCATGCCGACGACCAGGTCGACGCCGGAATCGCGATACGGCTCGATCATGAGATCGATCGCTTCCTTGTAGGCTGCGGCGTCCTTGAGAAGGGTCGTGATGTCGTAGAACAGGATGCCCGGCTTTGGGAAGTCGGGAATCTCGCGGATCTTTGCGCGCAAGTCCTCGGCTGACATGGTCGAGGTGGTCCTCCAGGTGGGTGGCGTCAAGCTTCGCCAGGAAGTCTACCGCAGGCTCGGACGACTTCGAGCCTCAGATGGACGATTCGAGGTCGACATCCGCCGGGTCTATGACGGCTTGACCGCCGCCGCTGCCCAGCGACTCAGAATCGCGCACAGCTGGCTGTCGATCGCCGGGCCGAGCGTGGCGGCGTAGGTCGCCGTCAAGTGCTGCTGATCGCGCCACATGATCGTCCCGTTCAGGACGGCCGGACAGGCCGCCGTGCCGGGACAGATGGTGGCGGTCAGGTCTATCAGACCCGCCCCGGTCGCGGCAGCAGCCGCCTTCTCGCGAGTGCCCATAGATGACCCGAACCCTCGATTTCGAGGGTAGGCGCAGTTTCGATAGTCGCTCAGATTCGCCGACAGACACGTCGGCACGTCGTCAGTCAGTCCGGGCAGTGGCGGATCCTGAATGATCACGACTCTGGTGGTGGCCGGAACATTGGCGATCATACGGCCCAACGCAGCGCCGTCGGCGCCGGGGCTGTCGTTGCCTGTGAGGGGGAATAACCAGCGGCTCTCGGAGATCAGAAGCAGATCTGGGGGATTGGCATTGAGACTCGCGAGTACGTTCGTATTCCACGTCTCGCATTCCGTGTACTCCCGCTTGAGGTTGATCTCGCGCATTTTGATGTCGGTGAATGGGCAGTTGATCTTCAGGTACGGGACCAGCTTCCAGCCATGGGCTTTGGCGACCTGATTGACTCCCGGGAATATCGCCGACGCGTGCGAGTCGCCGAGCAGCACGACCCGATACGTGCCGCTCTTGTTGCCGTAGACGCACTTGGCCGAAGTGCTGGGCGACGTGGCTGCGTCGAAGCCCAGGCAGCCGTCGTGCCAGGGCTGCTCATAGTCCTTCACCGCAGCACCCAGGGAGGGCTTCAGACCGGCGACCGCGTAGGACGTCGGGGCGTGGGGGACCGGCGATGGCGATAGCCCGGGCGTGAAGGCGGGAGTTGGCGAGGCCCCGACGACCGAAGCAGACGGAGAAGCGCTCCGGGCCGGAGTGGGGCTGGGCGTCTGGGCAGGCGTGTCGGTCGGCTGTTCCGCGGCCAGAGTCGGAGCCGGGGCGTCCACGCCGGCCAGAGCGGATTGGGCACTGAAATCGAAGGAAGTGCCCACAGCGGCGACGATCAGCATGACGGCGACTCCCAGCGCCACAATGCGACCGGGCCGCGGCAGCGGGATGTAGCCGCGTCGGAATGGCTCCTCTATGAGCAGCCAGCTCAGCGTGGCGACGGGCACGGACAGGAGAGCCAGCTCGACCGCCTGGCGCGGTTCGAGGGGCTGCTGGATAGGGCCGTTGAGGATCAGGCCGCCGAGGACGAAGATCGGCCAGTGCCACAGATACAGCGAGTAGCTGATCTTGCCCAGGAATCGGAAAGGCCACAGCCGAAGGGCCAGGCCGGGGCCCGACCGGTTCTGGCCCGAGGCGATCAGGAGAACCGCCGCCACGGTCGGCACCAGGGCCAGGGCACCTGGGTACGGCAGGACCGAGAAATCGATCGCTCCGGCGGCAATCACCAGTGCGGACAGGGCAACCCAGCCGGCGAACGATACGAGTTCGCGGAACAGGCCCCGCAATGCCCGTGGCAGGCGGTCGGTGGAGCCTGCCAGGACGGCGAGCAACCCACCCGCTGCCAGCTGCCAGGCCCGGGTCGGGAGAAGGTAGAAAGCCACGCTCGGCGATACGTCCGTAATGACGAGGTTCGCCGCAAACGATGCGACGATCACGACGACCAGTGCTATCGCAGCTCCCAGTCGAGGCAGCTTCCAGGCCGCCACCGCCATCAAGGCCGGCCAGATGAAGTAGAACTGCTCCTCCACCCCGAGCGACCAGAAGTGAAGGAACGGCGAATAGCTCACCGGATTGAAATAGTCGGTGGTCATCGCGAAGCGGATGTTGGCGATCGACAGGGCGGAGGCGGCGCCGTCTTCCATGGTCGACGACCTGTCGATCAGGGTGACGACCGCGTTCGAAACAACAAGGGTGACGACGAGGACCACGATCGCGGCCGGGAGGATGCGACGGACTCGACGGGCGTAGAAACGCGAGAAGCTGATCCGACCGTCGCGTTCACGCTCCCTGATCAACAACCCGGTGATCAAGAAGCCGGATACGACGAAGAACAGGTCGACGCCTATGAATCCCCCGCTCAGCTGGGTCGACGACTGCGACAGCAAGCCGGCGTGGAACAGCACGACCATCGCGACAGCAATCCCGCGCAGGCCTTCGATGTCCGGGCGGAAGCCTTCACGCTCGCCCGAACCGCGCCTTTTGCCGGAGCGAGCCGCGCCCGATAGCGGCTTTTCCGAAGTCACCATCCCAGGTCCTTCCGGCGGCCGTCGAAACGGGTGGGACGACTCGGTTCGCCTTCCTGGGCGAACCTCCCGGTTACTCCCTCACGGTTGTGCGCGGGCACCACTAGGTTACGCGATGCGGGCTACCGGCAAGTCGCCACCGGCAAGTCGCCGCCGGCGGCGACTCGGGCCGCCTATTCCGGACGTGCCTGGGCCAGGGCCGCTCGCTCACGCTGCAGGCGCTGCTCATCGGCGGCCGGTACGAGGCGCGAGACGACGGCCTGCGCCACGCTCCACGAGCGAGCCGGGTCACGAGGCAGACGGATTCGGGCCTGGTTCGTGCCGAAACGCACGACGTCGCGAC
Source organism: Chloroflexota bacterium (assembly GCA_003158875.1). Lineage (GTDB taxonomy): Bacteria > Chloroflexota > Limnocylindria > Limnocylindrales > CSP1-4 > Fen-1039. The sequence continues at coordinate 27,401 of PMLK01000042.1, forward strand.
CCATCGGGGCCAGGGCCCGCATGGCCGCAGCCCGGGACAACGTACCGAGGCGGACGACGAGTTCGCCCTCCTCACGCGAAATGGACGCGATGCCGGCGCCCTCGGCGGCCATCCGAAGCTCGACGACCTCGAGAAGCTTCAGCACCGGCTGCGGCAGCGGCCCGAACCGATCCACCAGTTCCTGGCGGAACGCGGCCAGCTCTCCGGCAGTCTTGACGCGGCCGAGTCGGCGGTACAACTCGAGCTTCTGCGAGGTTTCCGGAACGTAATCGTCGGGAAGATGGGCGTCGATCGGCAGATCGACCGTCGCGCCGGGCCGCTCGATCTCCGCCGGACGCCCTTCGAACTCGGCCTTCTGCTCCTCCACGGCGTCGGCGAGGAGCCGCGTGTAGAGGTCGAAACCGACGGCCGCAACGTGGCCGTGCTGCTCCGCCCCAAGGATGTTGCCGGCGCCACGGATCTCCAGGTCGGAGAGTGCGATCTGGAATCCGGCACCCAGCTCGGAGGCGTTGAAGATGGCCTGNNGCCAGGCCGAGCGTGTCCGCCCGGTCGATGACGATCGTGTTCGCGTTGGGGATGTCCAGCCCCGACTCGATGATCGTGGTGCAAACGAGCACGTCCGACGCGCCACTCGCGAAGTTGATCATGACCTTCTCGAGATGGCCCTCCGGCATCTGGCCGTGGCCGACCGCGATACGGATTCCGGGCAGCAGCTGGCGGAGCTGCTCTGCCTGCGCCTCGATCGTCTCCACACGGTTGTGGACGAAGAAGACCTGCCCGCCGCGATCGAGCTCGCGCAGGATCGCGTCGCGGACCAGACCGGTAGAGGCTTCCGCCACGCGCGTCTGGATCGGCAGCCGATCCTCCGGCGGCGTCTCGATGAGAGAGAGGTCGCGCACGCCGGCCAGGGCCAGATTGAGGGTCCGCGGGATCGGCGTTGCGGAGAGAGTGAGCACGTCGACTTCGCGGCGGAGCTTCTTGAGCCGCTCCTTGGACGCGACACCGAAACGCTGTTCTTCGTCGACGACCACCAGACCGAGGTCGTGGAACCGGACATCCTTGCTCAGCAATCGATGCGTCCCTATGACGAGATCCACCGAGCCTGCCGCCAGGCCTTCGATCGTGGCGTCTTGATCGCGGGTGGCCACGAAACGAGACAGCAGCCGGACCGTGATGGGGAATGCGGCGAAGCGCTGGCTGAACGTGGCGAAGTGCTGGGCGGCGAGAACGGTCGTCGGCACCAGGACCGCCACTTGCTTGCCGCCCTGGATGGCCTTGAACACGCCACGCAGCGCGACTTCGGTCTTGCCGTAACCCACGTCGCCGACTACAAGGCGGTCCATCGGCCGGCCGGCCTCCATGTCGAGCTTGACCTCGGCGGCGGCGCGCAACTGATCCAGCGTCTCCTCGTAAGGAAACGAGGCCTCGAGTTCCTGCTGCCAGGGAGTGTCCGGTTCGTAGGCATGTCCGGGGGCGGCGGCGCGAGCGGCGTAAATCTCGAGCAACTCCTTGGCGAGGTCGGTGACCGCCTTCTTGACCCGCTGCTTGGTCCTCAGCCATTCGGCGCCGCCCAGCTTGGAGAGGGCCGGATTCTCGCCGCCGGAGTAGCGGCTGATGCGGTTGATCTGCTCGACCGGCAGGTAGATCTTGTCCGTCCCGGAGAAGCTCAGCTCCAGATAGTCGCGCTCGTCGCCTTCGGTTCCGCGGCGCAGCATCCGCTCATAACGCGCGATGCCGTGGTCGATGTGAACGACGAGATCGCCTTGAGTCAGCCGCTCGAGGACGTCGCGCGGAACCACTCTACGGAGAGCCTTGGGGCGCCGGACTCGGACGTTGCCGAACAGCTCGCGATCGGTCACGAGCATTAGCCCGTCGGGACCGCCGCAGAAACCGCCGTTGAGGCTGCGACCCAGAAGCGTCCGCGTTCCGCGCGCCGGAGCTTCGGCAAGGTGTTCCACGACGCCGGTAGGCAGGCCGCCTTCGGCGAGCACTTCGGTCAACCGGGGCGCCTGGTCGGACGCGAGAATGACCCGGTCTCCCTCGGACGTCCAGGCTCGAACCATGTCGCCGAGTCTGGCGGCTCGAGTCGCCGAAACCGGCGGTTCGCGCCAACCGAAGATGTCGCCCATGGGAGTGCCGCCGCCTGTTGGTGCGGGCGCGTCCGGCTCCCACGTCAACTCCAGGGTGCGGCCGCGCAACAGCCGCGACTTCCATTCCCTCGGGCTCAGGTAGGCCTCCGGCCACTGGTCCAGCAACTCGCCTGCGGCGATGAGCTCGGCGCGGCGCTCCGACGCCTGGCGCCACAGGAAATCGGCGGCATCGGCAATGTCGCCGGGTTCGTCGAGAACGAGCAACGTCTCGGCGGGCACGTGGTCGAGGCCCGTCGATGGACACAGCACGGCGGTCCACACCTCGGCGGCGTCGCCGGTGTCGAATGCCCGGGCTGCGGCCCCGACATCGTGGATGTGACCGGAGTGAGCCCCGAGCTCGCCCGTGCCGGCCGCCACTCCCTCCTCGAACCTGGCCAGATCCGCGGCCAGCCGTTCCGGCAGCTTGGCTCGGCCGGGCAGCCGCGAAACGCGATCGCGAATCTGGGCGACGCCACCTTCCGGAACCAGGAACTCACTGGCGGGCAGCAAGACCACTTCGTCCACGGGGTGGAGGCTGCGCTGGTCGGTGGGATCGAAGACTCGCATCGAGTCGATCTCGTCGCCGAAAAGTTCGATGCGTATCGGCAACGGCGCCGAGGAGGGGAATATGTCGACCAGGCCGCCGCGGCGGGCGAATTCGCCTCGGCCAGCGACCTCGAGAACCGGGTCGTAACCCAGCGTGAGCAGATCGCGGAGCAGGTCGTCGCGATGGATTCGCGCCCCAATCCGCAGCCGGCGCGGCTGCGTCGAAAGTTCGCTCGGATCGAGAGTGTGCTGGAGAAGCGCCTGGACGCTGGCCACGAGAACCTGCGCCCTGCCCGATCGCCAGGCGGCAAACGCGGCGACACGGGCGGCAGTCTCGTCGCGAACCAGCTCGCTGCGTTCGTAGGCCAGCGCCGTTCGAGGCTCCAGCACTGCCACCGCCTCGGGATCGCCGAGCCAGGCCTGGAATTCTTCCGCGACTCGATCGCCGATCTCGGCGTCTCGCGCCACCCATACGAGCCGCTCACCGCGGAGAGCGGCCGCCGCGTCACCACGCGTCCCGGTTCCGATGCCGGTGGCGGGGTCGGTGCCGATGCCGCGAGCTGCGGGCTCGTCGCCAAGCGCGAAGGCGGCCGCGAGGAACGTCTTGGCGCCGTGCGGAACCGCTCCTACCGAGGCATGCCGGCCGCCGGGCGGGAGTGTCGCCTCGCCGGTACCGAGCCGCTCACGAAGGGTCGCATAAGCCCCGCTGCCGTGGAGGAGAGGCGGCAGGGCACGCAGGTTCGGGAGCTTGCGCGCCGACGACCCGGTCGGGACGGCTGCGCCCGCGTCCATGTGCCTCTCCCGGCCGCGCTTGCCGCGGCGCACCGGAGCGCGATCGTCGGGCGAGGCCGGGAAATCCGGATCGGCCGGCGGCGAGGCCGGCTTGTCGGGCAAGCCCAGCCCTTCCGGACCGAGTGGATCTGCCTCGCCGCTCAGCGCGGCTTCGATCTGCCGGCGGAGAGAGCGGCCTTCCTCGGTCATTCGCCGCCTTCAGGTGGCTTGGATTTGCGCCAGCCCGTCTTTGTGCGCCGAATCCCATCCGGACCGGGCGGGCCGTCCACAGCGCCGGGAGGTGCCGATCGATCCTCGTCGGACGGCCGCAGCTCAAATGCGTTGAAGTGATTGGCGGCCTTGTTCGTGCCGTCTCGAGCCCAGGCTTCGACCGCATCCGCGGCCGCGTCGAGCAGCTCGGAGAGTCGCGCCTTCTCGCCCCGACCGAACTGGCTGAGGACGTGGTCGATGGCGTCGTTGCCGGGATCGCCGATACCCACCCGCAGCCGGCTGAACTGCTCGTTGCCCAATTCACCGATGATCGACCTCAAGCCGTTGTGGCCTCCGGCGCTGCCGCCCTCGCGGAATCGGAGCTTGCCGAACGGCAAGGCGAAGTCGTCGCACACCACGAGCATCTCGACCAGCGGGGCGTGCTCGCGGGCGAGCACCTTCCGAACGGCCAGGCCGGATTCGTTCATGAAGGTGAGGGGCTTGACGAGGACGAGGTCCAGGCCGCGATATCGGCCCTGGACGATGGCTGAGGCATCGCGCGTCCGACCCTTGCCGCCCCAACCGGCACGGTCGGCCAGCCTGTCAAGGACCATCCAGCCAACGTTATGGCGCGTCTTCTCGTATTGCGCTCCGGGGTTGCCCAGGCCTACTACGATCTTCACCGCTGCTCCGGAATTGGCCGCCGCGCCACTGCGCGGCACGCAAAACTAGCCCTTATCCGCATTCGGAGGGCCCGCACGGATGGTATCAGGAGCGGCGGTTGAAGCCGCTCCTGATAGTTGACAGGTGCGGCCGCGCATCGGATAGGCACGAATCCGATTGACCACCCGCCTCGGATGCCCGATCCTTCCCTGCCATGAGTGCAAGCACCCCTTCCAAGCTGACTGCCCAGATGGTCTCCGTATGGCGCGACGACTCCCTGACGGGCGTGGCGCTGGCCGAGCTTGAGGATTCCTCAGGCTGGAATCTAGTCTTCGAAAGATCCTTGACGTTTACGGACGCGGATCGCAAGGCCGGCCAGGACACCTACTGCCTGACCAATGAGGCCGGCGTCGCAGTCTACGGCGGAGTTACGGGTTGGGCCGTCAAGGGCACGGAACTAACCCTCTCGCTCAGCGAAAAGGCGGCTGGCGATCTGGGACTGGCGACGGCCCTGACGATCGTCCTCGGCTTTGCGGCATCGTCCGTCTCGGAGCTGAACGCGGCCCTGGCCACAATTCTGGCCTGACGGAGGGTCCGGCCGGCTGGTCACGCCGGCCTGGGCCATGCCGACTGAGGCGTCGCTAAGACCGCCCGCCGTTGAGCGCGGCCAGAACCTGCCGCTCCAGGGTTCGCATGGCCGCCTCTTCTACAGGTTCGGCGTGATCCCAGCCGCAAATGTGAAGGGTGCCGTGGACGGCCAGAAGCAATAGTTCGTCCGCGTCGCTCCAGCGCACGTCGCCAGTCTGCCCGCCACGGCCCTCATGAGCCTGGGCCTCCGCCCGTTCGACGGACACGATGATGTCGCCGAGATGAGCCCGCAAGCCGGGCGGCAGGGCGAATGCCTGCTTCAGCGCCGCCGCCACCCAAGGATCGCGCTGGGAATCGCCATCGCGCTGATGAGCCGGGAACGCCTCGGGCGGAAAGAATGGGAACGACAGAACGTCGGTTGGACCCTCGTGACCCATGTGCGTCGAGTTGAGATCCTCAAGTTCCGCGTCGCCGGACAGAACCACGCCCAGCGAAGCAGGTCCCGGCGCTCCGGCCACTTCGAGCGCGGCCCGGACGGCGGCCGCGACACGGTGCCTCGACACCAGATGTCGCACGCCTGGACGGACGGTCAGGTCGATTCGGAACGGGGGCAGGTAAATCGACGAAGCGGCGCCTTCCGGGGCGGCGGAGCCTCCAACGGTCGCAGCCGAATCGGTCGAATCGAGGGCATCGGCGTCATCGGGTCGGGCTGGCCTCATGCGACGAAGCTCGGCCGGAGACGACCTGGGTCTTTGTCCCCCATTGTTCGAGCGCCCTCCATTGGCTAGCGCGCACCGCGATCGCGTCTGGATTCGAGTTCGACGACCTTGCTTTGCGGGTATGCGATCCGCTGATGGTACATACCGAGCAGTTGCCCTACGAAAGCTTCATGGATGCTCTCCAGGTCTCGGATGGTCAGATCGCACTCGCTGAGTTGTCCGTCGCCCAACCTGTCCTGGATTATCTGGCTAACCATGGCTCGAATCGTGGCTTCGTCGCGACTCGACAGAGACCGCACCGAAGCCTCGACGCCGTCGGCGAGCATGAGTATCGCGGCCTCGCGGGATTGGGGTTTGGGGCCATTGTGGCGGAAGCGGTTCTTGTCGACCGCGTCGGCGGCGGCCTTTCCGGCCGCAGTCTTCTCGCCGCCGAACGGCAGGGCCGCCTCGTCGCGAGCTTTGCCGTAGACATAACCCATGACCGTGGTTCCGTGGTGTTGCGGGATGAACGCGATCAGAGGCTTGGGCAGCCTGGCTTTATGGGCCAGGTCCATGCCGTCGGCGACATGTTGTTTGAGGATCGTCGCCGACGCGCTCGGCTCTAGCTGGTTGTGCAGATTCTCGTTGGCCACCTGGTTCTCGATGAATGCCACTGGATTGGCCAGCTTGCCGATGTCGTGGTAGTAGGCGGCGGCTCGAACGAGCAGTGGATCGGCCCCTATCGCCGACGCGGCTCTCTCACCCAGGTTGCCGACCATCAGCGAGTGGTGATACGTGCCCGGAGTCTCGATCAGCAACCGCCTCAACAGGGGCTGCGACGGGTTGGCCAGCTCCAGAAGCTGGGAGCCGGTCAGGATCCCGAAGAGATTGCCCAGAAGCGAGAAGCTGCCCAACGTGATCACCGTGGCCACAAGTGCGGAACCTGCCGCGGCGGCGCACAGCTGCACCGTGGTCGGGGCGTCGTGAAGTCCGAGCATGGCGAAGGTACATACGACTGCGATCTGAGCGGCGGCCACGGCCAGGCCCGCCTCAACGAAGAAGTGCTGCCGCTCACCCTGGCGAATGGCCAGGATGCCGGCAAAACCGCCGAGACAGTAGTAGGCCGAGATCTCCGTCGGAGCGCCACTCACGGGTCCTGCCAGGACGGCGAGGAGGGCGACCGTCACGACACCGACACCGGCATCGAGCAGCAGCGTCATCACCATTCCGGCCGCCGCGGCGGGGACAAGATACGGCAACCAGGTTCTGCCCCCGGCAAACTTCACCGCCAACACGGAGATCACGAAGATCATCCCGATCAGGATGAGCGTGCGGCTGCGAGCCCAATATTCCGGTCGCGCCCGCCACAGCCAGCCGAGCATAAGGGCCACGACGACCGTCCCTAGCAACATCCAGGCCAGGGCTCGGCCCCAATCGATGCCGACCTCGTCCAGGCCGAAATAGCGGATCTGGATCATCGCCGATTCTGTGATCAGGTGGCCCTGATCGACGATCACCTGTCCGGCCTTCACCGGATCCGACACCGGTGCCGTGTTGGCTACGGCGACCACCTGCGCCTGGCGGGTCAACGCTTCGCTGAAGCGCGAGTTGGCCACGTACATAGGCGTGGCGATGGCCGAGGCAAGCTGGACTTCGCTGGCGGTCAGACCTGCCGGCATGTACTCGGAAGCCAGTGTCAGCTTCCGGATCGCAAGATCCGTGTCGCGAAGCTCCGTCGCCTCACCCTGCGTAACAGCCGTTTCCGCGGCCGACTCGACGGCGTGCCAGCCGGACGCATCAAGACCGACGAGGATGCTCGACTCGGTCGTAGAGAGGAACGGCAACGCCGTTGGCAGGATCGCCTGCAGTGCGGCGTCCCTCGACGCCGGCGGCTGGCTTGACGAAAACGCGGCGTCAATGGGCGCGAGCGTGTCATGCAACTTGGTCAACTGGGCCGACGCGATGGTTTCCGCGTCGCTGGTGGTGTAGTCGTATTGCTGCGGGACGGCGGCAGAGGCAGCGTCCTTGGCTGCTTGCGTCTTGATCGGGTTTGGGATCAAGGCATCGCGCGGCGCGACGACAACCGCCTTCGCGATTGTGTCGGCGGCGTATCCGGGACTCGTTGAAGTCACGTCGCCGGCGACCCCCGCGGCGAGGGCGAGGATGATTGGAGCGGCCGCGAGCGCGAGCCTTATGGCGTCGCCGCGTCCAAACGAGCGAGTGCGCTCGTAGCGCTCCGTAGCCACGGAAGTTACGTCACGATCCGGTGGCGCGAGCGGCGAGCATCTGCGTTACCAGCTGACTCACGACCTTGCCATCCGCCAGACCCCGAGTCTTGGGCGACAGCCAGCCCATGACCTTGCCCATGTCTCTCGGCGAAGCCGCGCCCGTTTCGGCGATGGCCTGTTCGACCAGCGAATGCAGCTCGCTCTCGGTCAGCTGCTGCGGCATGAATTCAGACACCACGGCGATCGCGGCCGCTTCCTTCTCGACAAGGTCCTGGCGACCGCCGGCCCGGAACGTCTCGACCGACTCGTTGCGGGTCTTGAGTTCCTTGGCCAGGACGCCGAGCATCTCCTCGTCGGAAAGCGTGTGCTTGCCTTCCTTCTCGGCCTTCTGCACAGCCGCCAGAACCATGCGCAGCGAATCTTTGCGCACGCCGTTATTCGACCGCATAGCGGCCTTCAGTTCCTCATCGAGACGATCGCGGAGGGACACCGGTGTGGCTCCTCGGGGTGGGTCGCGCGTCCAGCGTTTGGCCGCGCACCCATGCGACAGCGTGGAGTTCGCGCTAGTCCTTGGTCTGACGCGCGACCTTCTTGCGCTTCGCTTCCTTGCGCTTGCGCTTCACGCTCGGCTTCTCGTAATGCTCGCGGCGACGGGCCTCAGCCAGGATGCCGCTCTGCTGGATCTTCTTGTTGAACCGGCGCAGGGCACTCTCGAAGCTCTCGTTTTCACCCACACGGACTTCTGCCAATCCGGAAATCACCTCCTTCGGGGCTCAGTCACGGTCAGGGCCGCGATGGCGCCAGAGGCGCACGAGCGAACCGGCCGATGACAGGCTCGCGGAGTGTAGCCCTCGTCCGCGCGGCTTGTCCAGCCGAGGTCCCGCCGGTCACGGGGACGAGATCAGCCGGGAGGCCACGTCATGCGCCGGCCGCCGAGCATGTGAACGTGGAGGTGGTCGACGCTCTGACCGCCGTTCCGACCCACATTGACCACGAGCCGGTAACCGTCATCCGCGATGCCTTCCTGGCCGGCAAGCTTGGCTGCGACGGCCGCCATCTTGCCGACCACCGCCTGGTCTTCGACTTCGATGTCGTTGACCGAGGCGATGTGCTTGCGACTCAGCAGCAGTATGTGAGTCGGGGCCTGGGGTGAGATGTCGCGAATTGCCACGACAGCATCGTCTGAGTAGACCTGCGACGCGGGCAGCTCGCCGGCGACTATTCGGCAGAAGAGGCATTCCGACGGCATGACGCGCTCCCTTGAGTCTGTGCCGCTGGGCGTTGCGGCGATGGCCTGTCGATCTTGCTACTTCGCCGCGCCCGGCGCCAGCAGTTCTTGCGCCGGCCAGCCTACCCGCCGACGGGTTACACCACCACGCGGCCGGCGATCCGATCCGCCGCGTCGGGGTCAATCGATTCGGCGCGGACGACGCATATGGCGTTGTGCAGCGGCCGCTCGTCGGGCGCGGGCGCCGCGACGAGAACGTGGCTTTCGGCGTGGCCCAGCCACCGCCCGTCGGGGAGTCGCCCCTCAAACAGAACCCGCATGTCACGGCCAAGCTGCCGGCACGCAAACTTGGCGGCCGCGTCGGCCGCGAGAGTCAGGGCCTCGGCGGCGCGCCGCTTCTGGGTCGTGGCGTCGACTCGGCCGATCATGCGCGCCGCCGGCGTCCCCGGTCGGGGCGAGTATCGGAATACGTGGACGCCGGCGAGATCCAGCGAGCTCAGGAACTCCGCCGTCCGGGACCACGCCGCCTCGTCCTCGCCGGGGAACCCGACGATCAGGTCCGCGTGAACGGCCGCCCCCGGGGACGTTCGGCGCACCCGCTCGATGAGAGCGGCGTAGTACGCGGTGTCGTAGCGGCGGCCCATCCGCCGCAGGATCGTGTCGTCTCCGGACTGCAACGGAACGTGGAAGTGAGGCAGGCAGCGGTCGCCCGAGTCGGCCCAGACGTCGAGAAGCTCGCTCGTCACGTGCTGCGGCTCCACCGAGCTGAGCCGCACCCGCTCCACGGACGTCTCTTCGAGGATTCGACGCACCAGTCTCGGCAGAGTCACATCGCCGTCCGAGTACGAGCCGACGTTGATGCCCGTCAAGACGACCTCCCGATGGCCTTCCGCCAGCGCCAGTCGGATCTCGTCGAGTACTCCGTCTGCAGGCATGGAGCGTTCCTCGCCGCGAACCGTCGGAATGAGGCAATAGGTGCAGCGAAACGAGCAGCCGTCCTGGACTTTGACGAAAGCCCGGGTTCGGCCAAAGGCGCAGTCGGAGCGACCGAGGGCCGACCCGCCGTCCTGGAGCACTTGGGCCGCTGAGTCCGTGTGCGAGTCCAGGTGCGCAGCGACGTCGTCTGCCAGCGCCGCCTTCGAGCCCGTGCCGTAGAGACGCGCCGAGGGATCAGCCCTGGCGAATGGACCGCTATTGACGGCCACGGAACATCCCGTGACGAATACGGCAGCGTTGGGGCTGGCCCGCCTGACCCGTCTCAGCATCTGGCGCGACTTCCGATCCGCGACCGCCGTCACCGCACAGGTGTTGACTATGACGAGATCGGCCGGCTCATCGAGATCGACGAGCTGCGCTCCCCTGCCAAGCAGCATTCGCTCGACCGCGCCCATTTCGGCCAAGTTGACTTTGCAGCCGAGATTGGCGATGGCGGCGCGGGGGCGGGATTCGGTGGCGGAGCCTTTCATCTCGGCCGGATCGTACGCCTCGCGATCCAACTCCGGGCGACGCTCGACGCGCCGCGATCGTAGAATCGCGCACGGGACATGACCGCGAACCGAGAGCGCGGCAGTCGACTGGGCGGGGAGCAGCCGGGACGTGAGAACCGAGGCAACCACACTCGGCCGCCGAGTGTTCAGGATCGTGTTCGCCATCGCGGTGATCGCTTCCATCGTCGTGCTTGCGGTGGCCGGGGGTACCGCTGTGCTGAGGGCAGTCGCAACGGCATCGGCGACCGCGACGCCTCAGCCGACGCTCCAGCCCACTCCAAGGCCGTCACCTTCCGCTACGGCCACTCCACTGCCGACGCCGGTCCCGACCCCGAGCCCCACGCCCTCACCGACGCTGCCGGCGGCGCCGCAAGTGACCGAGCAGCGCGTGGCGTCCGGAACGGAGCCCAGCAGCGCAGCGGACCCGTTCCATCCGGGCGTTGTCGCGATCGTCTCGGAGAACATCGCCTGGCAGTCGGCGTCGAGCGGCTGCAGCCGGCCTGCCGTCCGCATTACGACCAACGGCGGCGCCACGTGGTCGGCGCCATCCTATCCGTGGGGCGCGCGCTGCCAGGACATCCACGGAATGGTCGCCTGGGGTCCCAACGGGCGACTCTGGGCCGGGGACGCTGTTGGGGTCGGCGGCGGTGTCCAGATGTCGGTGACCCATAGCGACGACATGGGCAAGACGTGGTCGAAGCTGTTCATCGAGAAGTTCACGCCCGCATGGGTCGGCTGCTTCCCGTCGATCGCGGTCGACGACTGGCCCGGCAGCCCAAACTTAGGCACGGTTTACGTCGCCTACAACTGGCTGGCGAACAAGTACGGTCCGGGGGTGAGTGTCATCGCCTCTCGCGACGGCTCGACCTGGATCCACGGCGAGGTCCCCCTTGGACCGGCGCCGAGCGGCTATCCGTATGCGTGGCGACTCGGCTACAGAATCGCGGCCGCGCCCGACGGCACCGCCTACGTCTCGTTCTACGAGAGCAGCCTGAAGCATTGGAGCACCGCCAGCATCTTCAACGAAGGATCGTCCTCCAACGTCGGGCGCAGGGGCTACGAGATCGCCCATGTCCATTTCGACGGCAAGGCGGTGGTTATCGGCGGCCCGACCTGGAGTACCAATACAGACCTGACGGAAACTCAATTCCAGTCCGGTCTGGCCGTAGACGACGCCTCGAAATCCTGGCTGGCCGTCGAGAACAAGGGCAAGATCAGACTCGTGGAGCTCGGCGGCACGAGTCGCGATTTCGCCGTCTCCGGCTTCAACTTCAAGCCGTCGCTCGCGATCAGTGGCAGGACAATCTTCTTGGGCTGGCACGTTCGCGACTCTGTAGGCCGGATTCGGACCTACTACACCCTCAGTTACGACGGCGGCGCGACGTTCCTGCCGCCGGCACGGATCTCGGACAAGTATTGGCTGAAGAGTGCGGCGGCCGTGACAAACGGCGTCGGCCTGCGCGAGGACGCCACGTTCTCCGGCGGCGTCGTCTACTACGCCTACGGCGACGCGCGCAGCGGACTGGCTGTGTATATGGCGGTGATCAAGCCCTAGAGGTCGCGCTGTGACGGCGCCGCGTGCCCGGGCCCAGCGGCGGCTATTCGGCGATGGCCTCGAGAGCCACCCAATCCTCTTCCGCCCAGCGACGGCTGAGTCTGAGGCCCGCGGCCTCGAAGGCGGTCCGAACGTCGTCTTCGCGATCGCGGAAGATGCCCGAGGCGAGGATGCGACCGCCCGGCCTTAGTTCGCCCCGCAGTGGCTCGGCCAGTGCCACGAGCAGCGACGCGATCAGGTTGGCGAGAACGATGTCGAAGAGACCCTCGCCGGACGGGACGCTGCCCTGACGGACCCGCAACCGCCGCGACTGACCGTTGAGGCGGGCATTGGCGGTCGTGGCCTCGACCGCGATCGGGTCCGTGTCCACTCCGAGTAGCTCGCCCGCCCCGAGCTTCCCGGCGGCAATCGCCAGGATGCCCGAGCCGCAGCCGACGTCGATGACGCGAGCGGCGCCGCCCTTACCGGTGCCCTGGGTCAGAAGCCCCTCGTCTGCGAGCGTCTCGAGGGCGGCCAGGCACAGCCGGGTCGTTGGATGAAGACCCGTCCCGAAGGCCATGCCCGGATCCAGGGACAGGACCACGTCGTCCGGCTGGCGGTGGTGGCGGCGCCACGTGGGCCGGATGACCATGCGCCGCCCGATCCGCAGCACCGGAAAGTGGCTCTTCCACGCCTCGGCCCAATCCGCCTCGCGAACGGTCCGGACCTGCAGGTCGCCGATCGGCCGCAGCCCGAAAGCCTGCAAGTGGCCCAGAGCGGCGGTCGCCTCGGCTATGGCGGCTTCCACGGCGGCCGGATCGAGGCCGGGCAGATACGCCCGAACGATGGCGGGCTTGGACGGGTCGATGACCGCGCCGAGACCTTCGTCGGTCAGCCCGAAACCGGGTTCGACGCTCGTGCCGCCGGGCGCGAAGCGCGTCAGGATCTCTGAAACGGCCTCGACCGCTTCGATGTCGGCGGCAACCGACAGCTCGACCCAGATGCCGGGTCCGAGTCCGGTGAGAGCGCCCGTGCCGGCGAGATCGCTCGTGTCGGTCGGCTCGCTCGCGCCCGGCCAGTCTCCGGCGCTACTCGAGGGCATCTTTCATCCGATCCAGGAATCCGGCCGACAATACGACCTCGCCGGATTCCGCGGCCAGCTCTTCGAGGAGCTGACGCTGCTTCTTGCTGAGTTTCGTAGGCACGGCCACGTGGACGATGACATGCAGATCGCCGCGCGCGCCGGCCCGGCGGAGGTGCGGGACGCCTCTGCCACGCAGCCTGATCTCGGTCGCCGGCTGGACGCCGGGCCGGATCTCCAGATCCTCCTCGCCTTCGATCGTCGGGATGCGGACCCTCGTCCCGAGCGACGCCTGGGCGATCGACAACTGCAGGTCGTAGAAGATCTCGGTGCCGTCGCGGCGCAATTTCAGATGGGGGGTCACGTGAACCGCGACATAAAGGCTGCCGGCCGGACCGCCGTGTGGACCCACTTCGCCCTCGCCGGAAAGCCGGATCTGATGGCCCTCGTCGATGCCCGCCGGAACCGTGACGCGCAGCTTCTTGTGCTGCTGGCGTCGTCCCTCGCCCTTGCAGTCCTTGCACGGCGAGTCGATGACCCGGCCCTCGCCGTTGCAGCGCGTGCAGGCGGTGACGTTGACCATCTGGCCGAGGATCGTCTGCCGGACGCTCCGAACCTCGCCTCGCCCATCGCAGGCGGCACACGTCGACGGTGTGCTCCCGGGAGTGGCGCCCGTTCCGGTGCATGTTGCGCAGCGGTCCAGCAGATCGAACTCGATCTCTTTGTCCATACCGCGAACGGCCTCGTCGAAAGTGATCCGCAAGTCGTAGCGGAGGTCCGACCCGGATTGGCGGCGGTTGCGCCGCGCGCCGGCCTGCTGGCCGCCCATGCCGGCGAAGAAGGCGTCGAAGAGATCGCCGAAGCCGCCGAAGCCCTCGCCGAACGGCGAGCCGCCGCCCATGTCGCCCAGTCCGGCTCGACCGACCATGTCGTAGACCTGGCGGCGCTTGGGATCCGAAAGGACCTGATAGGCCTCGTTGATCTCCTTGAACCGGTCGACCGCCTCAGTGTCGTTGTTGACGTCCGGATGCCACTGCTGAGCCAGTTTGCGGAAGGCGCGCTTGATCTCCGCGTCGTCGGCGGTGCGCTCGACGCCCAGGACTTCGTAGTAGCTCCGCTCCGTTGCCATGCCTGAAAAGGATACGAGACGATCGCCCCGAGCGGGTCCGGACCCGCTCGACCCGCCGCTCGCGGTACTACGACCGAAGCCGCATGCCCGGTGAAGCGGCTGCGGTCTCGGCCATGCGGCGCTGGCATCTTCGAGCGGCAGGGCCCATTCGAAGGCAGGCCGGCGGACCGGAAATTGGCACGGGCTAGCGATGGTCCTGGGACGATCTGGGCGTGGCCCGCGCCCCTGCCGGCGGGCCTATCATCGTGGCATACCAATAGGGGTGACGCGTGGACGAATTCTGGGTATGCGCACATTGCCGCTCGCTCAACCGAGCCGGCACGGGCAAGTGCTACAGCTGCCGTGAGAAGTATGGCTCCGTACCCAAGGTGGCCGCGCCCGTCAAGCCCGCCCCCACGCCGCCGATGCTGACGCCTCAGCTGCCCGCCTTCGGAGCGCGCCCCACTCCCCCTCCGACGTATTCGCGACCGGTGGCATTGCCGGCGGCGCCCCGAACTACCGGCAGTTCGTTCGCCCGCTCGACGGCCGTGCCCGCCACTCCCGTCCCGAGTTACAGATTTCCAAACCCCGTGGCCGCAGTCAAAGGCCGCATAGCGCGATCCCTGGCTATGCGGCAATCCGTGTCGGTCGGCTGGCTCGGCTACTTCACGACAATCCTGAGCTTTCTCTTCCTGGCGGCCATCGCCGTAGTCGCGGTGACTGTCATACCGTTCGCGAGTGACCTGCTCCAGAACGGCCACGTCGGCTCGGCGTGGGCGCAGATGTCGCCCGGCCTACAGGAGCTGACCCAGACGGAATTGGTCCTGGCGGCCGTTCTGGCGGCCTTGACGCTGCTCTCCTTCTCAGTCTTCGTGGGCCTTTCCACCAACAACGCCACCGGCCTGGGAGCGGACCAACCCCTGCTCGACCCATACAGCGCCGGCAAGTGCTGGGCAGGAGCGGCCTGGGCGCAAGTCCGGATCGCCGTTGGCCTGATCGTGCCCGCCATGCTGCTATGGCGCGGCTACTTCATTCCGGGCCTTATCGCGGGCGTAGTCGCGGTCGAGATTGCCCATCGACACCTGGAGCTGGACGGCGGGTGGCTCTCGCGGCCATCCCAGCACCTCCCCGACCTCTATGCCAAGCTCGGGATAGAGGGGAACATGGCATCGCCGCTGGCCTGGGCCTGGTCCGGCAGCTTCCGCGTCGCCAACGCCATGGCCATCGCCGTCAGTGCGATTCCGGCCCTTGGTTTCGTGCTCTTCTGCGTTGCGACCATGACCGGCCGAAACGACCTCTTCGGCTGGCATTCGAGCGGCCTCGGCGCCGGCCAGATGGCGGCCGCGGTGCTCGTGGTCGGCTTCGTCGGCTGGTCGGCCGTGTCGCTCGCTCTGCTGATCCCAATCTCCCTGGGACTCGTCCAACGCCAGCGAACCAGGAAGACGCTCGTCCGCGTCGGCAAGGCGCGGTCCTGGGCGGCGAGGCCGGGGCAGCGCGGCCAAACCGCACCGAACCAGACGAACGCGATCGACTTCGGCGGCTACGACGAAGACCGGATCGTCGAGAGGGTCGCGGGCAGCATGCCGGAAGCGCCCGCGGCGGACGGACCGGTCGGCGGCTTCGGCACTGGACCGGGTGGCGGACTCGGTGGCGGACGCGGCGCCCCATTTGGCGGCGCTTTCGGGGGAGGTCCGGGCGGCGGCTTCGGGGCGGCTGAACCCGGCGCGGATGGATCGATATTCGCCCGTCCCGGAGCGCCATTCACGTCCGGCGGCGGCGCCCTCGGCCCGTCCGCTTTCGGCGCGCCGTCAACGACGAACCCGCCCATCGGCCAACCCAGTTCGCGGTTCGACGATCCGACCGCGGCAGCCGACGATCAGCTCATCGGGGGTCCGGGCGGTGGAACAGTGGGCTCCGGCGGCGGCTCCGGGGAATCGTGAAGCCCGGGCTTTGACGCCCGGGCTTCAAGCGAGTCACCCTCGACAGGGCGCATTGACAGGTCGGATGAATCTGTCGGATTAGGCTTCCTTGTATTCGCCTTCGACGACCTCTTCGTCGCCATGGTCGGCTGGGCCGTCCGTGGGTTCGGAGTGATCGCCTTCGCCGTCCGGTGAAGCGCCGGCGGCCTCTGCTGCCGAAGCGGCCTGATAGGCCGCGGTGCTGACCTTCTGCAACTGCTCGACCAGAGAGTCGGAGGCCGTCTTCACGGCCGCGACGTCGCTGCCCTTGAGAGCGGTCCGAACCGCCTCGACACGCCGTTCGGTCTCGGCTCGATCGTCGGCGGAAACCTTGTCGCCCAGGTCGCGAAGCGTCCGCTCCGCCTGATAGGCCAGAGCGTCAGCCTGGTTGCGAGTTTCGACCTCTTCCTTGCGCCTCTTGTCCTCGTCGGCATGAACGGAGGCCTCGTTGACCATCCGATCCACGTCCGTCTTGGAAAGCATCGAACTGGCCGTAATGCGGACCTGAGTCTCGCGGCCGGTGGCTCGGTCCTTGGCTTTGACGTCGAGGATGCCGTTGGCGTCGATGTCAAACGTGACTTCGATCTGCGGGATACCTCGAGGGGCGGTCGGGATGCCGTCCAGGATGAACTTGCCCAGGGTCTTGTTGTCCTGGGCGAAGTCTCGCTCCCCTTGCAGAACGTGGACCTCAACCTGAGTCTGGTTGTCCGATGCAGTGCTGAAGACCTGGCTCTTGCTCGTCGGGATCGTCGTGTTGCGATCGATCAGGCGAGTCATCACCCCGCCCATCGTCTCGATGCCGAGCGAGAGCGGAGTCACGTCCAGGAGCAGGATGTCCTTGACTTCACCGGCCAGGACGCCGGCCTGGATCGCGGCGCCGATGGCCACGACCTCGTCCGGGTTCACGCCGCGATGCGGCTCCTTGCCGCCGAACATTTGCTTGACGGCCTCGACTACGGCCGGCATGCGAGTCATACCGCCGACGAGAACCACTTCGTCGATCTCGCCCGGCTTTAGGCCGGCGTCTCGCAGAGCCTGCGAAACCGGGCCACGCGTCTTGTCGACCAGATCCGCGACGAGGTCTTCCAGCTTGGCCCGGGTGAGGGTCATCACCAGATGCTTGGGGTTGCCCTCGTGGGCGGTCATGTAGGGCAGGTTGATTTCGGTGGTGGTCGCCGTCGAGAGCTCAATCTTGGCCTTCTCAGCAGCTTCCTTGAGCCGCTGCAGGGCCTGCGGGTCGCTACGCAGATCGATGCCCTCGTCGCGCTTGAACTCGGCCAGCAGCCACTCGATGACGCGCTGGTCGAAGTCGTCACCGCCAAGGTGGGTGTCGCCGTTGGTGGCTTTGACCTCGAAGACGCCTTCGCCCAGCTCAAGGATCGAGATGTCGAAGGTGCCG